>JANRJR010000032.1:0-45904 GCA_033763845.1 Gammaproteobacteria bacterium | reverse complement strand
GTTAGAAGGGGTGCTGAAAAAAGCCGTTAATTATAATGATTTTGAGGCGAGATCGTCCAGATAATCTTTAACGCCAGAGGCAACATTTTTAAAGGTATGGGTGCATCCGACTTTTTCAAGTAAGCTCATGTCCGCTTCAGTGAAGTGTTGATAGCGATTTTTGAGCTGTTCGGGGAAAGGAATGTACACAATTTCGCCTTTTCCGTGCCATTTCAGCACAGCATGAGCAACTTCGTTGAAGGATTGGCTTCGACCTGTGCCTAGGTTAAAAATTCCTGAAGTCTCGGGATTGTCTAAAAACCAAAGGTTGAGGGCAGCAACATCTTTGACGTAAATAAAATCGCGGCGTTGTTCGCCGTTATCGTAACCGCCACTGCCTTCGAATAACTTTACTTTGCCTTCGCTTAATAATTGGTTATGACAATGAAAGGCGACACTTGCCATTTTATTTTTGTGAAATTCACGTGGGCCATACACATTAAAATAACGTAATCCTACGACTTGATTGGATTTATGATTTTTTCGAACGTAATTATCAAATAATAATTTGGAATAGCCATAAACATTCAGGGGTTGCTCATAAGCGGGATCAACTTTACAAATGGTATTAGATCCATAAACAGCTGCACTGGAAGCATAAATAAAGCTGGCTTTTTTGTTTTCTGCAAAATGGAACAACTTTTTAGAGTACTCATAGTTATTTTCCATCATGTATTTACCGTTCCATTCCGTGGTATCGGAGCAGGCGCCTTCATGAAAGATGGCCTTGATTTTGCCAAGCGAATCCAGTTTCAATAAAAATTCGTCTTTATCAATATAATCTTTGAATTTCAGATCCACCAGATTTTTAAATTTAGTACCGTCAGTCAGATCGTCTACGACGAGTATATTTTCTTCGCCGCGAAGGTTGAGGGCGTGAACGATATTGCTGCCGATGAATCCTGCGCCGCCGGTGACTATAATCATGTCTTCTCCTGGGATGGGTATATCAAACATAGTACTACAAAAAGTTTATTGCCCCGTGTACTTCAATATTTTCGTTTAATTTGTAATTTTTCTCGCCTGGATAAATAACCTTAAGTTCATCTAAATGCAAGGTTTCATATGCCGTTATCATTGATCTTGTCAGGGTAGGTGCATCAGCATATTTTACTTCGAAGCCCAATCGTTTGCCGTTTTTAAAAATTAATAGATCTAATTCTGCTTGCCCATGCACCCCCCAAAAGTAGCACTCACCCGGTTCTGCATGCATTTTTCGAATGATTTCTTCAATAATAAGACCTTCCCATGAAGCACCGAGTTTGGGATGTCGATGTAAAATTTTGGGATCCGTTGCATCAATTAATGAATGAAAAATACCACTGTCGCGGAAGTAAATTTTCGGCGATTTTATTTGGCGTTTATTGATATTTTCAAACCAGGGTTGAAGTTGTCTTATCATAAAAGTATGCGTCAATATATCGAGGTAACGTCGTATCGTAGTATCAGCAGCACCTAATGAACGTCCAATTTCAGATGCATTAAAAATATTGCCATGATAATGCGCTAGCATCATCCAGAACCGTCTTAATGTTTGCGGCGGGATTTGTATTCCTAACGCAGGAATATCTTGTTCCAGAAAAGTTTGAATATAAAATTTTCGCCATTGAATACTGTCCTCCAATGTTTTCCCCAGATACGACAAGGGAAATCCCCCGCGAATCCAAAGTTTTTCAAGATCTTGTGTCTCAGGATAGGAGAAGGGGGTTAATTCAATATAAGCAATTCGACCCGCTAATGTTTCAGACGATTGCTGAATCAATTCTCGGGATGCGCTTCCTAAAATTAAAAATCGGCGTGATTTTTTTTGGTCGACGATGACGCGCAACACCGGAAATAATTCAGGTCGTCGTTGGATTTCATCAATGACAATTAATCCTGTAAGTGTATCAAGCGCGAGCATTGGATTATCGAGTTTCGCCAGATCGATAGGATCTTCTAGATCAAAGTAATGAATTTCGCCTAAATTTTTATGATGTTTGACATAGTTTTTGGCCAATGTGGTTTTCCCGCACTGGCGAGGTCCCAATAGGGCGACAACCGGGTGGGTGCGGTAAGCTTGGGTGATCTGCTCTGAATAATCTCGTCTGTCCATGGGAGGCATATTATCACAGAAGCCATGAAAATTCTGCATGCAGTGCAGAATTTTCATGGCTTATAGCCGGTTTCTTCTGTCCTGTAGTGCAAAGCCCGATAAGGTTTTCTCCCAGTCTTTTGTGAGCAAGATTACCTTAAATAATTCACCCATTTCGCTGGGGAGCGTCAGCATTTTGATGGCAGACGCGTCATTTTCGGGATCTGCAAAATCGAGTAATTTATTTTCCAATAAAAATCCGGCTTGAGAGGTATATCCTGCAACCGTTAAATTATTTTCAACAGCGGCTTCAGCGAGGGCTGTAAAATCGACATGAGCGGTAATGTCTTGCTCGCCGGGTTTGAATAATGGATCAGCATGCATGCGATGTTGATAATGGCACATTAACGTTCCCATCGAACGTTCAGGATGATAAAACTCATGACGCGGAAAGCCGTAATCTAAAATTAATATTAATCCTGAATCTAAACATTCGCCTAAACTTTTAATCCACGGCTTAAGCCATAGGTGCATTTCGCTCGAATAATCATTGGGTAAATCTAAACTCTTTACAAAATCAATTAAAATTTTATTTTGTGAGGGTTCTGTAAGAAATATAAAATTATTATTTTCTTCTGCAACAAAATATTCCCAAACTATATTATCTTTCCATAAAAATTTGGTTGCCGGAAATGCATCAATGACTTCATTAGCAATAATTGCACCAGAAAATTTTTTAGGTAATTCTGTAAGCCAGGTAATTTTATTTTTATAGTTTTTTAATAATTCTTTTTGTCGTGCTTGCAGTTCGCTGCTGGGTTCTAAAATCCAGTAGTTTTCAAGGGTTTCATGGCTTTCAATGATACTTTTCGCGAGAGCACCCGTGCCGGCGCCGAACTCTAAAATCTGGGTAAAATCTTTTAAGCTATGACTAATACATTTTCCAAAAAGGGGTGAGAGTTCAGGCGCGGTGACGAAGTCGCCTTTGGGCCCAAATTTTTCTAAGCCGTTGGTGTAGTATCCTAGGCCTGGTGCATAGAGAGCCAATTCCATAAAGGAGGGGAAGGGGATTTTGCCGCCATTGGCGGAAATTTTTTCAGAAATAAGCCTTTCCAGGCTGTTTTTTTGCATCTCTTAAGGTTTCCTTAAGGTTTTTGTGAGGTGGCTATCATAAGATATGGTATAGCCAAATTATACAGAGATTGATATGTCGCTTGAGTTTTTAACTTCAAAAATACCTCCGTTGCCACGGGAACGTTCGGCTGCGCCTTTATCCGAGACAAAAGCGCTGGTAAAACATGGCTTTGGCATAGATGAATTTCTAGAAGAGTTTGAATCTTTATCACGTCTGTATTCGAAGCATCTTAAAAAAGCGGCTGATTGTAAAAACGAAAAAAAACGTTTGAGTTGTTTGATGAAGTGGGCCATCGAGCATAGCGCATTATTGTTGCGCAATCGAAGAACATCTAGGTTCGACGGTAGGGCATTCGATAGTATCCAGTTGATTCTATATAAAATAGAACATGCTTTTGATGAAGAAGTTAAAAGGGTTCGTGCTGAAACAAAAGTGCCTGCGCCCAAAGTATATGATTTTGGATTGAAAAATTTTCTTTCGCATTATTCCGCAAAAACTACTGAAGAATTAAAAAAACAGTTTGAAGATATTCATTTAGCATATTCCACGTTCTCAAGCGAAATTGCGGTATTGCAAGATTTGATTGGCTGGGTACGTAGCGCGCAAAAAGAATTTCAGTTTGACCTTGAAGCATTAAAAATACTCGAAGCAATTAAATTTAGATTGCGCGTTGGTTTAGCGATTAATCGTGTCTTAGAGCGTACTTCGCAGAAAACAGAGTCGTTAAGTAAAAAGAAATATGAGTTAAAAGAAAAATTGAAAGACGTGACAGTAAAGCTTAATCCTCTCAAGGAAACGGAAAATGCGAACGCTCGGGTTCTAGAACAATTACGCAGTATGGGCGTTGATTCAAAAGATTTTGAAGAAAAACCGAGAGATGTCGTGTTCCCGTCTCCTAAAGAAATCTCAGCGAAAGTAAAAGTTTTAGAAGCTGAAATAGCGGCAATAAATAGTGCATTATTGAAAATTGCTGAGAAAGAAAAACACCAAAATATTAGCATGAGTTTAATTACGGGCTTAGAGAAATTATCCGAGTCAGATAGTACAATTGAAATGCCTATTGTTACGTGTGATACAAAAGCTGAAAAAGCATTGGTTGATAAAGTTCAACAATATATGGAACGACATAACAAACGTGTTGATTCGTTTTCATCAAGAAAATCGCCTGTTTTCACTTCTTCAACGGAAAGTGAAACCTCAGATACTCCCGTGGAGCCTGAAGAAATTTTTGAAGAAGAATCTCCAGAGGAAAAGCAAGAACATAAAGAAGAGCTTAGATTGTTTAGGTTCCAAAATGAGAGAAGAGAGCGTGCAAAATTTGGTTTGTCTTCATCTTCGCCAATAGAAAAATTTAAGCCAGAACCCGTAAAGGTTGCAACACCTGAGCCTGAAATTAAAGTGAATGATATGGAGCGAAGATACGAAGAAATGCAATCACAAATAGCAAATAAGCAATCAGAAATTAATAAACTATTGGCGGGTAATCAAGCGGAGCAAGAATCCAGAGAAAGATATAAAAAACAAATTTCGGCTGCATTAAATCTTCGTTGTGATCAAGATGCGTATGGCGCAATTCCTGCCCAATTGAGATACCCTAAACATTCAGCAATTATGAAGGGTGCCTATGATGGTTATTTTGCTGCAATGGAGCGTGGTGATGAAAAACAGAAATTAATTCACTTAAGGAATGCTGCGGGCATGAGCGTTTTTAATCGTATTCGTGTTGCATTAGGATTTAACCCTTCCGAAAAGTATAGGCAAAGAGAGTCTGCAGTTAAAAAATATTTTGATCGTGCTTTTGTGAAAAAAAATATTGTCGATGGATTAGAAAATAACGATGAGGCTAAAGTTACACTGTTCATTAATTACAGTGATTTTGATAAAAATCTAGATAAGTTTCCAGAGCTCAAGAACAGTTTTTTTTCAAGTCGACGAGAAATTGAAAAAAATAATAACAATCTTCAGCGCCTTCGTGACGAATTAACACAATTGCATCAATCTTTAGCAGTGCTTGAACAGCAGGTGCCCGATGAGATGGGTGCAACATTTGAAGAATATCAAGAAGCTAGTGTGGGAGGATTTTCATTTGACGAGGATGGCGATGATCAATCGTCTGCGTCAGTATCCCCGGTAAATTCTTTGTCGCAGTAAATTTTTTCTTAATCAATAATACAGAGGTATAAAACATGTACGATAATTTTTCTAAAGCACTTGAACATTTTATTACAAAACAAATTGTGGCAGACCATGATCAAGTGGCCAGCTTCGAGCAGATCAGAATAAAACTTGAAAGCGAACGTGTTGATTTACCTGAAGTGTGTTGCGATCTGATTAGGTGGGTTGAAGAATTTACAAATGACTATCATGCACACGAGTTACAATTTGATTTTGAAGGTAACTCTGATGCAGAAGAAACATTGCGTAATTTATTAATTCAATTTATTCCGGGTGCGTATTATTCAATCTACGCTTATATTGAACTGGAAGAATATAAAAAATTAGCGCAAAAAAAACTTCATAACAACGTGGTAAATGAAATTCAGCATGAGCTATTACACAAAGAATTGGCAGATTTTTTTAGGTATGTAATAGCGGTGGTGGGGCATACAGGGCAGAGGGACCGTTTCGGAAGAGTTAGATTGGCTCCTGAAGAGAGCGACTTGCTGGAAAATCTAAGCAGTTTGGCAAGGCAATACAATAAAGCGATTTGTGCTAGCACGCCGGTAGCAAGTTTTTTGGCGAAAAAAGATCCGGTTGAAGAGGCTAGGCCTGCGTCAGATCAGCTTCAAACGGTAAAGTTGTTTGCATAAAGAAGTCGAGATCCCTACAATGGGGTTATACCTTATATATACATTAATAAAAACACACAAACTGAGTATTAAATGGGGGGGGCGGTATGCAGGACCAAGAATTTCGTCGTCAAGTTACTGAATTGCTGCGCAAGGAAATTGAGCCGTTTTTAGAAAAAAATGCAGGCAATAAATTCTCTGGTCGATTTATGGACGAGCCAGAACGTTCTGCAGCTTTTAGTACTATAGGGGTTGCGTTTCCCCTCCTCAGCGGTCAAGGTGTTTCGCCCATAGAGGATAGAGATGTTTTTATTCTTAATTGCGCAAATTTACTGTCTGGTGCTATTGCCTTCGACAAAACATTTTTAACTCCTATAGGTCGATCTGGACTTCCTGAAAAAATTCGATCAATTTTTTCTACTAAACTTCTTGAAGTAGATTCATACAGAGTTGAGGCATTGGTTGCTATAAATCTTTATGTAAATCAAAAGGGCAATAAAATTTCTGAAAATCATGCTGAAGCTTTAAAAGAGCTGATTCTTAACCTAAAAATAGATCCTCAGAAAATATACGAACAGTTACGTAAAGCGATGATCGTTGCTCTTGAGTTTATTGATGATGAGGGAGAGGAGAAGACGAGCGAACTTCCGAAAAATGAAAAGGAATTATTAGCTACTTTGGAAGGATTACATAAAAAATCTTTTTCGTTAGTTCCACGAAAATTTGTCACAGAAACAATTGATTCAACACCAAAATCTGATTCGGCAATTCCCACTTTTGAGAGAAGTTCGGTGAGTACACCACCAGCGAGTAGAAGGAAAAATAACTCAAGTGATGCAATTGTTGAAATAAGTCCAGTGCGTCCTGGAGTTGAAACAGGTGGTGCTTTGCCAGATGTTGTTAGAACGAGGACCACTACTCCCAAAAAGGGTCGTAAGAAAAAAGATAAAAAACCTAGAGATCAGGTCGTTGCACTTGAGTCTGTCACATCTTCGCCACTGTCTACCCCGATGGCTGATGCTGTTTCTTCAGATAAAGAAGGTTTGCAAGTGAAACAAGCAGAACAAGAGAGAGAAAGAAAAGCCGAAGAAGAAGCTCAAGCTCGATTGGAAAGAGAGCGCGAGCATGAAAGATTAGTTGAAGAAGAGAAAGCGAGAAAACGTGAAGAAGAGAATGAAAATAAGAGAAGAGAAAAAGAAAGAGAAGAGAGGGAAAAAGCAGAGAGGGAAAAAGCAGAAAAAGAAAGAGAAGAGGCAGAAAGGCAGAAGAAAATTCGAGAAGAAAAAGACCGAGCTGTAGAAGAAAGAAGAGCAGCAGCATATTTAGCGTCGGAGCAGCAAAAACTCCGTAAAAAACAATTGGAAGACGAAAAAGCCCAAAACGAAAAGCGCATTAGCACTATTTCAGCAGAAATAAAAGATATTGATGCTGGTTTGGAGCGCAAGAGTCAAGAGCTTGGGGGCGTCAATAATGCAATGTCGCAAGTGAAAACAAATTTTCAGCAGCAGATTTCGGCTGAAGTTAAACGTAAACACGAAATACTAGTTCCGTTTAAACTTTTTTTTAAAGGAAGATTAAAGGATATCGAAATTGCTGGAGAGGACTATGTTGAGGTAGCTACTAAAAGTGTTGATGCGGTAAGCAAACTTCGCGCGACAAATGAAATTCTTGATAAATTAGTTAACAGAGGCATATATAGCTTTAAATGGCTTCGTGAAAATTGGTTGCAATCCGCTTATTTTCAAAAAAGAGATAAATATCGAATATATTTGGACTCGCGGGTATTTGCTCAACAGATAACGCAGAAGTTAGATGGATTAAGTGATGATTCGGTGGATGGGGTAAAGGATTTATTGGGGAGCATTTCAAAGGAAATACTAGCGCAGTTTGTGGGTGGAGTTCAGGAGACTCTTAAGAAAAACCAAGATGCTCGAGTCAGGATAACGGGAGAAATAAGTGCTTTAGAAGAAATAAAGCGTGGGTTGAGTGCTGAGTCGGAAAGACTGAGTTTGCGCGTAGCTGTATTAAGCGCCCAATTAAATCCAGGCCCTCAGCAACAGATGGGTGAAGCGCTAGAAGAAATGCCGCGTCAACCCCTTGTAAAATAAGCTATAATCTGGGGCCTATGCCCCAGATTGATATAAAACGCATCATACTACCTATCGTCTCACTGGCTCTCTTCATGGAAGCCGTCGACACGACGATTATTAACACCGCTATTCCTTCTATGTCACACAGCTTAAATGTCAGCGTGATTGATTTAAAAATCGCCTTAATTAGTTATTTGTTGAGTTTGGCCATTTTTATTCCCATCAGCGGATGGCTTGCCGATAAATTCGGGACACGAAAAATTTTTCTAAGTTCCATTATTATTTTTACCGTCAGTTCTTTTTTCTGCGGATTTTCCTCGCATTTGTATGAATTAGTTGTCGCGCGATTTATTCAAGGCATGGGCGGAGCGATGATGATTCCCGTCGGGCGATTAATCATCGTGCGATTATTTCATCGCGAAGAATTAATTTCAGCGATGAATCGCGTAATTATTCCTGCATTAATTGGTCCAGCAATTGGGCCATTATTGGGTGGTATTATTTCAGAAGCATTTTCATGGCGATGGATTTTTTGGGTGAATATTCCGTTTGGGATATTAAATTTTATTCTTGCGTACTATTGGGTTCAAGATTATCAACATAAAAATTTACCGCCGTTTGATTGGTTAGGATTTGTATTGTTCGGTGTCGGTTTAGCCAGTGCGGTATTTGGATTTTCTGCGCTCAGCGAAAGTAATTTTCCCCTCGTGCCCATAGTGTATATTTTCATCGTCGCGGTTATTTTATTGAGCAGCTATGCCTACTATTCTACACACAGCAAACATCCCGTGTTAAACGTAAAATTATTTTTAGCACGGACGTTTCGTGTGGCAGTAGTCGGCAATTTAATTACCCGTTTAGGATTCGGTGGCATTCCTTTTTTATTGCCCTTGTTTTTGCAAATACCCTTGGGTTATTCGCCTAAATTGGCAGGACTGATTGTTGCAATTACTGCAATCGGAGCAATGTTTATTAAATTTTTCACGAAATGGTTTATTAGGCATTATGGATTTAAAAAATTATTATTGATCAATACGGTTGGTTTGGGATTATGTTTATGGATGTTTCTCATGGTGAATCCCACGACGTCTGTATTTTTTATTATCAGCTTGAGCTTTTTATATGGCGTATTTGCATCATTGCAATACAGTACTATGAATCCATTAGCGTATGCCAAAATTGTTCCCGAAGATTTGAGTAGCGCAACCAGTATTATGAGTGTAGTGCAACAAGTGGCATCCAGTTTTGGTGTGGCAGCGACAGCGATAATTTTGCGTTTATCCCACGCGTTGGATTTGCGTGCATTTCATCATGCGTTTTTTATATTAGGTTCTATAACCATTGTATCTGCAGGATTATTTTTCTTGCTCAAAAAAGAAGACGGGGAGAGTTTAATTCATGAAACAAAACCCATTTGAAGCTTTTTCCAAATTATCCCGCCAAGAACGTTTTACGCGTTTGATGGAAATGGGTGCGCTTACCCAAGAAGATGTTTTATTTTTAGAAAGTTCTGTTCATCAGGATTTTCATGATTTAGCGGAAAATTTTGTCGAAAATGCTTTGGGTTGTTTTCCACTTCCTTTGGGAGTAGCGGCTCACTTTCATATTGATAACAAAGATTATGCGATACCGATGGCGGTTGAAGAAACATCAGTGATTGCAGCAGTGAGTAATATGGCGAAATGGATTCGCCAAGACGGTGAAATTACCACCCGTATTATGGGCAAAGATATTATTGGGCAAATTCAAATTGGCAGTCCCAAAAATATTCATCATGCAACAGAGATAATTCTGAAAAATAAAAAAGAGTTGGTTGAATTGGCAAATAAAAATATTGTGCCAAATTTGGTAGCCAGAGGCGGTGGTGTGACTGACATTCAATGCCGCGAAGTCGACGGCATGTTAATTATTCATGTGTTATTAAATCCCTGCGATGCCATGGGAGCCAATTTAATTAACCAAGTGTGCGAGTATTTAAAAAAACCTATCGAAAAATTAACCGATGAAAAAGTTAATATCTGTATTTTGTCGAATCTCGTAGATACTAAGCTTACAGAAGTAAAAATTATGATTAAAAACGTCGATAAAGAATTGGGTGAGGGAATTGAGCAGGCCTCAAAATTTGCAGAAGCCGATCCGTATCGCGCTGCGACACATAATAAAGGCGTATTAAACGGAATGGATCCGGTGGCGATTGCGACCGGAAATGATTGGCGTGCATTAGAGGCTGGCGTACATGCGTATGCGGCACGTTCGGGAAAATATTCGGCGATTACGCAGTGGCGATATAAAGATAATATTTTGACGGGGATACTAATTGCGCCAGTGATTGTTGGAACTGTAGGTGGCGTGACGCGATTGCACTCTACCGCAAAATTATGTTTAAAAATGTTGGGTGTGGAAAGCGCGGATGAATTATCGCGGGTGATTGCCGCTGTGGGATTAGTGCAAAATTTAGGTGCGTTAAAAGCGTTAAGCACAAACGGTATTGTTGAAGGCCATATGAAATTACATATTAAGAATTTATTATTAGGCGCGGGAGCAAAAGAAAAAGAGCAAAAATTATTATTAACTGAATGTGAAGCGTTTGTAAAAAGTAACCGTAAGATTACGGAAGGTGATGTAAAGCAACTATTGAATCAACTGAGACATAACGAGGGACTCTCGATGATTACATCTGATTTTCAGGTTAAAGCGCACGCAAAGTGGATTTTAACAGGCGAGCATGCCGTGCTTCGTGGACATTCCGCGTTAGTATTTCCAATCCCTAATAAATATATAGAGCTATTTTATTGGGATAAGCCTGAAAGTTTGGAGGTTGATTTCAACACACCACAAGGCGAAACTTTATTAGTATTGTTTTGGGGTGTTTTTGAAGAGGGCTTGAAGTTATTAAACAAGAAGCATACAGATATTCAAGGGCGATTATTTTTCAGAAATAATATTCCCATGGGCGCGGGGATGGGATTTTCCGCAGCGTTCTGTGTGTGCCTCACAAAATTATTTCAATATAAAGGCTGGCTGAAAGAAGAGCAGTGTTTTGAATTTGCACGCCAGTTGGAAAATCATTTTCACGGCAAAAGCAGTGGCGTGGATATTGCCGGTACTTTATATGATGGTGGCATGAAATTTGATATGAAAAATGGCCCAACGCCGATTCAATTAAATTGGCGCCCCCAATTATATTTATCGCATTCGGGCAAAGTTAGCGTGACATCAAAGTGCATCAATTTGGTTAATGAGTTGTGGGAAACCAATAAAACACTGGCAGAACAAATTGATTTTAATATGGCGGACAGTGCAAAGCTGGCTGAGAAAGCATTAGGTGAGCCAGAGAATATAGGTTTAGATTTATTACAAAAATCTATTCTAAAAGCCCACGAATCTTTTTCGCAATGGGGATTGTTGGATCATGAGTTAAATGATCACATGCAACAATTAACAGAAGCGGGTGCTTTAGCGTGTAAACCGACGGGTGCCGGCGATGGTGGATATGTGTTGAGTTTGTGGAACAAAATGCCAGAATGTCCATTTGAGATGATTGCTGTTTTTTAAATAAATTGGCGTAAGGGCGATGCTTGCAGCGCCCATGTATGAATAATGAGGAGCCTGAAATATGAACGAAGAATTTAAACCAGTTGTAATCAATGGCCAGCGTATTCCATTATGTACGGTTGAATATCTCGATGACGAACAAAAAAAAGGAAATGTTGGGCACTATTTTGTGTTTGTTCAATACCCTCCTGCTGAATGGGTAGAGCATGCAAGTAAATTTTCAGGCTTTGTTTCACTTTTCATGGGACATTTCAAAGGTAAACAGCTTTCTTCATCATTAGAGGCAGCGGTTCAAATTGGCAGTATCGTGCATCAAGAGGCTCATGATGGTTGTTTGATTGCATTTCCGCGCCGTAAAGATGAATCACAACAAGATGCCATCACAAGAATGGTGAATGCACAAAAAGTTATTTCGGTTGATGGTAAAGTTCTCGAGCCACTACCCCAAAATTATGCGACTCCCGCTAAATATAAAGAAGATTGGAAGACAGTGTTGAATGGCGCACCTTTTTTGAGAATGGCAGCGTTGTATTCTGATTTGCCGATTTCTACTCCGCAAGCGTTAACGTTTACAGAGTTATTTCTCGCTGAGGTAGCACCTCGTTCAAGGAATATCTTGTATAAAAAAGCCGATGGAAAATTAATGGTGATGCCGCTAAGCAAACTTGAGGAGAAAATTGCGCGCAGTCGTGGAATTGAAAAATTTACCTTTACCAATAATATTTTAATTCCTCAGATAATTGCAGACTTTCTTAAACGTGATACTCAAAAAGGATCTGGTGTAAATCCTGATTATCCAGAACAGCGTTTTTTAGGATGGGAACACGATTTAGTGGTTGGATGTCAACGAGATGCTAATGATAGACAACAGCTGACAAATACTAATATAGAAAAAATGTCTGAATTGTGTGACAGAATAGAAGTGCGAAAAATTCCGGGTATTGATGGTTTTGGCGTCTTTGCAATCTCTGATTTTCCCGCAGGTGTTTTTGTGGGTCAGTATGCAGGACGTTTTTGTGATTATATGTACCCTCTGGAAGAAGCCCTAAATCATAGTTACAAAACGGCAGAAGAAGATGGTGTGGTATGGAGTAATAATCAAGCCATTTATTCTTTCCGAGAAGGAAATTTAACTGGACTTATTAATCATGCGCCGATTCAGAAACATAAGGATCATCCGGGAATGCAAAATGCTAATGTATTACACAAAGTTTGCACGTATAACGGATTGCCGGTTCCTTGCTATGTGACGCTACGTCCGATTAAGAAAGGGGAACAATTACTGACCTGTGTGCCTACAATATTTGAAGATCAGCCAGAGTTGTTTTTTAATGATAAAGGTGGTGTTATTGAAAATGATGTTTCTCGGAAATTAGCGGGAGAACTTAATAAAAAAGGAGTTTCATTTTTCAAAGGTGAAAAAAATCTTGAAGCCAAAAGAAAATTTAAGCAAGCCGTAGCGTTGTCTTCTGAACCTGGATGCCGGTACAATTTGGGAAGTGTTTATTTAAAGCTAGGAAAGTATGCAAAAGCTCGCTTCTTTTTAGAACAAGTATCAAGAAATAAAAGTTATACTGAAAGGGCGAATACGAAATTAGCGTTAATTCCGAAGGGAAAATAACATGTCAGAAATCATGCTGGTCAACGAAAACGATGAGCCCATCGGTGTTGCAGATAAATTAGAAGCGCACGAAAAAGGTTTATTGCATCGGGCGTTTTCGATTTTTATTTACCGTAAGGGTCCCGATGGCTTAGAAATATTATTACAAAAACGCCATTCGAAAAAATATCACAGTGGTGGATTATGGACCAACACGTGTTGCAGTCATCCGTTATTTAATGAAACTCTAAAAGAAGCTGCCGAAAAGCGCTTAAAAGAAGAGATGGGCGTTACCTCTGATTTATTTGAAATCGGCGTATTTCATTATCGCGCAAAAGTGGGTAATGGATTAATTGAAAATGAAATTGATCATGTATTAATCGGCGAATTATTGTCTCCCAAAATAAAAATTAATCCAGAAGAAGTCGAAGCGTTTACGTGGATGCCAGTTCAGCAATTAACAGAAGAGTTAAATAAACTTCCGGAAAAATATACTGCGTGGTTGAAGCAGGCCTATGAAATATTTTTGAAGCATTTTTCTCTAGCGAATAATTGAGCCCGCGCATTTAAAATATCTTTAACCAATAACGGTTTTCCACCCGCCAACTGTAATTTTTTGGCGCGCAAAATATATTTGCCTGTTGCGATATCAATTCCCATTTGACCGGCATCCATAATTGTTCCTGGAGTCGCTGAAATATTTTGGGGAATAATTTCCGCTTCCCAGATTTTTATTAATTGGTCTTCTAGGTAACTAAACGCGGGATAAAACGCACGAATTTGGCGATTAATTTCTTCAGCCGATTTTAGCCAGTTGATTTGATATTCTGATTTTTCGATTTTTTGCGCATAGGTTGCTAAAGTATCATCTTGTTTTTGTGGCGTAATATTTTCGAGATTAGCGAGAGTGGTTAATAATAATTTCGCACCCATCGTGGATAATGTTGCTTGTAAAGTTCTAATATTATCGGATGGTAAGATTAAATATTTTTCTTGCAGTAAAATGTCACCCGTATCCAAACCCTTCTCCATCTTCATAATTGTTACGCCTGTTTCCGTGTCACCCACTAATAACGGACGAACAATGGGCGCTGCACCTCGCCATCGTGGAAGCAAAGAAGGATGAACATTAATACAGCCATATTTAGGGTTAAATAAAATAAATTCCGGAATTAATAAGCCATACATAGCGACCACAAATACATCAATATTCTCGTGGGGAAATTCCCGTAATTTTTCAGGTTGAAAAACAGGTAGACGGTATTTTTTAGCCAGTTGTTTGACGGGTGATTCATGTAGTTGTCGTCCACGACCCGCAGGACGATCCGGCTGCGTATAGACCGCAACAATTTCATGTGGTGACTGTATTAACGCATCCAAGATAGGAACCGCAAGTTCGGGTGTGCCCGCAAAAATAATTCTCATAAGCGATATCGTTCTTGTTTTTTCAGTTTTTTACGAATGCGTTCTTGCTTCATCGTTGAAAGATGGTCAATAAATAATTTTCCATCGAGATGATCAATTTCATGTTGAATACAATCGGCTAATAAACCTTCGGCATGAATGGTTTGATACTGATTGTTTTTATCCAGATATTTAAAAATAACTTTTTCAGCGCGTTTCACTTTTTCATAAACGCCAGGAACAGAAAGACAACCTTCTTCGAATTCTTTTTGGCCTTCGGTTGAAAGTATTTCGGGATTAATAAAAAACGATGGTTCGTTGTAATCATCCGAGACATCCATGACTATCAAGCGTTTTTGGATATTGACTTGCGTTGCAGCCAAACCGACGCCGCGGTCGGCATACATGGTTTCCAGCATGTCATCCAAGATCTGCACGATATCCGGAGTCACCGATTCAACCGGTTCGGCTTTCAAACGCAACCGCGGATGGGGGAAATGCAATACATTGAGTAGCGCCATGGTGTCTCCGATTTTTAACATGTTGTGGTATTATAAGACGATGAAAAAGTCCATTCCAGTCTTACAAGTCGCTGTTGTCGGTGGCACTGCTCCGTCGTTGGGAGACGTTGCTGGCAATTTGAATTCCGCTGCCGGTGTTTTTACGGGTGTTTTTACGAATATTTTTTATATCATTGGAGTGATGTTAGTGACCGCTGCGATCATCAAATATCGTGATCACCGTATGAATCAGCAAGAAACGACCTTAACGCGCGTTTTGGTGTTGTTATTTTCAGGATTGGTCATTGGCTTTGCGCCGTTTATGATTAATTATTTTGGTTCTCACACATCCGCTTATAACGTATAGGAAGAATATGAAAATTCTCGTCAGTAACGATGATGGTGTACAAGCTCCCGGTATTATTGCATTAGCGCGCGCGTTGCAAACGATTGGTGAAGTTGTGGTGGTAGCGCCTAATCGAAATCGTAGTGGCGCTAGCAATTCTTTGTCACTGCAAAATCCGATTCGTGCTGTTCAATTGGAAAATGGTTTTTACAGCGTGGAAGGTACCCCGACTGATTGTGTTCACTTGGCCATTACAGGATTGTTAAAAGAAAAACCAGATATTGTTGTTTCAGGTATTAATGCCGGTAGTAATTTAGGGGATGATATTTTTTATTCAGGTACGGTTGCTGCGGCAATGGAAGGGCGATTATTAGGATTGCCTTCAATTGCGGTTTCATTAGATGGAAAACACGAGCATTTCGAAACCGCTGCGCAAGTCGCGAAAAATGTCGTGTCTGCCTTATTGCGAAACCGTTTACCGTCCCAAACATTTTTAAATATTAACGTGCCGGATGTGGCGATTGATAAATTAAAAGGATTTGATATTACGCGAATGGGAACGCGTCATCGTGCCGAAAAGATGTTACGTGAATATGATCCGCGTGGACAAGCGATTTATTGGGTAGGATTACCAGGGCCGGGACAAGATGCCGGCTTAGGTACGGATTTTCATGCAGTTGAAAATGATCGTGTGTCTATTACACCATTGCAATTAGATATGACGCATTATCAAGTATTTGAAAGTTTAGCGGAATGGGTGAAAGAGGTTGTTATTTAACCTCACCGTGGGTGAGTAGAGGAAAATACATGCAATTATTTTCAGGTCTCTATAAAAAAGTCATCACATGGTCTCATCACCGACATGCACCCGCGTATCTATATGCATTAAGTTTTGCTGAATCCTCTTTTTTCCCCATTCCACCGGATTTTATGTTAGCGCCCATGGCATTAGCCAAACCCGAAAAATCATTAATTTATGCTGCATACACAACAATATTTTCTATTTTGGGCGCGCTGTTCGGATATTTAATTGGATTTTTTTTCATGCATTTATTGTGGCCTCATTTGGTGCATTGGGGTTACGAACCCACGTTTGATAAAGTTCAACATTTTTTTGAAGTGTGGGGATTTTGGGTGATGTTTGTTGCGGCCTTTGGTCCCATCCCATATAAATTTTTTACAATTACCGCTGGTGTGATTCATATGGCAATGTTGCCATTTCTTTTGGGATCATTTGCCGGACGTGGCGGACGATTTTTCTTGGTCGCGTTATTGATTCGCTACAAAGGTGAATCCATGGAAAAATTTTTGCTAAAATATATCGACCGATTAGGGTGGGTGGTATTAATACTTTTACTGGGCTGGGGGATTTACCATTTTGTGTAACCGAATTTTATTGTTTATCACGATGCTTATTTTTTTAAACGGCTGTGATCTTTCTCAAGGCAAATTTGCACCTGTTACGAATGGTTGGAAATCCTCAGCAGCATCACAAGCGTATCGCGTGCAACAAGCTGATACTTTATACTCCATCGCGTTTCGATTTGGTTTAGATGTTAATCAATTAGCTGCCGCAAATCATATTCCTTCGCCATACCGAATTCATCCGGGGCAAATGATTAATCTATTACCAGGTGCTACAGATAGTACTGTAGCAAGTACTGGTACAGTTAGTACGCCTGTTGTTGTCAGTGCAGCCCCAATGCCTGCAAAAGTAGTGTCAACGCCTGTTGTCACTCAACCGGTTGCAACCGGTCCCATTGGTGTTTGGGCATGGCCTGCGTCGGGCAAAATTATTCAGAATTTTTCAGATACCTATGGTGGAAATAAAGGAATTGATATTGCCGGAAACTTAGGTGACCCGGTTCGTGCAACGGCAGGGGGGCGTGTGGTGTATTGTGGAACCGGATTACGTGGCTACGGATTATTAATTATTATTAAACACAACACGCAGTATTTAAGTGCTTATGCGCACAATAGCCAAGCTCTAGTGAAAGAAGGACAATTGGTTAAACAAAATCAAACCATTGCAAAAATGGGCAGTTCTGATGCCACACACGTGATGTTGCATTTTGAAATTCGACAATCAGGACATCCTGTTGATCCGCTTAAATTATTACCGCCACGTAAGGGAAATTGATGTCTTTAAAAAAAACGGACGCCGATGCAGCCAAGCTGTATCTCAGTGAAATTGGATTTACGCCTCTTTTAAGCGCAGAAGATGAAATTTATTACGGACGATTAGTGCAAGCCGGTGATGAAAAAGCGCGCGTAAAAATGATTGAGGCCAATTTACGATTAGTTGTAAAAATCGCACGACATTATGCTAAACGCGGCATGGCATTTTTAGATGTTGTCGAAGAAGGGAATTTAGGATTAATGCATGCTGTTGAAAAATTTGATCCCGATCGTGGGTTTCGATTTTCAACGTATGCGACATGGTGGATTCGGCAAAATATCGAGCGTGCCTTAATTAATCAAACGCGGACGATTCGATTGCCTGTACATGTTATCAAAGAATTAAATGTTTATTTGCGTGCGGCAAAGGTATTAACGAAACAATTACACCACGATGCAACACCCGAAGATGTGGCGAATGCATTAGATAAACCGTTAGAAGAAGTCAAAGAAATTATGGCGTTGAATGAACCCGTGACATCTGCCGATGTTACATTAAGCGATGAAACGAGCAAGACCGTTCTTGATACCATAGAAGATAGCGGTGAGACGGTTGAAGATGCATTCATTCATGAAGATTTACATAAGCATTTGGAGGCATGGTTGGATGAATTATCTCCCCAGCAGCATGAAATTATTGCTCGTCGATATGGATTTGGTGAATACGAACCCATGACGTTAGAAGAAATTGGTCAATTGATTGGATTAACGCGAGAACGTGTTCGGCAATTGCAAGCTGAAGCGTTAAAAATATTGCGAAGAATTGTAGAAGCACACGGTCTTTCACGTGACACCGCTATACATAAATAAAATGAGAGGATAACGATATGCAAAAAATTGCCATGGTTTTTCCGGGACAAGGTTCACAAAGTGTAGGAATGTTAAATGCGTTTGAGACGCTGCCGCATTTTTCGTTGATGCAAGAGTTGTTTGCGCAAGCATCTGATATTTTGTCATATGACTTATGGAAATTAATTCAAGAGGGGCCTTTGGAAAAATTAAATCAAACAGAAATCACGCAGCCTGCACTATTAGTCTCTAGCGTCGCACTCTGGAAACTATGGAAAACCAAATCCGATGTAATGCCAATTGTTTTTGCAGGTCACAGTTTAGGTGAATATTCTGCACTGGTCTGTTCGGGAGTACTATCTTTTGAAGAAGGCGTAAAATGTGTCGCGAATCGCGGAAAATATATGCAAGAAGCGGTGCCTGAAGGAAAAGGTGCGATGGCGGCAATTATTGGGTTAACGCCAGAAAAAATAGGCGAAATTTGCAAAACAGCTTCAGAAGGCGAAATTGTTTCTGCAGCAAATATTAATGCGCCTGGTCAAATTGTGATTGCGGGTGAAGCGCAGGCAGTTGACAGAGCAATGAGTGCTGCAAAAACAGCGGGCGCAAAATTAATTAAAAAGCTGGACGTTAGCGTGCCATCACATTGTGCTTTAATGAATGGCGCTGCAGAAAAATTAAAATTATTAATGGATACCATGAATTTTCAGAAGCCTTACATTCCTGTTATTCAAAATACATCCGCCAGTGTAAATAATAGTATTGAAGAAATAAAAACAGCATTATGCGACCAATTATTCAGCCCCGTGCGATGGGTAGAAAGTATTGAAAGGCTTTCACGTGATTTTGCGCCAGAAGTCATTATAGAATGTGGTCCTGGTAAAGTATTAGCGGGTTTAAATAAGCGTATTATGACGATTCCAACGATTTCAATTGAGGATGCTTTACATGTTTAATTTGACAGGAAAAACAGCTTTGGTTACTGGTGCGAGTCGCGGTATCGGATTCGCGATTGCCGAAACATTACGAAAAATGGGTGCTACCGTAATAGGTACTGCCACTACACCTGAGGGCGCAGCTAAAATTAATGGCAAAGTGTTGAATGTCGCGGATCCTAATTCTATTGCAGCATTGTTAGCTGAAATTCCTGATGGGCCTGATATATTAGTCAACAATGCAGGCATTACGCGCGATAATTTATTGCTGCGCATGAAAGATGATGAGTGGAATGCTGTGATTGAAACTAATTTATCCGGCGTGTTTCGCTTAACCCGTGCGTGCTTAAAGCCCATGCTAAAAGCACGGTGGGGGCGGATTATTACGATAGGGTCAGTCTCTGGAGTGATGGGCAATCCAGGTCAGACGAATTATGCTGCTGCAAAAGCGGGATTGATTGGATTTTCCAAAGCGTTGGCCCCTGAAATCGCGAGCCGAAATATTACGGTCAATGTTGTCGCGCCCGGCTTTATCGATAGCGATATGACGCGGGCTTTAACGGAAGACCAGAGAGGTAGAATTTTTGCGGCGATTCCAGCCGCACGTTTGGGGTCTCCAGATGAAATAGCCGCTACAGTGGGCTTCTTGGCTTCCCAGGAGGCTGGCTATATCACAGGTGAGACCATTCAAGTCAACGGCGGCATGTATATGCAGTGAGTTTTATGGTAAATTCGTTTTTTTTATTGAGGAGAGATGCCAACAATGAGTATCGATATTGAAAAACGTGTAAAGGATATTGTTGCAGAACAATTGGGTGTAAATATTGAACAAGTCACAAATGAAGCTTCATTTGTGGATGATTTGGGCGCTGATTCTCTTGATACCGTTGAATTGGTGATGGCGCTGGAAGAAGCGTTTGAAATCGAAATTCCGGATGAAGAAGCTGAGAAGATTGGCACCATCCAACAAGCAATTGATTATATCAACGCGCACAAGAAGTAATTCCTCTATGAGAAGACGTGTTGTTGTCACAGGCCTTGGTATGGTGACACCCTTGGGTCTCACCGTGCAAGACACTTGGCAAGCATTAATTGCAGGGAAGAGTGGTGTTGGTCCCATTACGCAGTTTGATGCAAGTCAGTACACAACACGTTTTGCTGCCAGCGTTAAAGATTTTGATCCGCTAGTTTATCTCAATCCCAAAGAAGCTCGAAAATTTGATATTTTCGTGCAATATGCGGTTGCAGCCGCAAAGCAAGCCCTGGATGATTCCGCTTTGCAAATTACAGAGTCAAATGCACCTCGGGTAGGTGTTGCGGTAGGTTCTGGTATTGGTGGATTACCATCGATTGAAAAAACACATCAAACAATTTTGGAATCCGGTCCACGTCGTATTTCCCCGTTTTTTATTCCGGGTACCATTATTAATATGGCGCCGGGGTTAGTTTCTATGATGTTTGGTGCAAAAGGCCCCAATTACAGTATTGTTACAGCGTGCACAACGGGCGCACACAATATTGGTTACGCAATGCGAACCATTCAATATGGTGATGCGGATGTGATGATCGCCGGTGGCGCAGAAATGGCAATTTGTCCGTTAGGTTTAGGCGGATTTGCTGCATGTCGTGCATTATCGACACGTAATGACGAACCTGAAAAAGCCAGCCGTCCGTGGGATAAAGACAGAGATGGATTTGTATTGGGTGACGGCGCAGGTGTTTTAATTTTAGAAGAATATGAGCACGCGAAAAAGCGTGGCGCAAAAATTTATGCGGAATTAGCTGGATTTGGCATGAGCGCTGATGCATATCATATTACTTCGCCGGATCCTGATGCATCAGGATTTGTTGCAACCATGACCAATGCATTACACGATGCGCAATTGTCTCCTGATAAAATTAATTATATTAATGCACATGGAACGTCGACACCTGCCGGTGATGAAGTAGAAGTCAAAGCCGTAAAATTAACATTCGGTGAACATGCGAAAAAATTAAGCATGAGTTCAACCAAATCGATGACTGGACATTTATTAGGTGCAGCCGGTGCAATTGAAGCGATATTTTCTGTTTTAGCGATTCGTGATCAAGTTGCGCCTCCCACCATTAATCTCGACAACCCTAGTGAAGGTTGTGATATAGATTTAACGCCTCATACCGCACGAAAAATGAAAATCGACGTCGCTCTCTCAAATTCATTTGGATTCGGTGGCACAAACGGATCCTTAATTTTCCGTACTGCATGAAGTACGTTCATTATTCGAATCGTTTTCTATTTGCGCTCGCCGCAGTTATTATTTTTTTATTAAGTATCGCGTCATTTTTAATTGATTGGGAAATTTTTCTTCATACGCCTGTTGTTCCTGCGAATACACATATTGATTATATTTTACCCACCGGTGCATCCGTTAGAGTATTGGCTGATGACTTAAATCAGTTGGGATTAATTAAGCGCCCGAAATATTTAATTTTATTGGCGTACATGAAAAATTATGCGAATCATTTACACGCCGGTGAATATCGATTTGAAGCAGGGACAACACCATACCAATTATTAAAACAAATTTATGACGGAAAAGTATTGTATCGACAGCTGACATTTTTTGAGGGCATTACCTACGATCAAATCATGCAAATGTTAGAAAGTAATCCGTTGATTGAACACAAGTTAGCGGGATTACCGCCAATATTAGTATTAATGGATTTGCATATTGCACACACACGTCCTGAAGGATTATTTTTTCCTGATACCTATCGTTACACGGCGGGCATGAGTGATGAAACGATTTTGAAGCAAGCGAATCAGTTAATGCAAAAAAATCTTGCGAAAGAGTGGGCAAATCGTTCAAAAGATGCACCGTACACTGACAGTTATCAAGCATTAATTGCAGCGTCCATCATTGAAAAAGAAGCAGAAATTGACAGTGATAGGCCCATTATTTCTGGTGTCATTATGCGACGCTTGCATAAAAAAATGCCATTGCAAATGGACCCAACAGTAATTTATGCAATGGGCCCGAATTTTAAGCCGCCATTACGTGGCGAAGATTTAAAAATCGATAGTCCATATAACACGTATCTTCATTTAGGGTTACCGCCAACGCCAATTTGTATGCCGGGATTATCATCGATTCATGCGGCAATGCATCCGGCGCCGGGTGATGTGTTGTATTTCTTTGCGAGAGGTGACGGCACACATCAATTTTCAGCGACGTATGCCGGACAAGAAGCAGCGATTGCGAAGTACAGGCGTTAATTATTTGCGAGCAGTAGCTCTTATATCGTCAGATAATAGTAATAATTCACGGCTGTTTGTTAACGGAGCCCCTGAATCATTAACCGGCACCCATATTCCATAACGTGTTCCCGCGTTACGACCGCGCCATATTTTTTCTTTCCAAGAAGTAGAGGATTGCTGTTGTGTTTCTTCGTTGGAAGGATTTTTGCGGATTGCATTCCCCGCTTTGTTAACAATCAACAAGAAACACATTTGTGTTCCTTCCAGTTCTGTTAAAGCCGAAGCAACCAAAGCAAAATAAGGAAGCGCACCCGTTTGGTGTGCGAGTGTTTTTGCTTGGAAAACATTGGGTAATCCACCCATGCCTACCGTAACTAGCGTTACACTTGTGACGGCGATATATTTAGTAACACTTCCGGGTGTTTCGCCTTTCATATTTTCTTTTAACCATGTGCGAGGGCCATCACGGAAAAGAAAATCGCACGCGTTGTGAGCAAATTTGTAGCCTAATGGAAATGTTGCGGTGTATCCCAATAAACTTATAAACGGCATAATTCCAACGCCCAGTGCAACACCAAATCCTGAACCCGGGAACAGCACATTTGTGCTAATGTCCCAGAAATTTAGCCAACCTGTTGTAGCGATTCCAGTTGCAGCAGCTCCGCCAACCATGCTTGCAACAAATCGAACTCTTTCATAACCCGTTCCGTCAGCACTGAAAACTTTTTTCCAGTCGTTTATCCATCCGCTCGTTGTTCTTGTCACGCCATCTAAAATAGGGCCTGCGCTGAGGAGATTCGCTAGGGCTGAGCTGAAACACGTTAATCTAAATGCACCTTCTGTCGATGCGAGGTTAGCAAGTGCAATAAAAAAGCTGCTGTCATTTAGACCCGGCGTGCTATTAACCGTAGAAGAAAATGCTTGCAGTGTTGGGCCATTCAGCGCCCCGAAGAAAACAGCAGGAATGGCAGCAACAAGCGTCATACCAATAACAGGGGCAATGTCTTCTTTCAAGCTCCAATTGCCGGTGTGGAATGCTTTCCAACCCTTTGCGATGTGATCAGCGCCGTTGTAAATTTTTAATGCAAGGCTGCTGGCTGTGGATGGCTGTCCACCAAAAGGAAATACTGTGTAGAAACCCAGCAAACAGAGTTTGCCTGCCAATGCACCCCAACCAACAAAACCGGCTAATGTAGCAGAGTAACCCTCATTGATAATTTGTACTAATGCAGCTCCACCTTGGCCAGACATAGCTAATGTAAGATTCAGCAATAAGAATGCATGCACTGAGCCATTGATAACTTTGAAAAGTACTGTTCGTGGTAAATAAGAATTGGCAGATTCAAAATGATCTGTGTCTTGATCATAAATTAGCGTAATGGTTTTGGCCGAATTCCAATTGACATCGTGTGCGTTAACTTCAAGACGACCTTCAGGGGTATAAAGGTAACGTTTTTGAACGACTTTATGTCGAGAGAATTCGCCTTTGTCACTCGGTATATCTTCTTCTCTTACTTCAAGAACATGAATTTGTGTGCCGTCGTTTAAGGCTTCGCATAATAAATGTGCTTCAACATCGATTTTAGGATCGAGTGTTTTTGGATGTTGTTCTGAGAAAGGATGCCGTACTTCATCGATATAAGTGCGATAAGGTGTTTTTTTCGTCTTGCTGTCACTTGTTAAAGGCACATTTTCGAATTCAGATCTTTCTTCAGCTTTGTCTTTAGTATCCGGAATTTTAAAATAGTCTGCATTATCGGGATCTGAATTTAATTGTACTTGAACCCAATTTTTCGCAGGAAGATTATGTACAAGATGATTGTCACATGCTTCACGCAGATATTCTTCAGTGTAGAAGATTTCTCCTGAAACATTGGATTTTCCAATAATGACATTGTTTAAACCATCTGCAACCGCTTTGAAAAAGTGATTATCTTTAATTTTTCTAGGAAGTACTGCAGGAGGTTCTACTTCTTTTTCTGGTAGTGCGTTATACGTAAACCCTGGTTGGATAGCCGCGGCTAATGTAACGGGAGCATAAGGTTTAAAGGATGGCATGGGAGGGCGTGCCGGTCTTTGAGCCACAGCCTCTGTTTTTTCTTCAACCGATTCCATGATAGCTGGGGCGGTAATTTCTCTATACGAGATGGGTGCAGCGTTAACGCCACTATGTACTTCGCCAGTTTTTGTTAGAGTATTTTCTAAAGTAATACTATTTTTAAGAAAACCGTTGTTTGTTTCCGCCGCTTCAAGAGCAAGTTCTTCAGATGTCTTGGTTTCAATAGGCGGATCTACATAACGCCTTAAATTTTTTAATTCAGGTAGTTCGGGAATGGTTTCATCATCAATTTTTGTTGCGACAACATATTTTGCTTTTTCTTCGACGTATTGAAGTGTATCGCGTGTAACGTTTGTAGTGTCTTTTCGTCCATCCGGAGTTTTGGTTTGTACAGTTTCGAAAGTTGTAACAGCTGAGCCGTCTTCTCTATGCAATTGTCTGCCGAATGCTAGGTCGACTTTGATCTTAGTATTCCATCGTCCATTGCCTGCTTCATAAAATTCTTCGTTACTCTTGGAAGATAAAATGGGTAGAAAAAATCCGTCGGTATCTTGTTCAATTAATAGCGTTAAACTATCAACCCGGTTTTCTATACAGGGAAGGTTGTGCGCGCAACCATCTTGATACACAAAAGAATAATCAGTGCTGTTGTGTGGATGAGAGATAAACAGTGAGATTGGAATCCCTGCTTTTGCAAGCAATTCACAAATAATGACACCATCGATTTCGGGGGAGCCTGCGTGTGTTTTGCTAATTGTATTCAAATATTCAGGATATTTTGGTCCTAATGTTTTTTTGATCCACTGGAGAGTTTCGAGTGCGAGAGAAATATATTTGTTACAAAAATCAGAGTATTCGCCCAACGGATTAAAGTTAAATCGATTCAATACACGATAGGCAGTGGGATTTGTGTTAGGCACGATAATAACATCGAGGGTGTGAGATGATTCTTTTGCTAAGCGTTCATTTGCTAGAGTAAGCTCTTGAGAGGCTTCATTTTGCTGCCAGATTCGCGCAGAAAATTTGGGTGCGTCGAGACCAAGTAATATATTGAGGCATTCTTGCGGAAAAAGAGCGTTAGGTTGTGCAAGATAGGTTTTTACATACCAAAAATACGCTTCATTTGAGCGCGCATAAGTTGTAATTTCTTCTAAAACATTAGGACGGTTAGCCTCGGCAGCGTTTCCGATGCCGTTGAATTTTTTGCAGAGAATTTCATAGTTTTCAGGAAGCGCTATATCAGGAAACTCTTCTCTGCATGTTTTTAATGCATCAGCGATGCGATCTTGTAATGCCTTTTTTGCAGTAGTCATATCTTCGACGTCAAGACTAGCCAGCTTAGCTAAGAAAAATATTTTTGAAGAGTAGAGAATTCGAGAGCCTTGTAAATAATGTAAATATTTTCGGTAGTCGGTACTTCCAATGACATACCATTCTATGGCTTCTTTGCTTTCGCAATATCCTTTTAGGTTTTGTTGTTTTTCTTGTTTATCTGCTTCCGTATAAACAGGAACATCATTTAAACGCTTAAATTCAGTTGTGCTAAACGCAGGATTTCGCTGAAAAATGTCCAGAATTTCAGCACCTAATTCTTTTCGGAATCCGGCCCTTTCTCTAGTTCCCATCATGATATAATCGACGAGTTCTGTTTTGTTCCCGCGTGGAAGATCGTGATGTTTAAAGTGGTCGTTAAAAGCGGTTGAGTAGTAAATTGCAGAAAGTCGTGCCTCATCAAAGAAATAACTTTTAATCGCTTCGGGTGTTAGGCAGTACTTCTCCATTTCTTTTTTGATCTTCCCTGTAGCTTCTTCATTTGGGGCATTGTCATAGTTATGGCGTAAACGACAAAACTCCAATGTTGCTGAGAGTTTAAATTTCAAAAAGGTTTCTAGAATTACCTCAGAAAGTATTTTTTGAGGGGGCTCGGCCAGGCTAGGCTTGAGGGAAAATTCGGCGATATCCTTCATGTCGCTACTTTTTAAAGGATTCTCTGTGGGGTCTGCGGCCAGGCTAGGCTTGAGGAAAAATTCGGCGATATCCTTCATGTCGCTACTTTTTAAAGGATTCTCTGTAAAAAAAACGGGTTCTTCTCTTCTGTCTTTCCGGCCCTCATTAGGAAGATATCCGCGCACGATGTGGGAATGCTCTGGCTGTCTCAATGTGTTATCTTGATGTTGTTGAAAAGCCGTCCAGTATTTATCGCCAAGGAATGCTTGTGCCTTGGCGTTTCTAGAAAAAGCGTCAAGGTCAGTTGCGTATTTCGCGCACATTTCACGGAGTTTGCTGCCAAGTATCTTGGGAGTTGCCGTGTTAAAGTCGATGTTAAAAAGGGCTTTGAATTTTTCTTGTAATCGCAATTCCGGTTTTGCTTTAATTCGGTCGAGGAGGGCCATCGCGACAGCTTGAAAGAACCGGTCTTCGGGATTGGTTTTTTTGTCTTGTGCTTCTCTCTCTTCGTCGTCGTTCAATTCTGTGTATTCTGAGCGGTTAACTGAGCCAAGTTCAACCTCAGGTGAACTTTTTGAACTAAAAAAGCTAGCGAGTGATGATTTTGCTCTCGAAAATAAAGAAGGCTTTGGGCTAGTTGCAGGGGTATCGAGCAGGCGGTCTTGCTCATCGGGGGCATGGTGTTCTTCCATTTGTTATACCTTCTTGGAGTGAGGTTAGTTTGAACGTAATTGTAGAGGATTTTGAGGCAGAAGGGCAATTATTTTATTGAGGTTTTTAACGAGATAGCGTGAATAGTGCCAGATTTGATGGCAGAGTCGATGGCGGCATAGACCATTTGATGCTGCTCAATGCGTGATTTTCCTTCGAATTCTGAGCAAATTATTTGAGCACGATAATGCTTGCCGTCCTTACTTTCTACGGTAACGGTTGCGGTCGGAAGACGAGAAAGAATTAAGTTGCGGATGTCGTTGGCGAGCATGGCAAAATAGCATCCAAATCACAGGCTTTAGCTGCCGCTAGTACTTTGGCAGGTAGTTGTAAAAATAAAATATTCTTTCGATTCTCATTGGCGTGACGCAGGAGTCCTGTTAATAACGCTAATCCTGCGCTGTTACTTTGGTCAATGCCCGAAAAGTTAAACTTAACTTGAGCAGAAGCTTTTGAAATAATATCGCGACCCTCACGTAAAAGATTTTCGACATTATCAAAATCAATACATCCCGATAGCTTAAATTCTGTCGGGGATGTTGCGGTAATAGTAGGATTAGTCGACATTGGATTTTCCTTGGATTGCATCTTGCCGAGATAATTTTGAATTGTGTTCTTGTAATTTTTTCGTGAGATTTGCAAGGCCGCCTTGATCTAAATCACTGGAAAATTGCGCACGGAAATTATTGACTACACTGACATTGTCCACGCTGAAATCGATTACTTTCCATTGATTTCCTTCCAATAACAAAATATAACTCATTGGAACAGAGGGGCCGCTGGGTTGAATCACTTCACTGTGAATCGTCACTTGTCGTTGACCTTCATAACCGCCACGAATAGGAAAAAACTTAACCGTTTGATTGGTATAAGACGCTAACGCTGATGCATATGTGCGTGTTAATAATTCAGTAAAAGCAGGCGTAAAGGCTTTTTTGTCTTGGGCCGATGCGCTCATCCATGCGGATCGTCCAATGACAGAGCGTGACATATATTCCATGTCAAAGTGCGGTAATAAAATGCGATCAACGATATTAAATACACGGTCGGGGTCAGATTTTAACGTAGATTGGTGAACTTTTAATTCAGCGATCATTTGATCAGACGTAGATTGCAACATATCCATGGGATTAGGTGTTGCCGCAAATGCATTGACAGAAAATAAAGCGCAAACAAATAACATCAGCGATAAAAAACGACGTTTCATTTAGGTTTCTCCGCAGCATCACTTGAGCTGCTATTGGGTCCAAGCTTATACATTAACTGGCCAATCAGATTTTCAAGAATCAAGGCTGAATGGGTGGTTTGAATTTTATCACCATTTTTTAAATTTGTGTCAGAAAAACCAGGGCTTAAGCTAATATAGTTTGAGCCCAATAGTCCTTCAGTGAAAATACTTGCTGTGCTATCAGACGGTATTGCATTTTGGTTTGGGGCAATGCTCATGGTGACTTTTGCCTTGAATGTCGTGGGGTTTAGTTGAATCTCCGTGACTTCTCCAATGCGAACTCCGCTGACGGAAACAGGCGCGCGAATACGGAGCCCACCAATGTTGTCAAAATCTGCGGTGATGGTGTAGCCATTGCGTCCGACAATATTTGCAAGTCCGCTGACTTGAAATGCCAGCATCACTAAAGAAAGAATGCCGGCAACCAAAAAAAGTCCGACAAGAATTTCAATGCCTCGGGTTTTCACGTTACCAACCTCCTAACATCATCGTTGTTAAAACAAAATCTAATCCCAGTACAGCTAAGGATCCGTACACGACACACTTGGTTGTCGCGCGACTGATACCTTCGGCGGTAGGAATACAATCATAACCTTGAAATACAGCAATCCATGTGACAACACCACCAAATACCACACATTTGATCAAACCATTCAACACATCTTCATGAAAATTTACGCCGGCTTGCATGTTGCTCCAAAACGATCCGCCATCCACACCTAACCAACTGACGCCGACTAAATATCCACCGTAAATGGCTACCGCGCTAAAAATTAAGGTTAACAATGGCGTAGAAAAAAATCCGGCCCAAAATCGCGGAGAAATGATCCGCCATAATGGATCAACGCCAATCATTTCCATGCTGGCTAATTGTTCAGTCGCTTTCATCAAGCCAATTTCTGCCGTTAATGCGGAACCCGCTCGTCCTGCAAATAATAATGCTGTCACAACAGGGCCTAATTCACGAACGACGCTTAATGCAATTAATTGTCCTAATTGCTGGGTTGCGCTGAATTTATCTAATGTATGAAATCCTTGTAATCCCAGCACCATTCCAATAAATAATCCAGAAACAATAATAATGGGTAATGAAAGCACGCCGACGTTGTACATTTCTTTAATTAAAAATGGAAAGCTTTTAGTGAATCTTGGTGGACGAATTAATGTGCGTAATAAAAATACGGTTGCACGTCCAAGACTGGATAAAATATTTAAACCCCATCGACCTAATTGTGCAATCGATTCAATCATAGGAAATCCGTCTTAAAATCAGGCGCAGGATAATGATAGGGAACAACGCCATCAGGTAAACCTTTAATAAATTGTTTAACAGCCGGTGAATCTGTATTTTGTAATTCAGTGGGTGTTCCATACCCGACAATTTTTCCGTTGGATAAGACATAGACATAATCTGCAATGCTGAACACTTCTTGGACATCATGTGAAACGACAATACTGGTCATGCCCAATGCATCATTTAATGTTCGAATGAGTTTTACTAATACCCCAATGCCAATTGGGTCTTGTCCTGTAAACGGTTCGTCATACATGATTAATTGCGGATCAAGTGCAATAGCACGTGCTAATGCAACGCGTCGTGCCATTCCACCAGATAATTCACTGGGCATTAAATCGCGTGCGCCACGAAGTCCAACGGCTTCTAATTTTAGTAACACTAAATCACGAATTACGCTTTGCGATAATTGAGTGTGTTCGCGTAATGGAAACGCGACGTTTTCGAATGCTGATAAATTAGTAAATAGCGCACCACTTTGAAATAACATGCCCATGCGTTGGCGTGTTTTATATAATTCTTGTCGCGATAAATGATGAATATCTAATTTATCAAATAAAACATTGCCGTTATCGGGATAAATTTGAGCGCCGATTAATTTGAGTAGGGTTGTTTTTCCCGTTCCAGAAGGGCCTAAAACAGCGGTAATTTTTCCACGCTGAACATCCATGTTGATGGCATCAAAAATGACGCGATCACCACGGTTGAAGCTTATATTACGTAGGGCAACCAGATTCTCAGGCATCCGTAATTTATACCTGATCTTAAAAGATTATGCCAGGTGTGTTCGCGTGGTATGATATTCATTACGTTGCAAAGAACTGAATATGTTCCGGAGTCTAGGATGAAGACAGCGAATTACCAAAGCTTTGCCCAAAAAGTGATCCAATTAGAAGTGGAAGCTATTTCTGCTTTAGTGTCTCGCATCGATGACAATTTTTCGAAAGCCTGTGAAATATTATTAAAATGTTCTGAGCGCGTTATCGTCACGGGTATGGGAAAATCCAGTTACATTGGCGGAAAAATTGCTGCTACTTTAGCCAGTACTGGAACGCCCGCATTTTTTGTACATCCCGGTGAAGCAAGTCACGGTGATTTAGGAATGATCACACAAAAAGATGTGGTGATTGCGATTTCTAATTCAGGCGAAACACCTGAAATTCTGACAATATTGCCGTTAATTAAACATTTAAACGTGCCGTTGATTTCACTGACCGGAAATATTGCGTCTACCTTAGCAAAAGCCGCGGATGTTAATTTAGATGTCAGTATCAAAGAAGAAGCGTGTCCATTGGGATTAGCTCCAACCTCCAGTACAACTGCTGCATTGGTGATGGGTGATGCGCTAGCGATTACATTATTACAAGCGCGTGGATTTACGGCTGTGGATTTTGCGCGCTCACATCCGGGTGGAAGATTGGGCAAGCGATTATTATTAAAAGTCAGTGATTTAATGAAATCAGGTAATGACATGCCTATCGTTGATGGAGCAGTGACAGTTTCAGAGGCTTTAATGGAGATGTCCAAAAAGAGCTTGGGTATGACTATGGTGATTGATAAAAAATCAAAAACATTATTGGGAATTTATACCGACGGGGATTTACGCCGAACCCTTGATAAAAATTTAGATATTCGCAGTACCATTGTTGAAAAAGTCATGACAAAAAATCCTAAAGTTATTCTCGCAGACAAATTAGCTGTTGAAGCGTTAAAAATTATGGAAGATTTTCGTATTACCGCATTGGTGGTTGTGGATGGTCACCAAATTCCTCAAGGTGTAATTCACATGCATGATTTATTGAAAGCAGGAGTGGCGTAAATGGATGGACATCAGTCGTTTATTGAGCGAGCGCGCAAAATTAAATTAGTGATTTTTGATGTGGACGGTGTGTTTACCGATGGTCGAATTTATGTCGATGACAATGGTATTGAAACTAAAGCGTTTAATGTGTTAGACGGTCAAGGTATTAAATTATTGCAACAAACGCCAATACAAGTTGCAGTCATCAGTGGGCGTTATGCGCCGGGTGTGATGATTCGTATGCAAAAGCAACTGGGTATTCAGCATGTGTTTTTGGGCGATACCAATAAACTCCCTATTTATGAAGAATTAATCAAAAAATTAAATTTGTCTGATGAAGAAGTGGCGTTCGTCGGCGATGATTTACCCGATTTGCCAGTATTAAGACGCGTAGGACTTCCGATGGGAGTACCCGATGCGGTACCGGCGGTTATGAAAACCGTTTCATTTGTGACGCAAAATAAAGGTGGTAAAGGTGCAGTGCGTGAGGTATGTGAAGCTTTAATGAGCGCGCAAGGAAATTGGGAAAAGGTCCTGAAAAAATATCTATGATCAAGCAATCGCATTTCTCTTATGGATTGATTTTTACTGCGTTATTTTCAGTATGGCTGGTGTGGCATTTTGTGATTGATTTTTCATTGAATGCACCATCCAATCCGAATTTGCCGGATTCGTTTGCAAAAAATGTTACCATCACCGTGATGGACAATGTGGGTAAGCCGCAATATCAATTTTTTTCGCCCTTAGTATTTCATTATGCGATAAACGATCGTACGGATTTTTCAGAGCCCGCCGTGGTGTTTTTTCAACCTGGCCAACCGGCGTGGCGAGGAACGGCAGAACATGGCGAAGCGTTTCAAGGTGATAGTAAAGTGACGCTGTGGGGAAATGTATTTTTCTCTCAACCTAAAGGATTAAGCAATCCTGAAACGCATATTCAAACGCAGCTATTAATATTGTACCCAGAAACGCGTATTGCCACGACACCGGAATATATTTCTGCCATACAACCGTATTCGTCAATCAGTGGTGTTGGCATGAAGTTAGATATGAATTTGCATACATTGGATTTATTATCTGATGTGCAAGGCATGTATTTACCACAACCGCCTAAAACCGGCGAGCCTGTTCATGTGACATCAGATAGAGCACATTTGGATAAACAAACGGAGATTGCGACATTTTTGGGTAATGCACGATTACAACAAGGTCCCAATAGTTATGCCGCACCGAAAATTCAGTACTATATTAAAAGACACATGGTTGTTTCACCGGAGTCGACAAGAGGACGGACAACCATTGTGATTCAGCCCAATTCGCTGAAAAAAGGAAATTCGCATGGATAAATTAGTTGCTCAACATTTGCAAAAATCTTACCGAGCACGCATGGTGGTGCAAGATGTGTCATTTGAAATTAATCGAGGCGAAATCGTAGGGTTGTTAGGCCCTAATGGCGCCGGAAAAACCACGAGTTTTTATATGGTAGTAGGACTAATTCCCACTGATGGTGGAAAAGTATTATTTGATGAACAAGATATTACGTTTATGCCTATGCATGAACGCGCACAGTTAGGCATTGGTTATTTACCGCAAGAGCCCTCGGTTTTTCGAAAATTGACCGTTTATGAAAATATTATGGGTGTGTTAGAGCTTCGTCATGAATTATCGCAAGACCGTCGCGAGCGAATTGTTGAGCAATTACTCAGTGAATTGCACATTAACCATTTGAAAGACTCGCACGGAATTAGTTTATCCGGTGGTGAGCGACGACGAGTGGAAATCGCGCGTGCATTAGCGATGGAGCCCAAATTTATTTTATTAGATGAACCGTTTGCGGGTATTGATCCTATTTCAGTTATTGATCTCAAACGCATTATTCATCACTTAAATGATAAAGGCATTGGTGTGTTAATTACGGATCATAATGTTCGTGAAACCCTAGCGATTTGTCATCGTGCGTATATCGTGAATGAAGGCAAAGTTTTGTGTGAAGGATCGCCGGCTGCTATTCTGAAGGATCAGCGTGTACGTGAAGTATATTTAGGTGATGATTTTGAATTGTAATTTTTTAAACTATTAGATGAAAAGGAGAGAGTAAATGAGTATTCCAATGACAATCACAGGGCTTCATATGGAAGTTACGCCCGCTTTAAAAGAATATGCATCCGAAAAATTGGCGCGCTTAGAGAAGCGCGGTGATCATATTACGCATATCACAGTCGTGCTTACCGTTGAAAAATTAAGCCAAATTGCCAAAGCGACCTTGCATGTTAAAGGTGCTGAAATTCATGCCAGTCATGAATCGGGTGATATGTATGCATCGATTGATGGCTTGGTTGACAAATTAAATCGTCAAATTACGAAACATCGTGATTCAGCTACCGATCATCACTAAAGTTATTTTCATTAGCGCATTATATCTCAATGCGCCGTATGAAAAAATGGACTGTCAAAATTATGTCGAGACGGTGCTTGCGCGTGCAGTTTCGTCATCTCCGCAAGCACTCGAAGAAAATATGGGCGCGATTCGATACAGTCATGATCCTGAAAGTTATTTTACGCGAAATCATTTTCCAGCCGGCGATTGGATTCCGAATAATATTAAAAAAAATTATATTTATTACAGTCCGTTAAATACGTCAGTGATTTCAAAAATGGAAGACAGGCCAGCGTGGTGTGTAACGCAAATTCGAAGTCATAGTCTCTGTTATGAGCACTTTAAAAAAACGTGGGTTATTTTACGATATATTCCTGTTGCTAAAATTCCTCAAGTGGCTTCGCAAATTCCCAGTGGCAGTATTTTATTTATTGTAAAACCCAGTAAATATACGTTGATCTCTCATATGGGCTTTGCGATTCAAAAAGAAGGGAGATTATATTTGCGTGCTGCATCGTCCTTGGCGGGTAAAGTCACCGATTATGATTTTTTAAATTATTTGCAATTTGAACCTAATGTGAAAGGTATTTCAGTTTTATTACCGGAAAATGGAAATCAGCCAAATCCATCCTAAGAATTGTCCGGGAAATCCTCGGGGAGAGAGAACCAGTAAAACTCCAACGCTGCATCGAAAAAACTCACTGATTGAAATGATTTGATAGTGTTGCGTATGAGGCAGTTGGGCTAAGCCATGCATGATGATCCAAAAGTGCATCAATAAAAATTCAGCTACTGTCCATAATGAATGAAAAACTATTCCTGTTAGGCATAACGGCAAAATTACAAATCCCACAAAAGGAATTGCAATCGCATTCGCGATAAATCCTATCCATGAAATCTGTTCAAAGAATAATAAATTCACCGGGATTAATCCAACCGCCATAATCCACTGTGCATGTGTCCAATGTTCCCAAAAAGATAATTTTCCTGTTCTTCCCGCTAAACCATAAATTAATAAAAATACGGCAATAAATGACAGCCAAAAGGTAGGTGTGAATATGCTTAAGGGATCGATAATTATGACGCCCATTATTGCCATAAAATAGCTGAAAAAAATATTAATATGCCGGCGTGATAATTGCGTAAGCACAAAAATACTTAACATAATAGCTGCGCGTTTTGCAGGAATCGCGAATCCAGACAGTGCTGCATAAAGTAATGCGCCACTTAATCCGATGAAAAGTCCTGCTTCTTGTGCGGGAACCCATAACATAAACTTTTCAGAAAAGCGCCATAATTTATTTGAAAGAAAAAATATAAATCCAAATACGAAACCAATATGCAAACCCGCAATAGCCATTAAATGATTTGTGCCTGTTCCTCGCAAGTCATCCCATTGTGCTTGAGTGATCTGATCGCGCATACCGATAGTAAGCGCACTGATAAATCCCAGGCCAGTTTTATTGTGTAAGGTTTCTTTTAAGTGTGTGTAAATAGATTCTCGGATTTTCTGTAGAGGGTAATCTAGTATTTTAGCTTGATTATTTAATAAGAGCTGGTTGTTATAATTAAATTTTACAGTGCCTATTGCATTCATATGTTGGGTTAACAGCCAATGTTGCCACGCGGGTTTGATGGAGATATTGAGCATCCATTGATCGCCAATATGAAGTTGAGCGGGAGGCGGGTAGTACCATCGGAGAAAAATTTTTTGGCTTGTATGATCGGGGATAAAAACAAATTGCAGAGCATGTTGTTGATATTCGGGAATACTGGAAATGATTCCGGTTGTTAATAGCGTTTGTTCCGGAAGTTGGGGAGGGACTTTAAAAGCACCTCTGAAAAATAGGGCTGACGTTAAAATTATGAATATTATAATTTTGAACATATTATCCGACCACCTCGATTTAATGTAATCTTATATTCCTCATTCACCACAAAACTGCCATTACTGCCTTCACTCATGCCGTTACTTTGAAAAGTAATCGTGTTTTTTCGGGATAATTGTAGAGACGTAATTTTGATGGGAGAGGCCGGGTAAATTTTTAATATATTATTTTGTTTAATCACTTCCCAGCCATTTTGATAATTTCTATGCAGCGGTTTTATTTCAATAGATGAATTTGTTAAGAGCGCCTCCAGTCGCGCATATCCTAAGCTTTCAATAATACGTTCGGTAATTAATTTTGATTGGACATGAGCAGTGAAGTTTTTCCAGGAGGGTAGTGCAATGCCAAGTAAAACACTCGAAATACCGAGTGAGAGCAATAACTCTAATAAAGTGAACCCATGACGAGAGTGAGACATAGTACCGTTAAATTTATTATCGAAAACAAAAACATTTTGCGCGCCCAGTGTTTTTTATCCTGACCATTAAAATCTTTAATGCCGAGCAGAAACCACATCATACCAAAACATAACGCGACTACAAAATAAAAGTCATCGGCATAGTGAAATAGGGTTGGTAATAATGTTATGAGGGTAAACAGTACAATATAAGTCATCATCGATATTTGGGTGTAACGAATACTTTTTCTTAACGGCAATACGGGTAATTTCGCTGCTTTGAAATCATTAATTCTGTAAATGGCTATGGCGTAGAAGTGGGGCATTTGCCAAAAAAATAAAATTAAAAATGCTAATATAGCCCCGAGATCAAATTGATTTGTAATCGCACAATATCCTGCAACCGGAGGAACTGCTCCTGCAATTGCGCCAATGGGCGTGCTCAATATCGAGCGGCGTTTGAGTAATAAACTGTAAATTACCGCATAGCCAATATATCCGACGGCTGTGATAATTACAGTCAGTATATTAGTATAAAAATATAAAACTAAAAAACCTATTACGCCTAATACTACAGCATAAATAAATGCAACAACGGGAGAGATTTCATCTTTGGCGAGTACGCGATTTTTTGTGCGCTCCATCAGGCGGTCTATGTCGCGATCGATAATGTTATTAAATACACAGCCTGAAGCAATAACCAAAGAAATACCCAGTAAAGTAAAAAAGAGGGTCGGGAGCTGAACAGGATGTGGAGAAGCTAAAAAATATCCGCCCAAAACCGCAATTAAATTACCAAAAATAATTCCCGGTTTTGTGACGGAGATAAATTTCACTAGTGGGGCATCATGTTGTAGTTGAGATTATACATAATCCACAACGAGCCACCCATCACAACAAAAACGACGAAAATCGCAAATAAAAATGGATATAAATTCCAACGGCCTTCAGGCCCTGCATTTAATCGTAGAAAACATAATGTCTGCACCATGAATTGAAGTAAGGCTAGAATAGAAATCGTGACGTATATTGTGCTGGTGCTGAACAAATGCTTATCAACGATGAAGAAGGCTGCCGCGGTTAATAAAAACGAAAGAATCAGGCCCGTAATATACGCGCTTAATGTTTTTGGACTGGTGCCGTAACCTTCGTTATGGGGATCGTAATCGTGAGTAGGGTGTGACATCTTAGAGTACTCCCATTAAATAAACGACAGTGAAAACAAAAATCCAAACAATATCCAAAAATGCCCAGAATAATCCTAAATACGTTAAACGTTTACGCATAGTTGGTGTGATGCCGTACATCATTAATTGGACCATTGAAATAAGCATCCACAATAAACCCATGCTCACGTGTAACCCGTGTGTGCCAACGAGAGTATAAAATGCTGAAAGCGCTGCGCTCACATGCCAACTGTGGCCTTCTAAATACATGTGAACAAATTCATTTATTTCCATCGTGACGAATGTTAATCCAAATAAAAACGTTACGCCCAACCAGAAAATAACGCGGGGTCGATTGCTTTTATACATTGCAAGAATAGCCATTCCATATGTAAAACTGCTGGCGAGTAGTGCCATGGTTTCCACAAATACATAAGGCAAACTGGTTAATTCTTTAATTCCTGGTGCGCCAAACGTGTTGGTATATAAAACTGCATAAGTTGCAAATAATGCCGAGAATAAAACACAGTCACTCATGATGTAGATCCAAAAACCGAAAACGTCTATGGCATCTGTGTTGTGATGATGATCGTGCGAGCTCATGCGTTTTTCCTCTTTAGAAATTCGGTTTCTATTCTTTCAACTTCAGCAGCGGGAACATAATAATCAATATCGTGATTAAACGTTCGAGCAATAGCGGTGGCAATAATACCGAACAGACCCAATCCAATCATCCAATAAATATGCCAAACCATTCCAAAACAAAATAAACCCCCGAAAAGTGCTATCAAAAAACCAACCCCTGTATTTTTTGGCATGTGAATGTCTTCATAGGCTCGTTTTTCAGGGTGCAGTCCTCTTTGTTTCATTTCCCAGTAAGCATCCCTTGAATCAACTTCAGGGATAAATGCAAAATTATAAAAAGGAGCAGGAGAGGCAATTGCCCACTCGAGAGTTCGGCCATCCCAGGGGTCGCCAGTATTGTCTCGGTATTTGAGGCGATTTTTATAGCTTACAATTAATTGGAGTACTTGAAAAACGATACCTAAAGCAATAATTGAAACTCCTACCGCTGCAACAACAAAGTAGGGGTGCCAGGCAACATTATTGTAATGGTACAACCGTCGTGTTGCACCCATTAGACCGAGAGCATACAACGGCATAAACGCGACATAAAAACCAACGATCCAACATACAAAAGAAGCCGCGCCCAACTTTTCATTTAATTTAAAACCAAACATTTTCGGGAACCAATACACTAATCCCGCTAAATAACCAAATACTACACCGCCGATGATGACATTATGAAAATGCGCGACTAAAAATAAACTATTGTGCACTTGGAAATCGGCGGCAGGAACTGACATCAAAACGCCTGTCATACCTCCGATCGTAAATGTCATGATAAATCCAATTGTCCATAACATAGAATTTGAAAATGTTATGCGACCTTCATGCATAGTGAATAACCAGTTGAAGATTTTTACACCTGTTGGAATTGCAATAATCATTGTCATGATTCCAAAGAACGCATTTACATTTGCGCCGGCACCCATGGTAAAAAAGTGATGTAACCAGACTACGAAAGACAGAATGGTGATTGCAAATGTTGCGCCAACCATAGTGGCGTATCCAAATAATCTTTTTTTGGAAAATGTCGCAACAACCTCTGAGAATATTCCGAAAGCAGGAAGAATAAGAATGTAGACCTCTGGGTGTCCCCAGATCCAAATTAAATTGATATACATCATGGCGTTTCCGCCAAAGTGGGCTGTAAAAAAATGTGTTCCAAAAAATCGATCAAACGATAAAAGAGCTAATGTCACGGTTAGAACGGGAAATGCGAGAATAACGAGAATCATTGCGCACATAATTGTCCACGGAAAAATGGGCATCTTCATAAGCGTCATACCTGGGCAACGCATTTTTAATATCGTCACCAAGAAGTTAATTCCAGAAAGTAAACTGCCTACACCTGAGATTTGAACAGCCCAAATATAATAATCAACTCCCACTGTTGGGCTGTAAGCTAGCTCAGAAAACGGGGGATATGCCAACCATCCTGCGCCAGAAAAATCCCCTATAACTAAGGAAATGTTTACAAGTGCCGCACCAACAATAGTAAGCCATAAGCTGAGTGAATTTAGATAAGGATAGGCTACGTCTCTACACCCTAGTTGCAGTGGAAGTGCAACATTAATTAAGCCAAACATAAAAGGCATCGCCATGAAGAAAATCATGATAACACCATGAGCAGTGAAGATTTCTTGGTAATGATCTGGGGGCAGATAACCCAGATGATGTCCGTAGGCCATCATTTGTTGTAAACGCATCATCACAGCATCAGTAAAACCACGCAACAACATAACAAAAGCTAAAATAATATACATGATGCCAATTTTTTTATGGTCAACAGACGTTAGCCATTCTTTCCAAATGTAAATCCATTGTCCTTTGATCGTAATGGTTGCGATAACAATAAAAGCAACCAGAGCCATAAAGCTTCCTGCCCCCATAATTATTGGGTTGTGATAAGGAATGGCATCTAGCGTTAAATTTCCAAATAGTAATTTTTGCATTGTTTCGGTCATGGGTTCACCTTCTGTGGCATTTTCATCCCTGGCATATCCATATTAGACATGTTGGCGTTAGCAGATGATGTGTTGGATGGCATCGGCATCATGTAGGACATGATGACGTTATTAAATAAATTATTTGAAACGGGCGCATAAAAAGCAACAGGATTGTTTTCGCTCGGTTTTGCAAGTTGTGCATAAACAGCTTTTGATAATTTCTGTTGTGACTGCTGCGTTTTTTTAACCCATGCATCAAAGTCAGCTTGTGAACTGACGCGTGCAGTAAAGGTCATCCCGGCAAAGCCAACGCCACTGTAATTTGCAGAAATGCCAGGATAATCGCCATTTTCTGTTGCCATGACATTTAATTCAGTTTGCATGCCAGGCATCGCATAAATTTGCCCAGCTAATTGCGGAATTTGGAAAGAATTCATCGGTGCATCAGCCGTAATAAAAAATCTCACGGGTGTATTAACAGGCATTTGAACAAAGTTAACGCTGGCAATATTTTGTTGGGGATAAATAAATAACCATTTCCAGTTCATTGCAATAACTTGAATCACAAGCGGTTTTTTCGCGCCAACATTATCGAGTGGGCGGTATGGGTCATATCGGTGAGAGGTTATCCATGTAATGGTTCCAAGAATCGCGATAATAATAATCGGGACGCCCCACCATATGATTTCTAGCAAGGTGCTATGAGCAAAATCAGGACTGTATTTTGCTTTGGTGTTGCTTGCGCGATATTTCCATGCAAAATAAAAATTCATCAATATTACAGGTATAACAACGAATAACATTAATCCAATTGCAGTAAATAACAGGAGTCTTTGATCTGCTGCAATAGTTCCTTTCGGATCCAGCACGCCCATGTTTTCGACGGAGCAACCGGTGAGCAGTAATGCGATGCAACTGAAATACAAGACATGTCGAAATTTAATCATGTGAATACCCTTTATGTTTTGTTACAGGGAACCTTGTTGGTTGCAAATGCCCACATATATCCTTCGGGACATTGAAGTCGACACATTCGGTCACCCCAGTACATATCTTCCGGTGTGCCCATCGATTTCGCTCCAGATTCTACCGCACTTTTGTAGAATTCATCTACATTTTCTACATATATATATAAGTTGATAGGACATTCTGTTTTGCTGGATTTGGGCGATTTGGATTTACTGTTGTAAGAGCCTTCTTGGCCAAACATCAGGATTTGATCTTTGTAGCGCATTTCAGCGTGCTCAGGTGTATGTTCTTTGAACTCAAAGCCGAAGGCTTTGTGGTAAAAATTAATGGCAGATTCAAGTTGGCTTACCATTATATAAGGTGAAACCCAAGGGAAGTGTAGGGGGCGAGACATGGAAATTTCCTCTGCGAAGATTGTAGGGGCGGGATGAATCGCGCCCCTGTGTGGGGAAAAATCAAAACGGTATGTCATCATCCAATTCAGTCGATGCTGCAACTGGTGCAGCCGTCGGACGAGATTCAGATGTGCTGCTGCCGCGATCATCTGCTTGGAAAGATTGGCCGCCACCTTTGCTATCCAACATTTGCATTTCAGCGCCAACAATTTCTGTCGTGTAACGATCTTGGCCCGTTTTGTCTTGCCACTTGCGTGTGCGTAATGAACCTTCAATAAAAACTTTAGAGCCTTTTTTTAAATATTCGCCTGCAATTTCACCAAGGCGATTAAATAATACAACGGTATGCCATTCGGTACGTTCATGCTGCTCGCCGGTTTGTTTGTCTTTCCACGACTCACTGGTTGCAATGCGTAAATTCGCAACTGCGCCACCGCTAGGCATAAACCGAACTTCCGGGTCTGCGCCTAAATTTCCAATTAAAATAACCTTGTTAACCCCTCGAGCCATGATACGTCTCCTATGAAATTATGAAACTTGATTGTAATAACAATCCACCGACAATTCCACCGGCAAAAATACCTAAATATTGGCACGTTGAATATACGCCAATCGCCGTACCTTTTAATCGAGATGGAGCAGTTTGTGAAACCAGTGAAGGTAAGTTTGCTTCTAGAATATTAAAGCCTGTAAAAAATAAACATAATCCGGTCATTAATAAATAAATATTTTCATGAAATTGCCATAGACACAACAGTGATAACACTAATCCCGCAACAGCAGCTCGAATACATTTCATAAATTTAAATGTAAATAATACAGATAAAATTAATGCGGGCGCATAAACCCATGGTTTATGAACATATAATGGCATAATAACAAAAGTTGCAGTTAATACAGCGTGTAATAAAAAAATGCCTAAATCTAATTTTAACAGTTCGGGTTCGCGAAGTAATGATTTTAAATTTTTAGTAAAATTCTTTGTGGATTCGTCTAGGTGAGTGTGTTTTGGAATAGGCACCCAATAATAATTTAATAGTATTGCGATTAATCCTAATAAAGCACTTAGCCAAAATATTCCGTGCACGCCAATGAAATGATTCAAGAAAGGCCCAATGAGTAATGACATAAAAAATGTCATGCCAATAATCATGCCGACAATTGCCATAGATTTCGAACGCTTTTCCGCTCGCGTAAAATCGGAGAGTAGCGCCATGATAGTGCTTCCTACAGCACCAGAACCTTGTAATGCACGGCCAACCATGAGCATAAAAATATTATCTGAAATTGCAGCAACAACGCTGCCGAGAATAAAAATAAAAAAACCTAATGCAATAATATTTTTGCGTGGATAGTAATCAGATAGGGCGCCAAGTGGTAATTGAAAGGCGGCTTGTGTTAATCCATAAATCCCCAATGCTAAGCCCATTAAAAAGGGTGTTGCGTCTGAAAGCGTTTTTGCATAAGGCGTAAAAACGGGTAAAACAATAAACAGACCGAGCATCCGTAAACTAAATAGGGTGGCGAGGGATAAAGTCGCGCGTTTTTCAATATAAAGCATGAATTTTTGACTATCCTCGTATTACGGAAAGAGCATGCTATTATAGCGCACTATGAATAGCATTCGCATCCAAGGGGCACGGACCCACAACTTACAAAATCTCACACTCGATATTCCCCGTGATAAATTAGTTGTCATCACAGGGTTATCCGGATCGGGGAAGTCATCACTCGCGTTTGATACACTATACGCCGAGGGTCAGCGTCGTTATGTCGAATCATTGTCAGCGTATGCGCGGCAATTTTTATCGATGATGGAAAAGCCCGATGTGGATCATATAGAAGGCTTGTCACCGGCGATTGCAATTGAGCAAAAATCAACCTCGCATAACCCACGATCGACTGTCGGAACAGTGACAGAAATTTATGACTATTTGCGATTATTATTTGCGCGTGTGGGTGAGCCGCATTGTCCAACGCATAATGTTATTTTAAATGCGCAAACCATTAGTCAAATGGTTGATAATATTTTGGATCTACCGGAAGACACTAAAATCATGGTGATGTCGCCGGTTGTGCAAGAACGAAAAGGCGAGCATGTTGAATTAATCAATGAATTAAAGTCCAAAGGATTTATACGAGCCAGAATTGATGGTGAAATTATCGAATTAGATCAATTCAAAGCTTTATCATTACGCCAAAAACATACTATTGAAGTGGTTGTTGATAGATTAAAAGTCAGAGCGGATATAAGACAGCGTTTAGCAGAGTCTTTAGAAACAGCTGTAGGATTGTCGTCTGGATTAGTCAAAATTCACTTTATAGATTCTAAAAAAACAGATTTGTTATTTTCTTCCAAATTTGCCTGCCCACATTGTGGATATTCTCTTCAAGAACTCGAACCCCGATTGTTTTCATTTAATAATCCCGTGGGTGCATGTGCAGAATGTGATGGACTGGGTGAAAAACAATTTTTTGATCCTAAGCGAATTGTGACCGATGAATCACTGAGTATTAATGCTGGTGCAGTTCGTGGATGGGATAAACGCAGTGGTTATTATTATAGTTTATTGGTGGCTGTCGCGAAATATTATAAATTTGATTTAGACAAGCCATTCTCACAATTATCGCAAAAAGCCAAAGATATTATTTTTTATGGTTCTGGTGAACAAGATATTCATTTTAGATATGTTAACGATCGCGGAGCCGTGTATGAAAAAATTAAACCATTTGAAGGCATAGTACATAATTTTGAACGTCGTTACCGTGAGACTGATTCGGATATGATGCGTGAAGAATTTTTTAAATATTTATCACATCAACCCTGTCAGTCATGTTCAGGTTCGCGATTGAGAGAAGAAGCCCGTAATGTTTTTATTAACAAAATTAATCTCCCAAAAATAACAGGTTTTTCGATTATAGAATCATTAGACTTTTTTGAAAAATTAAAATTGACAGGTAAAAGAGGCGAAATTGCGTCCAAAATCCTCAAAGAAATTATTGCAAGATTAAATTTTTTAAAAAACGTTGGTTTGGATTATTTATCACTTGATAGACGTGCAGAAACACTATCGGGTGGCGAAGCACAAAGAATAAGGCTCGCCAGTCAAATTGGTTCTGCATTGGTGGGTGTGATGTATATTTTAGATGAGCCGTCTATAGGCTTGCATCAAAGAGATAATGCGCGATTATTAAAAACCTTAAATTATTTAAGGGATTTAGGTAATACTGTATTAGTAGTAGAGCACGATGAAGAAGCGATATTAAGCGCCGATCATGTGATTGATTTAGGCCCTGGTGCTGGTGTGCATGGTGGTAAAATCGTCGCGCAAGGGTCACCCAAATCTATTTTAAGCAATAAAAATTCTCTGACCGCAGATTATTTAAGCGGACGAAAAAGTATTGTAATTCCTTCACAGCGTACGCCTATGAATCCGAAAAAGGTCATAGAAATTAAGGGTGCAACTGGGAATAATTTAAAAAATATTTCTGTAAAAATTCCCGCCGGATTATTAACGTGTATTACGGGCGTATCTGGATCAGGAAAGTCTACTTTAATTAATGATACGTTGTATCCTGCAGCTGCGAGAGCATTAAATGGCTCGACGTTAATTATGCCAGCTGGTCACGAAAGTATTAAAGGCTTAGAGCAATTTGAAACAGTCGTTGATATTGATCAAGCGCCGATTGGAAGAACACCGCGTTCAAATCCTGCGACATATACGGGCATGTTTACGCATATTCGTGAATTATTTTCTGGCACACAAGAAGCGCGTTCGCGTGGATATTCGCCGGGACGCTTTAGTTTTAATGTTCGTGGTGGACGATGTGAAGCGTGTGAGGGTGATGGAGTCATTAAAGTCGCCATGCATTTTCTGCCAGATATTTATGTGATGTGTGATGTCTGTAAAGGTGCACGGTATAATCGCGAAACATTGGAAGTAAAATACAAACATAAAAATATTTATGAGGTGTTGGAGATGACCGTTGAAGATGCCCGCGTATTTTTTGATGCGGTTCCCGTTATTGCACGCAAATTACAGACGTTAGTGGATGTCGGTTTAAGTTATATAACATTGGGGCAGAGCGCTACTACTTTATCGGGTGGCGAAGCGCAGCGTGTGAAATTATCAAAAGAATTATCGCGTCGCGACACGGGTAATACTCTATATATATTAGACGAGCCGACGACAGGATTGCATTTTCATGATATCGCGCAATTATTAGAAGTTCTGCATCGTTTAAAAGAAAAAGGTAATACGGTTGTAGTTATTGAACATAATTTAGATGTAATCAAAACCGCCGACTGGATTATTGATTTAGGTCCTGAAGGGGGAAATAAAGGCGGAACATTAGTGGCGTGTGGAACTCCCGAAGACGTCGCGAAAAATAAAAAATCCCATACGGGGGAGTATTTGAAGAAGGT
>JANRJR010000031.1:0-6487 GCA_033763845.1 Gammaproteobacteria bacterium | reverse complement strand
TCAGCAGGGAACGTATGATAATCTTGAATATCATGGATGATTTTTCCATTTCTTGCCATTCCTGCTGCTTGCAATTGCGCGTCCATGTGTACTAAGAAAGACTTCAACAACACCTCATGTAAGAGTACATCAGCATCCTGAGCCATTTCTAATACCAAGTCATTCTTCTTAGTATCACCACTAATGACTACTTTTTTTCCACGATATTCTATGGCATAACCAACGGCTGGTTCGATAGGGGCATGGTCCACATCAAATGCTGTAATCGTAATACCATCTTGTTGATAAATGATTTCTTTTCCACCTTGTACATTTTTAAACTCGTGTGGAATAGCTCTGGCTTTTGAAATATCCATTGTCTCAGGCCCATGATGGTCTACTCGATGCTGATTTTCAATATGTAAAAATTGATTGATGGCTTGGTTGAGCGTATCTGTCCCGTCAGGTCCATAAAGATGTAAATCATTGGTACGTCCCAACAGCCAAGAGCGGCTGATTAAACTTGGCAAATCCATACTATGATCAGAATGCCAATGCGTAATAAAAATACCGTCTAAACGATTGAGTGGCAAGCCCATGTTTTCCGCTTTGTTAACCACTCCGTCACCAACATCAAACATGAAAAAATGCCCGTTCACAATAATGGCAGTGCCTGTTTGCACCCTTTCTCCCGGCATGGGCGATGCAGTTCCTACTGTATATATACGGATGCTTTCTTTATCCTCTAAAATAGCATTATTCTGCTCATCCTGTTTCACAAATCGTTGTACTTGTTGTTTGATGGCTATCGGAACTAACTTTTGTGGAAAGAAAGTCATTGCAGCAAAGCCTATTAAACCTAACATTGCTGCGATAGCGAGAAAAATGTAAATTGCCCTTTTCATGATAGTTCGGTTTATTACAAAATATTAAGACATGCTCTTAGTTCACTATCCGATGCTTTGCTACAATCCATTTTTGAGCTTTAGCATTTTTAGTAATGACTGTGCTGTCTCGCCAGAAGAATTTTGATTTTGTCCCGTAACAATGTTGCCATCTACTACCGTAAGCGTTGCAAAAAAATCTCTAAATCCTGTGTTGCTTTGATAGATGGCACCATGTTTCCTCAGTTCCGTTTCAGGGTGCATGGGAGTTATGCTTATGTTCAACTCTTTCACTTGTTTGTCGGTCACACCCGTCATTTTTTTACCCTCCACAAGAGGAAGTCCGGTGGTATCTTTTGCCATGAGGAAACCCAATACCCCATGACAAACGGAACCTAGGAAAATACCCTTGGCATGTGCTTCCGTGATTTTCTTACCTAAAACTTCACTTGTTCCCAAATCATAGGATGCCCCCCATCCGCCGGCCATAAAAATGATATCGTAGTCTAAGAAGTTGATGTCGTCTATTTTTAACGAATGCCTGGTTTTCTCCTTTGCTGCCTCATCATTCAGGTAACGCTTGTCTTGGTGTGACTTCATTGGAAATCTCAGCCCAATCGGCTCAATAGGAATTTCACCACCTTTGATGCTCGCAATGTCCACATCAAGCCCTGCATCCAAGAATTCATAATAAGGAATGGTCATTTCGGATGGATAAACTCCGGTGGCTTTGCCAGTCTCTCCTAAAACGCTGTGGCTTGTAGTAACGATCAAAGCCTTTTTGTTGTTGAAGGAATAGCTCACCCTAGCATAGTCGGGATGGTACCCAAAGCTTTTGAGGATTTGAGGCGCGAAAATCACCATGAGCGCCATGATGAATAGTAAAATTCCGAATGCAATGAGTATCTTTTTCATAACCATGTTATTTTATTCATTAGCATTTTTTTTACAAGCGCTAAGTGAAACAGGCCTTATTTTCAATGAAAAACAATTCTCAATTAAGTAACTGAAGGTTCCATTTTCTTTTGGGGTTTTGAAAAGCGGGCCTGCACTTTATCTACAATATAATAAACAGTTGGAACCAGAAATAAAGTGAGCAAAAACGAGCTTGTTAAACCTCCAATAATTGCCCAAGCCATACCATTCTTAAATTCGGAACCTTCGCTGGATGACAAAGCCAAGGGCAACATCCCTAAAATCATGGCAAAAGTGGTCATAATGATGGGGCGTAGCCGTTCCTTTCCTGCCTCTATCAAGGCTTCAACCAGTTCTTTACCTTCGGCTTTTAGTTGATTGGCAAAATCAACGATTAAAATTCCGTTTTTCGTTACCAAACCCAGCAACATAATCATACCAATGATGGTAAAAATGGTTAATTGATTCATCGTTAAAGCAATAGCCAACAAGGCTCCGATAAGTGCCACCGGAACAGAGAAAATAACGATGAAGGGATAAATCAAACTTTCGTACAGCGAAACCATAATCATGTACACCAACACAATTGCCAAGATAAGTGCCAACCCAAGGCTGCTGAATGCATCGCTTTGGTTTTGAGCGTCACCCTGATATTGTACTTCGATGCCTGTGGGTAAGGTTGTTTCGGCTAATTTTTTTTGAATATCGGCGACTATATTGCCCGAAGGCCGCCCAACTGCCGATGAAGTAATGGTAATAGAGCTTTGGCGATTGGTGCGTTGCAAAACGGATTGTCCCACCACTTCTTTGATGGAAGCCACCTGATACAATTGCACCAATTCTCCTTTGTTGTTTGACAATGCTAATTTTTTTACGTCTTCTATACTTTGCTTATCAAAATTATCCAGCACTACATTGATGCCATATTTTTCATTAGCATTAGCGTCGGTAAATTCGGTCTTATTATTGCCACTAAATGCTATTTGAATGGATTGATTTACATCGGGCATGGTTAAACCCATCCGGGCCAGTAAATCTCTGTCAGGTTCAATCTCAATTTGTCTTTTCACTCCTTTTGTACTAAAACGCACATAATCAGTTCCTGCCGTATTTTCCACAATTCCTTTCACCTTCAAAGCAGCCTGAAATACTTCCTCAGATTTTGGACCTTTTATTACAATTTGAATGGGCGAATTGGTAGAGCCTGTAATACCCGTTGGGATAATGGTGGCCTGCAAGCCCGGAATGCGTTCGATTTCATCGCGTAGTCGGGTGGCAAATTGATCGGAAGATATGTCTCGCTCATTTTTACTGACCATCGTCACGGCAATTTCGCCTTTATAGGCGCTCGAAGATCCCACCCCAACATTGCTAGATTGTGTACCTACTAAAGTATAGGCATTGATTACTTCGGGGTGTTTCAACACCATTTCTTCGGCTTGTTGAATGGCCAAATTGGTTTGGTAAATGGGTGTAGTTTCATCCATTTCCAATTTAATACTCAGTTCGCCTCTATCGCTAGAGCCAGCAAACGATGCCCCGATGAAACCTGATGGAATCAACATCACCGAACCCACTAAGAGTGCAATCACCAGGATTAACAAGTATCTTTTGTGAAATAAAACCCAGTGCAACATCCTGCCGTAAGCATCTTTTAATTGCTCCAATTGGCTTTCGAACGATAAAATAAATCTTCCCCAAGCAGTTGCCTTGCTAAGGTGTTCTAATTTTCCGAAACGTGAAGCCAACATCGGCGTGAGCGTAAAAGCAACCAACAAACTCATGAGGGTAGATACGACCACCACCACGGAAAATTCTTTTAGAATGTTGCCAATTAATCCCCCCGTAAAAGCCATGGGCAAAAACACCACTACATCCACCAAAGTAATGGCCACCGCGGTAAAACCAATTTCACTACGACCATCTAATGCAGCCTCGGCTTTATGCTTACCCATTTCCAGGTGTCGAAAAATATTTTCTAATACGACGATACTGTCATCTACCAAAATGCCCACCACCAAGGATAGCCCCAATAAGGTCATCAAATTGAGCGAAAAACCCATTGCAGCCATGACAATAAAAGTTGGAATCATGGCCGATGGAATGGCTATCAATACAAAAAAGGAACTGCGCAAACTGTGCAGAAACAACAGCATTACCACACCGACAATGAGGATAGCCAAAAACAAATCGTGAATCACAGCATCGGCAGAAGCCAAGGTGTAGATGGATTGGTCGGAAGCGATATCGTAATTAAATTCTTTGCTGGCGTAAGCTGTTTTTAGGCCTTTTAGTTTTTCCTTTACCCCATCGCTTACTTTTACCGCGTTGGCATCGTTGGTTTTGAATATTTGCATACCAATCCCACTATTGCGGTTATTTCGATTCAGGGTTTTCACCTTTTGCTGAGCGTCATCTATGGTAGCAATATCAGCAAGCAGTACCTTACTCCCAGAGCCATTGTCTTTTATCACCAATTGATTCAATGCCGCTATATTTGAAAGACTCGCTTCCAATTTTAGCGATACATTGGCATCCTGGTTAGATACTTCGCCGGCAGGATAGGTTTTGTTACTGCTCGAAATAATTTGAAAAACTTGTTTGGGCGAAAGTTTGTAAGCCTGTAATTTTTCATTGTCGAGCTTTACTTCCACTTCTCTTTCTTGTCCTCCGATGATGCTGATTTCTCCTACACCTTGTACATTGCTAATTTGTGGCTTTATTTCTTTATCAATCAACTCAAATAATTCTTTGTCCGACATTTTTGCCGTCATGGTTAAATTCAGAATGGCAAATTGGTCTGTACTGAATCTGTTTACTACAGGCTCGTTGGCATCTTCGGGTAAATTTGCCTTTATCTGATTAATTTTTCGCTCTACATCTTGCTGAGCGGCGATGTCATTTACCCCAGATTTGAGCTCTATTTTTACCGAAGAAATATTTTGTGCAGAAGTGGAGGTAATAATATTGATTCCTTCCACCGTACTAATTGCGTCTTCAATGGGTTTGGTAATGCTGCTTTCTATTTCGTTGGGCGACGCCCCCGGATAAGCAGTTTGTACATTCAATATCCCGGCCGAAAATGAAGGCAACAAATTGTAGTTCAACCCCATGTAACTGATGATTCCAAACAATATCAGAGCGATAAAGATGGTGGAAATCAAAAGCGGTCTTTTTATTGAAATTTCGGTTAATGACATAACACAGTGCTTTTTTAGTTGAGAACAGTTACTTTACTGCCTTCTTTGATGTTGATTTGACCATTTGTTACCACTTTGTCGCCCTCCTTTAAACCCGATAATACTTCTACTTTACCATTTAAAATGCTTCCTATTTTGATGGGTTTGCCAACCGCTGTGTTATTTTCTACTACATACACAAAAGCTTCGTCTTTTTCTGCAACCAATGCATTTTTAGGTATTTGCAACACATTGCCTCTTTCTGAACCACCAAAACTCGCCATCATATCTGTACCAGCTTTGAGGGCTACATCCGTATTTTTTAGCAATAAATCAACTTGATAGTTGTGGTTCGCATCGGCTTTGGGGCTGATGTAAATGATGGTGCTGCTAAATTTCTTATCCGGCATAAAAGACGAAGTTAAAAAACTCGTTTGCCCTAATTTTAACCTGTACACCACGCTTTGGTCCACAAATACACTCGCTTTTAAACTGCCAATATTGGTAATACTCGCAATAATTGCCCCAGGGTTTACATATTCGCCTCTTTTTAAATTTTTGCTTGAAATGGTTCCACTTAAAGGTGCAACGATATTGGTATTGGCAATTTGTTGTTTGGTCAGTTCAATTTGTACCAGCGCATTTTCATAACTATTGTTCGCATTATCTGCCGAAAGTTTAGCATTGTCAAATGCGTATTTGGCATTGATCATATTCACTTCAAGCCCCGCTTGGTTTTCAAAAAGTTCTTTGGCTCTGATGTATTCTTCCTCCAATTTTTTCAAATTGTTTGCCGCCGACTGTTTGTTTACTTTTGCAGTTTCAAGATTTACCAAGGCGTTTTTTAGGTTGATTTCTAAAATACGGGTATCAATTTTTCCCACAACCTTACCCTGCTGTACATACTGCCCCAATTCGATGGATAAACTGCTCAGGATACCACTTGTTTGAGAATAAATGTTGCTTTCCTCAAAAGCTTTGAGCGTGGCAGGAAACAGAATACTTTCATTCATATTGTCAAATGCTACCGATGCTACCGATACTGCTACAGGAACATTTGACCTATCGACAGGCGTATTGCTTTTGTCGATTTCTTTTTTGTTTCTAATTAAGGTGACGGCAATGATGGCTACCAGCACAAATACAGCCACAAGGGAAATAAGCGTTGCTCTACTTATTTTCATATTCATCCAATTATTTTAGTTCGTTAAGGTATGACAGCAGTGACCCTTTCGATTTTTCATAGTTCAACTTCGAAAGCATCAAATTGTAAAGACTACTCAGGTAGTTGTTTTGGGTATTTTTGAAGGCATTATCGTCGTTCATAAAATCTGTAAACGAAGCCATTCCTTTTTGATATTGATAATTGGTTACCTCAAAAAGTTTTTTTGCCAATTCCATATTTTCTTTGCTCGATTTGTAACTTGAGTAAGCCGTACGCAAAGAAACTTCCGAATTTTGGTAACGCAAGGTCAAATTGTCTTTGGTGATTTGGTGGTTTCTGATGTCATTATCTAAATTTAATTTAGC
>JANRJR010000030.1:0-3410 GCA_033763845.1 Gammaproteobacteria bacterium | reverse complement strand
CGGTTTTTATTGCCCGTAGGCCGCGGCAGCTTCAGCACATCGGGTAGCGTACCCAATACCAAACTATCCCCCGCTATGGTGTAGGGCACCGTTTCTTTGAGGATTTCTTCGTCTGGCGCATAAAAAATGGCGATTTCCACTTCGTTCTCTTTAAAATCGAAGTAGGGCTTTTCCAAACCCGGAAACAACCCACAATCATAAAACGAAGGCCCAAAGGCATCCTCATCACAAAACTGCACCGCCGCAATCGCCCCGATCCCCGTCTTCTTCGCACTCACCTCCCGAAATACCCCGCCGTTTTCTACGCGGAAAAAACGGAAGGTTTTGTTGTCGATGCCGGCGTAGGTGTAGCGGCCGAGCTCGAAGTCGGGGGTGTCGGGGGTGCAGGAGATGGCTGTCAATAGCGCCAGCCCGATGATTAATTGTAGTATGTTTTGCTTTTTCATGGTTGTGTGTGTTTAATGGTTTTGGATTTAGTAGATTAGCTCTTTGCGAGCGGTGTTCTTATGTTCTAATTAGCTGACGAATAAATCAGGGCGAACTATCTTTTTTATCCATATTGGCTCATCATGTTGAGTGCAAATAAACTCAACTGGGTCTGAGTCATCTTCTAAAAAATTCAAAAGGCTTAGAAACCAGAGTATGTCAATATCATAATTATTTTTTTTGAGCATTATTGATGTTCCTTCAAAATGACATTCAATTAAGTCATGGTACTCTTTAGTGATAAAAAGTTCACGAACATCTAATAAATACTTAAGCCTTGTTCTTAACTTCCCAATAAAAACAATCTTTCTATCTACTTCAAGAAAGAAATTCATCTCGGCCTGGGTTTTTGAGGTAAAATCAGAATCCTCAAATAGGTGTATCCTAATTGCCTCGAATGAACAACTCAGTCCTCTTGTCTTCGATTGATTGATCACTGCATAATGTGGCATAGTCTCCATTTTTATTTGTTAAACCTTACAACCACTATATTTACCTCGTCACGGTCAATAGTAGCTCTTACAAATCCTTTGTCCCTGCTGGTACAAGTCTGGAGACTTGTACCAGCAGGGGGCACACCCTAATTCATTCACAATCCCAGTATACTGCACACCGTCAAGTTTTATAAATGCCTTTATCAACTTATCAGCCTCCAAAATCAGTTACCCCATGCACAAAGCTTGGCGGCACAAAGTATTGATTCACTTTTCAACAATTTGAAAATCAATGGCATATGCTTTTATTTTATTCGCCAAATTTAATAACTCTGCCCTATGCTTATTCTGCTCTTCCTCAATATAATCAGGGTGATAATCTAACCATCTCGAGTGTTGCTCATAAAATTTTCTGTAGGAGTCATCATTTTCTTTATCTATACCGATAAATATTTTAGTGATTTTTAATCCGATTTCATGTAGTCTATTTTTTAGATCAATAAATTCTTCATAACTATGAAATGCATACCCGATAAGAACATTCATATCTTTAGCTTTTAGAAAATTAAGAATACAATTAATTTTAAAGGTAGATGTCAATTCTTGGGGGGATATGGGATTTACAAACAAATCTCCAATATTAACCCTAAAAAAGGTATCTGTCCCTTGTTGAGGAACTAACATAGCATCCAAATTTGTTGTTAAAAGAATCTTTTTCATATCAGTTTCCTATTTTTCTTGTTGGCAAACCTAGTTCTTCTAAAACAACTTCCATCTATATTTAAAACAAAGCATTCATATCTAGCACATTGTCTACCAGCCCCAAACTGTGTTTGTTGCTCAACAAGCCAAAAGTGGTGATCAATACAATGAAAATTTGTTTTTTAGTACCCGAAACGTGCCGGAAAATGCTCTTTTTCCGGCGTAAACCATCAGCGTCGGCTTTCGTTAAAACCAGCTCATCGTTGTAGAATTTTACTTCACACCAAGAGATAACATTATCCTGTCGATCAATCAAAAGGTCAATTTGTGCACCTTCGTTTTCATCGCTTGGTTTTGATAAAAAACTGTATTGATTGGTATGGACACCAGCTATGCCCAAAGCTGCTTTAATGTTTTCAATGTGATGAAAACAAATATTTTCAAAAGCATAACCACTCCAGGTTATCCAGGCTTGGGTTTGACTCAATGACTGCCAAGCTATGGTTTCCTTGGCGGGAATGTCCCGAATGAATTTTAGATAAAACAGAGAATAACAATCTGTTAGCCTGAAAAGGGTGTCCTTTTTCTTTTTTCCAAAAGGAATGTAGGACGAAATAAAACCCGACTGTTCGAGTTCTTGCAACATCATGGTCAAACCACCGCCATCTAAAATCTTCGTCTTTGCGATAATCTCCATGCGGCTCATGCCTTTCCATGTTGACGAAAGCGCCGAAATAATCGATTCGTAGCGTTCGGGATTGGCAAATAAGGAACTGTACAGGTTGTCAAATTCTGTCCGCAACAAACCATCGGCGTGAAAACAAATTTCATCAATATTTTGAATAGCGCTTTTGCCTCCCTTAACCTGGTTTAAATAATGCGGGATGCCCCCCATGGTCATATAAAGCAAGAGCAATTGATAACGGTCAAAAACGATGTTTTTTTCTAAAAAATAGGCTTCTGTTTCGGCCAATGTAAAAGGTTGCAGGTGAATACGGCAGGTGACCCGGTTGTGCAAACCACCTTTGTCATTGATGATTTTTTGTATCATCCAGGCCGTAGCCGAGCCACAAATCACCACAACGATTTTCGTTTTTGCCGCGTAACTGTTCCAAAAATAACTAAAGCCCGTCAAAAAATCGGATTTTCCACTGGCCATCCAGGGCACTTCGTCGATGAAAACAACCTTTCGTTTTTCGGGATTGCCCAAGGATTCAAGATGTGTTTTCAGTTGGTGAAACGCTTCCAACCAATCAATCGGCGGCGGTGGTAATGTCGGTGATTTTTGAGCATCTTTAAGGCTGTAGGCAAAGTTCCTCAATTGCTGTTGCTTCGTGCCATCTTTCAACCCCGTCAACTCGAAGTCAATTTTTCCTTCAAAAAACGACCCAATCAAATACGTTTTCCCCACCCGTCTTCTGCCAAAAACGGCTACTAACTCTGCCTTTTTAGAGGCATAAACGTTAGCCAAAACCTCCATTTCTTTTTTACGTCCGATCATATTTTCGGTTTAATCTGCGGAATCTGGGTAAAAATACATAGATTCCGCAGATTATTGATCTTTGACCTGCGGAATGTAGGTAAAAATGTGTAGATTCCGCAGATTAGGTGCCATTGTCTCTTCGCTAGCGCAAGTCTTCCCTGACTGACCATTATAACCCAACGCTGGTGCAGGTCTCCCATTGTTTTAGGGAATCGGGCGCGGCAAAAGCTGCCTTGGCTAAAATAAAGGGTAATGGGTCAGAACGGTTGAATTCCTTGCATCCATGACAACGTTGTCTGGATGTG
>JANRJR010000029.1:0-8172 GCA_033763845.1 Gammaproteobacteria bacterium | reverse complement strand
ATGGCAATGGGAAAACACAAACACTAATTTTGCCCAGCAAAATGCAACAACGTTATTGCAATTTGAACGCGCAAACATTATTCATCAGTTATATTTCAACAACAAAAATGAGCTATCTGTGCCATTTACTTTCACGCTTACCTCACATTCACCCGAAATTAAAAGCGCTCAGATATTAGTGGAAGGTAAAGCCACCTACAAAACACAATTTACGTGGCCCACCAATACAAAAGATTTTAGCTTATTAATTACAGATAAAAACGGAAAAAAGCATCACTTAAATGAAGCGGGATCATGGGCATTATTTAAATTATTGGATAAAAGTCAATTAATCGCACAGCCCAACAATCAAAAATTCAATCTGACATTCACAGTAGATGGCGAAAAAGTGTCGTTTTTATTGTCTGCACAACCATTAAATCCATTTGTCCCTGGATTTATGACGGCATTTCAATTCCCGAAATTTGCCGAAAATCGTTAGATTTTCCGTATGTTCTCTTAGGACCAGGCATAGCCTGGTCCCTGCAAATCCCATCTAAATAGATTGAAATGGTTTTTATTTAGGATTAGGCATGGCCTAATCCTAGTGTAAAAAAAATTTTAAGATTTTTGAACCAGGCACGACCTGGTCCCTACAAACTCACACATCATTTTTAGGGAGGCATTTTTATGCCAGAAATTACCGCTGCATTTATCATTAACACCGGCACATTAAGAACCACACCCGCCGGGATCATCGATATCATCGAATCCGCTGATCCTAACTGTAGCGTTTCCGCCTGAATCTCAATCGTTTCACTTAATAACGTTACCCCATTCGCACCAATTTCTATCGTTCTATCTGCACACATGAAAAATTTCTCCGCTGAAAACTGGCTGTGTTCACAGTGAAAAGTCATATTCTCGGACGTATGAATACTTAATTGCTGCTTCGCCGAAAAACTAAAATTTCTACCCGATACAAAATTGATATCGTTATGGACTGTGATCATTTGATTATGCTGAATAGCAATATCCAGATTATTCTTGATTTTATGCTGGCAATCTTCTTGAATATTTTCGATAAGTTTTTTTCCAGAGACTAGCGATAAAATACCCGTAGGCACAGCAAGCAAACTGTTTTGAGATAGAGATACACTGGTTTTTTGATTTCCATGCGTTAATAAAATTTTTTCAGGATTTAATGTAAGCCTATGTTTACTGTAACTTTCGTGAACATAATTCTCAGGGATTGGATCAGTTTCAGGCACAACGCCTATTAAAATCGGCTGGTGCATTTTTCCTTCCAGACATCTCACAACCACGCGTGTGTCTTTTCGTAGCGGGAAATGCAGAAAATGCGGCGTAATTAACGGAATTGGTGAGCTCCCTTCCAATGGCGTTGATGTTTTATCAAAATCCCATCGGATACGGTAATGGCCTTGTTGATTTAAATAGGGCTGTTGTTCGTCCGGCGCTTCAACTGTCGCGAAAAATAAACCCTCCTGAAAAGCTTTTTCAAAATCATAACCTAAAAATTTACTGCATGTTTTTTTGATATAAGCCTGAGGGCTTTCGACATGGTGCGTCGTTGTTTTTATGTCTAAACAATCCGACAAAATACACATGCTATTTTTAAACTCAAAATTTAAATTAAATTCTGATAATAATTCTACAATAAAATCATAATCCGATTGGTGATATTGCACGCGATACGGTAACAAGGGTAAAGCTTGTTTTAATCGCCAATACCATTGGGCTGTTGCCCATCCTGCACTGATAAATACAGCATCAATAATTTCATCGACATTTTTATCAACAAATACGCGATTCGGCCCGCGTGTTTTGAATAACGCAAACGGCGAAGCTAGAATAAACTCATAAAAATAGCCTTCGAAATCTTTTTGATACGCTTTGCCGTCAACCAATAATCCATCATGCAACAGTTCATCACGAAGGTATAATTTTGCTTTTTTTAGCCCCCAGTGAGAGATATCATAGGAATTTACGCTAAAAGCACGAACAACAAATTCGACATCTTGTGAGGTCCCGTCATTTTGGGAATCGATATAGGTCAAACGAAAAGCATCACTTGGTAAATCATCGATGTGCAACGTAAAATTGAAAATATAGTCCATATCATAATTCTCTTATTACTATTAATAAAATTACTACCTGTTAATTTAAGGCCACACACCCTCAAACACTGTAACTGCAGGACCCGTCATTATCACTGGCGATTTTTCGCCTTTCCATTCGATATTAAGTGTTCCGCCCGGAAGATCGACCGTCACTTTTTCATCTAACCATTTCTGAGCAATACCTGCGACAACCGATGCACATGCACCACTGCCACATGCTTTTGTTTCACCTACGCCCCTTTCAAAAACTCTTAAACGGATATGATCGCGGCTTAAGACTTTCATGAACTCGACATTAAAATGATCCAAACCCAAATTGGTTAAACCCATATCTTCCAGATTATCTGTTTTAAATACGGCGTGTGGATTGCCAATGTTTAATTGCAACCCTAAAAATAATTTTTCTTGGATAGGCGCTATGTCTTTCGGAATTCCCATATTGACGCTGATTTTATTGTCACCTTCATAGGCTAATTCTAAAACAGATGAAATGGTTTTTACGCGTAGTTGTTTTTTAGGGCTTAATTTTTTGTCATGAATAAATTTGGCTAAACAACGTGCGCCATTTCCACATTGCCCCACTTCGGTTCCATCGGCATTAAAAATGCGGTATAAAAAATCAATGCTGGGCTCAGATGATTTCTCAATGACCAATACTTGATCACATCCAATACCCATATTTCTATCCGCCATTTGCGAAATCATCGCAGGCGTAAACGAAAGATTTTGTTCCAGATTGTTAATGACAACAAAGTCATTACCTAATCCATGCATTTTGGTAAAAGCTATTCCGGCAGACATGTTTCGTTTTCCCATAACTGTTCTAGCGTCTCTCGCGCACGAATTAAAAAAGATTTATCACCCACCACCATCACTTCGGCACACCGTGGACGAGAATTATAATTGGAACTCATGGTAAACCCATAGGCCCCCGCATTCAAAATCTGCAATAAATCCCCAGCTTCCACGCACAATTTACGGTGATGCCCTAAAAAATCTCCGGTTTCACATACAGGTCCAACAACATCACATTCTTTTTCAACACCGTGGCGCGGATTACAGGGAACAATCTCATGATAGGCCTCATATAACGCCGGCCGAATCAAATCATTCATGGCTGCATCGACAATCACAAAATTCTTATCAGATTGTATTTTTGTCGAAATGACCTTGGTTAATAACACACCGCTTTCAGCAACAATCGCCCGACCAGGCTCAATCAACAACCTCAACTTTCGATGTATAAATTCAGGTAAAACCACTTTACCTAACTCTGTAATATTAAAACCTTGCTCGCTTTGATAATGCACGCTGTAACCACCACCAATATCACATTGTGTAATATGAATATCTTTTTTCGCTAATTCATCAATGATATGTAACAGCTTTTTCAGTGCAATTTCATACGGTTCTGCATCTTGAATTTGCGATCCCAAATGACAGGCAATGCCAATAATCTTTAAATTCGGCAAGGTTTTTGCATATAAATAAAGCTCAATGGCTTCTTGAATGGGAATGCCAAATTTATTCTCTTTCAATCCCGTTGCAATATAACGATGCGATTTAATGGGAATATCGGGATTTATGCGTAATGCAATCGGGGCGATTTTATTTGCTGATTTAGCCAATTGATTAATTTGTCCCAGCTCAAACTGCGATTCAATATTGAAACATCCAATGTTAGCTTCGAGTGCAGCAAGAATTTCAGCGTCTTGTTTACCGACACCGGAAAAAACAATTTTCTGCGGATCACCGCCTGCTTTTAAAACACGAGCCAGTTCACCACCCGACACAATATCAAACCCTGAACCCAATTTTGCGAGAACATTTAATATAGCAAGATTGCTATTCGCCTTAACGGCATAACAAATTTGATGGGAAATTGGCTTGAGGACTTCTGCAAACGCGTTCCACTTTTGCTCAATAATATCTTTTTTATAGATATAACACGGTGTTCCGTATTGTTCAGCGAGTTTATCCCACATGATGATTTGCAGCAGGCTTAGGTAAATACAGCGGACCCGATTGGCCACAAGACGCCAACAGCATAAAACTCAGGATAAACATGGTCTTGCAAAAATATGACATTTTTCTCTCTCCGGGGGGTACCTAAAAATAACACTTTCTGTTAGGATTTCAATTCTTTTATTTTTACCTCTGAGGGAGATGCTTCATGAAGAAACAAATGTTGTTGGCTTTAAGTGCCGGACTTGCAATTTCCGTTTCCACAATGACTTTTGCAAACACGCAATCGGGTCAAACAAGTGGTTCCACGGGAACGACAATTACAGGTTATTCTGATCAGTCATCTGTTCAACAAGATCAGACCACAACGACCCAAGGTCAAACAGACACAACAACCAGCAAATTCAAGAAAAAAATTGCTGAAACCACAGTAGCAGGCGACAACAAAGACGCTAAAAAAGAAGAAAAAGGTAAGGAAGAAGGCAAAGCAAAGAGCGAAACAAAAACAGACACAACAACCAGCACCGAAACTCAAAAGTCGTAATTGAGCTTTCAATCCCATCCGTATCTTTCTGGTGCGGATGGGAATTTTCCCAAGCCGTTATTCTTTTTAATCAACCACTCGAAAAAACTCTCTTATGTTAGACAATATTTTTATTGATCCTCCGCAACCTGCTCGCTATGCCGTACTGTGGTTTCATGGCTTAGGCGCGGATGGAAATGATTTTGCGCCGGTAGGACATGAATTACTGCGATTAACACAACTGCCTATCCGCTTTATTTTTCCGCATGCACCGGAACGTCCGGTGACATTAAATAATGGCTATATTATGCGTGCATGGTATGACATTTTTGGATTAGACATAAACTCAAAAGAAGATCGTCTGGGCTTGGATGAGATTTCTCACAAAGTTGATGAAATGATTCAACATCAAATTAAATTGGGCATTCCGGCTGAAAACATTTTTCTGGGTGGGTTTTCACAAGGCGGTGCTGTTGCGTTATATACGGGTTTACGTTACGCACATAAACTAGCAGGAATCATTGGCTTATCGACCTATTTACCGTTTCGTGATTTTTTATCTCACGAAAAACATCCGGAGAATTTACATACGCCGATTTTTCTAGCACACGGCACGCACGATCCCGTTTTGCCTTATGAATGGGCAACGCTTTCGAAAGATATGCTGGAAAAAACTCATCATAACGTTGTATTAAAAAATTATCCGATGGCACATACGGTTTGTCAGGAAGAGATTGAAGCGTTAGCGGAATGGATTAAAGCGCTTATTTAGCCTGCTGGCACTACTTTCCCTAATTTTTTCACAATAGCATCTACAGCTTGATTTGGCGATTCTGAAACAGCATTTTTAAGATATTTATGGTTATTTCTTGACCAAAAGCATTGTCCCTCGATTGCGGCTTTCAAATCATTTACACAGCTACGATTCCAGCTTGGCCCCGTTGGAGAAATCTTCAGCTCTTGTATCACTGCAGCACATGCATTACCCCATTGGTCATTAAGCTTTGCTTTCACAGCATCACGAAGATTATTGTATTCGTTTTCGACATTAAATTTATTGATTTTACGTAGAATAATTAGCAAATCCTTTCCAGAATATTTATCTAGATTTTCAACGATAATATCCGCAAGAATTTTCCACGATGCTTGGTCGTGTTCGTAATGTTTTGTTTTTGATAAAAATACAAATTTTCCCAGCACTTCTTTATCCAACTCAAGAACGGTATTGTTCTCATTTTTGAAAACTATATCAGACACTAGCTTTCGCTTTGCATTGAGCAAGCACATAAAAGCACAAAAACTTTCTGTTTCTAGTTGCGCAGCAGAAAGCGCTTTAACTAAAAACTCCCAACGCAATTTATTTTCGTTTTCATTCTCTTCGTCAAAGAGGAAATATCTTAATAACCTGATTTTTGCGCTAATAACCCCTGTGCTTAGATGATCAAAATAAGTGCCTAATATTCTTTTTTCGTCTTCAGAAATTTCTGGCTTATGAAAAGCTTCTATTTGTTCAAATACTTTTGCTGTCATGCGTTGTATTTCTTCGCGCACTGCAGGAGAAGGATTTTGTTGCTCGTTCAATTGCTGAAGCCATCTGAAGGAATTCTGAGGTAAAACCTCGCTATAATTTTTCTGTAATTCTTGATGATATTCAACTTCATACCAAGCATTTTTATCGCTAGCGCGACAATAGTTATACAACGCATTAAAGAAACGAAACGCTTCATCATCACTGGGTCGAACATTTGGATCGTCGTACGATTCCATTTTGAGTATAAATTGAAATAACGCCGCGCGAAGTGGAAGCGGTAACTCATTTTCCATCCCACGCAGCAATCCACTTAATAGGTAATGCTTTACAGTGTGGTGCTCATCAATATCATGGCTATGATAAAGTCGATACACGCCTAACAAAGGCAATATTGTCGGAAGTAGCGAGCGCATATCACTTTTAAGATTTTTCACTTGCTCAGGCGCTATAAAACCTAGAGCACCTACTGAATTAAGAGCATCAAAGTTAACGCTCTTTGGATCATAAAATTCTGAAATAAATGTGGCTAAGCCAAAATCTAACAATCGAACATCTTTTACTTTTCCGTTATCGATATCAACATGAACATTTTGAAGCCTAATATCGCGATGAAGAAAAGCATTGCCGCTATTTCGATGTTGGTGTGCAGTGCTCACTTCTGCAATCAACATTACAATTGCTTTAAATCGTTCTACAAGGGGCAATGTTGAAATATCTGCTGGATCCGTAAAAGTTCCATCAGACCAAGAATCTTTTGCAATCGGTTTACCTTTTACGTACTCCATCACTAAACATGTTTGAACTTTATCTGAGACAACGCCTCTAACGTCAAAACTTTTTCCTAATGCTTTGGCCTCGCTCATTATTTGAGCATGAGAATTGTCTGCATTAAAAAATTTGGCGGCAACCCGCTTGCCCAATTTTCCGTTTATTTCATTCACTTCATAAGCAACAAATACGCAGCCAAAACCACCACTTCCTAAACACTGGGCATGATCAATGGCGAAGACATTTCCATTGGGCGTACGAACCAGCTCATATTGATTATATTTTCTAAACGGCTTTGTGGATTGTCTGAATCCGTCTAATACATCACGCGGAATGAGTCGTAAGATTTTATCAAAAATTCTCGCATATTCTGGATCAATTAATACGGGTTCCTCTCTTTGCAATGAGGGATCTTTTAAAATTTTAGTAACATGTGAAATGTCCAATCTTTTTGGGTTAAAATAAAACAGAGAGTTTTTATATTCTTTGAGCTTACGGACAATATCATCTCGGGCTTGTTTGATTGCTAATTCAACGCCATCATATTGCCGAGGCCTGATTCCATCTGGCGGCCCAGAACGCTGTAGCGATTGAATTAATTCATATTCCCGCAATTTATTTAAATATTGAATTACTTCCTCGCCAGAATACTCAAAAATATTTTCCGCGATGCGTTTGGCCATATATTTTCGTTGTTCATTTGAAGAATCAGCGGCACAGAATACTTCTAAGGCGATTTCATGGGTCAGCGATGACTTTTGAATTTCTTCGTAAATGGATGCATTTCGAAGCACGTTTTCTTCATCACGGGAATACTCGTTCAATTGCTCATATTGTTTTGCAGTGCGTTTATCAGCAGGTGTCGAAAGAATCACTAAAATATTCGCAGGAGGATTTCCCAATCGCATCAGCATTTTTTTGACGAGTGGATCATTAAAATTAATGGTTGGGTTTTCTTCAGCAATTTGAATAATTCTCCACAACTCATCCAGTAATTCTGTTGATACATCAAAACCTAGCAACAAAATCTTATCTTTTATGATCTCCAACTTATTATCTGCTTTGATTTCTTCCATTAAGTTTATTAACGCTTCTTTTTCTTCGCTGGATGGAAATAAATCGCCTGGAGTTTCATCAAAAAGAGAACCTGCTGCATCAATAATTTTTTTATATTCATCTCGATCAAATTGCTGTTCTCGATATTCTTGTAATTTTTTTCGCAAAAATTGGCGTTGCTGAGGAGTATATTTTTCTTTTTCAGCAGC
>JANRJR010000028.1:0-15792 GCA_033763845.1 Gammaproteobacteria bacterium | reverse complement strand
TCCGGTGAATATCATTAAAAGTAATCACAGCCGTGTGTTCAATAAATATCCGTATTAGTCGTGGGAATATGCCACAAGCGTTTTTGCGTATCAAGAAGATTGTTTATTTGGTAAACTGCGTGGCATGGATAAAGAGGGAGATAGTGGGTGAGTAGTGATCAAGCACCAAAAAAAATAGCAGGAAATTTGGCGAGGGAAAATCATCCTCAGCAATGTTTTTTCGCTGGGGAGAGAGTGTCCCGGCTGCAAGCATTATTGGATATGGAAAGCAAACTTGCGCAGCAAGTCTATGCAGCGGCAGATGCCTTAAAAGCAACTGAAAATAAACCTAAATAGTTGCCACCGGTTTGTTCAGTAACGTATTTGCCAGCTCAAAAGCTTTCTCAGTGGGAAGTTGTTTTGCTTCTTCTCGTAGCGTACATACGAAATTCGTATATGAGTTCACGGCTTCAATGAGATCATTTGCTTCTTTTTTCCCAGGTTTGATTTTATCTCTTAATGCAATTAGCGCTTTTACTTGATCGAGAATGAAATCCTCAATGACGCCTGGCATCAATTTTTGGGGGTGAGCAGCGAATTCCACGATACCGCTTCGAAGCGCATCGCGAATCTGATTAAATTCTGTAATAAATTGCTCTGTATTTTGAGCTGTAAAAAAACCTACTGACGGATAATTTTTTTCTAAAAGCGCCACAGGGAATTCAACTTCTTTTTTCCCAAAAAGGAATTCGTGTGCTTCTGCAATGTTCGGATGGATTGCCCAGTTTGCGTCATCGTAAATATCGCGACTATCTAAATCAAATTGGAGGAATAACGTAAAAATTCTACTGTTTCGTTGAATGTGCCAAATATGATCGAATGAATCAATTTCTGGTTTTCGAGGAAAATTGCCACAATAATTTTCCAGAATCTCGAATATTTCATTCGTAGAAATCGTATCTAAAAACAAGGCCCTGCCGATAAGATAGTCTCGGAAACGTTGTTTGTTATCGCGCAGTGCGGCGGTTAAGGCGGGTTTTAAAATATATTTTAACTGAAGCGAAAGATCCCGTTGTTCTTTAATCTCTTTGGGGTCGCTGTAAGAGGAGGCCCCGTTTTTTAAGTGATCGATATTAATGCTAAGATCGTCAACAATCCGTTGAAGTTCTTTTTTCTTTTGTTCATTTGCCGATCGTCGACATAGGTCATCGATGCTTAATTCGCGTGATTTTTTTTCGGGCTCAGGTAGTGGCAGTTCCACAGGTGGGCGCACTCTTTTGGGTGATGGGGTTCGCTGAAAAGGGTTGGCTTGAGCGTTTAAATTAATCGGTGACAAAGGAGAGCGAAATACGCCTGGTTTTCTGAAAGGGCTATGCAGCTGCGTGCCTGTATCACTGTTTAATGTCCAATGATGCGGATCTTGATTTTCAAACATACGATTCCAGTTCATTAAAAGTATTATCACAACCGTGTGAGCCAGTAATTTCCTTTTTAGAGTCTTGAAGTTTGCCATAGAGTATTTTACGTATCAACATAATAATTTATTTGGTAGACTGCGGCATGAATGGATTGAAAGGGAGTCGTGAGCGTGGCAACTGAATTGAGCCCAAATAAAAAAAGAATGAGGGAAGATGAAAAAAGCGAGTATGAAAAATTAAGCGCGTCAGATAAGTGGGCAGCAAAAGAAAACGGACGTTTAGATAATATTCAATCTGATTTTTTTAGAGTGGTTAAGACAAAACTCGAGGATGCGCTTGACGCTCTCGAAGAAGCGGAAAAAGAGGTCTTTGAAGAATATTATAAATGGAAAGCCAGAGAGCTCAGAAATAAATAATTTTTTTATTAAAGTCGTGGCGGTGATGCAACTTTTCGGTTGTCTTGTTTGTCTTCGAGTGGTCCCACAAAATGTGCATAAGCTTTTTCGAGGTATTCTTGGGGTGAGTATGCGTTTGCCTCTTTCGTAAACAATTCAATTTTCCCTTTATAGCGTTGAAGGACTTTTATGAAACCTTCATCTTTCACTTGTTCAATTAATTTTTCGAGCGAAGCGGTGGCATCATTAAATAGTGTCTTGACATTCTCTAACTCTATACGTTGTTCAGTTGTAAATATTCTAAGAAGCTCCCTCAACCCATCTTTAAGGCGAGTTGAAATTTCCCCAAATTGATTGATGGCTTCATCCGCGGACAGATAAAAAACACGTGTTCGTTTTTGTGGAGGCTCAGATGCTGCAAAAAATCGATTGGGCAAATAAGTGGGTTGTGGCTGAGGTAAGTTTTCTTCAAATTCCAGTAAATTAAAATGGTTTCCATTAACAAATAACAGATCCGTAATTTGAGTAGCACCTGCTGGAATATGTTCAGCATAATCATATTCATTTGTACGGTGAGGAACTAAATTACCTCGTTCGTTCCGTCGCCAGATGCGAAGCCCAATACCTTGAATTTCAGCGAGCGCTTGTAACACAGCAGGATGAGACCAGCCATTATCGATTTGACGATTTCTAACATCATAATTGATATACGCAAGGGTAATTTGATTATCGTTATCAAAATCAACATTATTATCTGCTAAATAATTCTGAAAATTTTCCGACAGTAAAGCTTCAACAACTGCTGCGTTCAATAAATATTTTACGCGTTGTATGTTTTTGCAGAGTAACTCATGCGCATATTTTCGCGTAATGCCAAACGCAGTTAGACCACATTCTCCATTCCCAAGCACTTCATGAACGACATAATTTTTGTGTGGAAGGAAATCGGCTTCTTCATCTTCGTCCTTTACGATTTGTGTGCTTGGGTAAGGTGGGCTTTGTTCTGCTGGATTTTCAGGGGCAATGGCAAATACACTCTCATTAAGCGTAATGAGTTGTATGAAAAAAGGAGAGTCTTCACCCAGCGCAATTCTTTTTTGAGACTTAAGTCGTGGAGGTGATAAACGACTAGCGAATTCCATATCAACTTCTACGTCACCGAGATCTTTTGCCCAAAGTGGTGTGGTTGCAGGCTCTGATTTTTTTTCTGAAGGAGGGGTTTGTGATCCGCGTTTTAATGAAGTAATAATTTTGAACGGTGATTTTTCGCGAGGCGATTTTTCTGCTTTTCTTTTTTGCTGTTCGAGCGTTGTCATCATCCGGTGATTGTGTTGAAGCAGTGCAATACCTGACTCGATATGTTGAGCTATAAGTTTGATTTGACGTTGAACTGCAGCGTATTCATCAGTGCTTTCATCGAGCTTGCGAATATAATTTTCTAAGATTGCTTTTTGTTGCTGGAGCTCAGAAAACGCGCCATCAAAAGTTGGGACTTCTGGTGCGCGAACAGGAGAGTTTATTGGAGCGTGTGCGCGTTCTTCTTCTAGCGCATCTAGGATATTGGCCGTGAATTCTTCGAGAGTTCTTATAAAAGCTTTAATTTCAGTATTTGGGGTGAGTGCTTCTGCCGCGACAGGAGAAACACATTTGGGTGTATGAGGAGAAGGCTGCATTTCATTCGGTGTAAGTATGTCTTCATCATTACTAAATAATGTATTGATGACCACATTAAGTTGGCGTGTATTTTCTGCAAGAGACAATTGAATATTTTGTAAAGCCTTTTTGGTTTCTGGAGATACTTCTGTGCAGTCTTGAATTGAATTTTGTAATGTGATAGCTCCATCTATGTTTCTTTGCAGTTCTTCTAAGTCACTTTGTATGATACGTATTTTAGTTTCTGAAGCGGGTATATCTCTGTCGTCAAGATCCCCTAGTTTTTTCACCAGGCGTTCTCTTGCCAGATCAAGTAAATGAGATTCTTTAGATTGTATTTTTTTGAAACGAGCCAATTCTTTTTCTGTGCGAATAGATTTTTCTTTTAATTCTTTAAGCGCTGATTCTTCTTTGAATAGTTTCGCATCTATATCAGAAAAAATTGCGTTATGATGCGCTACTTCTTTTTGCAGATGGAAATGCCATTGATTCACAATTTGAAGGCGTTTATCAAAACGTCTGAGTCTTTGTTGAAGTAACTTTAAAAAGTACTCTTGAAAATCAGATTGATTTTTTTCAAGGAAAGAAATCAGTTCTTGAACGCGCGCTATATTTTCGGTGGTTCGATTAATATGTGCTTGAAGTGAATCATCATTATCCTCAACAAAAGTGTTGAGATGAGCAAAGAGTTGAGTCAAAAAAGTCTGTTGAGGTTGATTAAATCGTAATCTTATGTAAAGTGCCTCAACGTTTTTTTTGAATTCGCCATCCGAAACTTTTGGAGAGACGTTTGCTTTAATAAAATCTCTTACTAAGAGCGCTATTTTCTTTATTTTAGTAATTTTTTTTGGGTTTGTTTTATCTGAAGAAAGTAAGGTGATAAGGTCGTGTAAGGTTTGGACCAGTCCTTTTAATTGAGCCAATTTAAGTGGCGAGTTTTCACGCGTATGACGCAATAATGCTAGGAGGTATTGAGTAACGCCTCTGTAGGTATTAACTTGTTTTTCGATTGGGATGGGCTTTTTGTAGTTCACTTTTTTAGCGTAAATATCTTCTTCATCTTCTCCAAAAACCAGAATTGTATCGCCTAATTGTTTTTCTACCGCTGAGGTATGAGTGAAGACTGCATTGTGTGTAAGTTGAGCTGATGAATCTGGTGTCGGTACAGCGGGTGTCGACGGCGAGAAAATCACTTTTGATTTCTTTGGTGTCTGAGTATCTTGTTGGACATTCTCGCTGGATTCTGGGCGTTTTTTAGGCTTTTGTGGTGTCTTTGGGTCTCGTTGTTGCATAAGATTCAGGGTGCCTATTTTTTGTGTTCCAGCCGTCACACCCTGTGGTTAAACTATATCCTTATATATATGTAATTAATCTTCCCACAAAATCATTGAAATCCACAAGCTTTTTAAGCAAGATACCGCCTCTTTTATAGGTTTTGGGGAACATCATGGGGTTTCGATGTGGAATAGTAGGGTTGCCTAACGTGGGCAAGTCCACGCTTTTTAATGCGCTGACCAAAGCGGGCATTGAAGCGGCTAACTATCCGTTTTGTACTATTGACCCCAATGTGGGTGTGGTACCTGTTCCTGATGCGCGATTGCATGCATTAGCCGAGATAGTAAAACCTCAAAAAGTACTGCCTACTACCATAGAGTTTGTTGATATTGCCGGTTTAGTGAAAGGCGCGTCAAAAGGCGAAGGATTGGGCAATAAATTCTTAGCGAATATTCGAGAAATGGAAGCGATTGCACACGTGGTGCGTTGCTTTGAAAATGATGACATCGTTCACGTTGCCGGAAAAATTAATCCCTTATCGGATATCGAAACCATTAACATGGAATTGGCCTTGGCGGATTTGGACAGCCTTGAAAAATACTTAAAAAAACAACAAAAGCCTGACCCAATATTTGAAAAGATTAAAAATCATTTAAATCAAGGCAAATTAATTCGAACCATGGATCTCGAAAAATCCCATTTAGAATTATTAAAACCGTTAAGTTTATTAACCCTAAAGCCGACTTTATATATTGCTAATGTTAGCGAAGATGGTTTTGAAAATAATGGTTATTTAGATCAGGTGAAAAAATTAGCCGAATCTGAGGGTGCAAAACTAGTTCCGATTTCGGCAGCGATTGAATCCGATTTAGCCTCGCTCAGTGACGAAGAGAAAAAAGAATTTTTAGATTCAATGGGATTAAAAGAATCTGGATTAGACAGATTAATTCGTGTTGGCTATGAATTGCTAGGATTAAAGACCTATTTTACGGCGGGTGAAAAGGAAGTGCGGGCCTGGACATTTCATCAAGGGGCAACAGCACCGCAAGCCGCAGGTGAAATTCACACGGATTTTGAAAAGGGATTCATTCGGGCGGAAGTCATTGGATATGATGACTATGTGACGTACCGTGGTGAACAAGGCGCAAAAGAAGCAGGAAAATGGCGGTTAGAAGGAAAAGAGTATGTTGTTCAAGACGGAGATGTGATGCATTTTCGATTCAATGTTTGATATGATGTTCCTCCCTTTGGAGATGTAGCTCAGCCGGTTAGAGCGCGGCACTCATAATGCTGAGGTCGGTGGTTCGAGTCCACCCATCTCCACCAATTAAATATATAGGTTTTTGCATGTTTTTTCCTCCTTGGTTACAGCAAAAATCTTACTCGTAAGTCCACGGTAAGTCCAGTGATTGAGAAATCCTCAAAGAATAAATGTGAGCGGAGGACGTAAAAGTGGGGGCGGTAAAGAACAGCGATGAGGTGATAACAAAAAGTGTTAAATCAAATCGATGTCGATAGTACTTTGAGTGATTCTGTGGGTTTCTAGCCAGGTATCAAGATCTTCTTTCAGATAACGAATAGTGCGGCCAATTTTAATAAAGGAGGGGCCAGGTGTTCTGTTACCGCGAGGACCGTTTACTCGATCTTGTCTTAAATAACCTAAGCTCATGCCAATATATAAAGATGCTTCTTTTTCATTAAAAGCTTTTTTATCAAGTTCGTTCATATTTTGACCCCTAAAATTAGGCATTCAATTTTGCCACCAAATATAGTGATTGATTTCTCAATGAGCAGAAGGCTTAATGTGCGTACATAGTTTGTTAATACTACCAATTAAAAAAGGATGCTAATTATGAACAATCTTAAAAACGCAGTTTTAGAACCATTCGTTTTATTTTTTAAATTTCTGCATCTCTTTGCTTATTCTTGGCCTGGCCCTTTAAGTATTAAAAAAATCTCTATCTAAACTGTTTGTAGTCTAGCTGATTATTTGTCCAAACTTTTGGACAAATAGTTCGTTATGCTCACTTATAAGAAATTAATAAGAATAGTGGGGTAGAGGTATGGGAAACGAAGCGCTGATTGAAGCGATTCGATTTTTTGATTCCCAACAAAAATTGTCAAAAGTGTTGGGTGTTAACCGTAAAGTAATTAATAACTGGTTGAACATGTCTGTTCGTGTACCAGTGCAGCATGCTATGTCCATCGAAATACTAACGGATGGAAAAGTTCGTGCTGAAAAATTATCTCCTCATGCGAGAGCACAAATCATGAAATATAAAACATTTTTGAAAGGAAAGTGATCATGCGAGAACACGTTGTGTTACAAACTGAGTTTTGGATTAACCCTCAATATCTTTCGTTATCATTGAACGCTCATTTAATTGGCGGTTATTTAATGAGCTGTCCTCATGGCGATAATGCGAAGGGATATCAAACGGCTGAGGAATATATGGCAGCCATGCTTTCTTTAGACAAATTTACTATCCGACGAGCGATACAAGAGCTGATCGAGAAAGACTTTTTAAGTCCAGGTTTTAAGGTGGGATGGAAATTGGTTCATTTTTTTAAGCCTGAATTAAATTCCGAAGGTAAGCCTAAGAAAAAAAATGAATTTTCTCAAAACAGAGCGCACTTTTGTAAAGATATTTAGTTTTTCTTTTTTTATTCTTAATGAGAGTAATGCATGTATGGCACGTTATCGTAAAATTGAAACGCGTATTTGGAATGATCAGCGCTTTAATTCACTAACCGTTGATGCAAAACTTCTTTTTTTCTTCCTTTTGACTCACCCCAACTTAACCGCATTGGGTGCAATGCGCATATCCATTTTAGGGTTAGCAGGTGAATTGAACTGGAGTGAGCGCAAGCTTCGACATGCTTTGCGTCAAGTTTTGGATAAAAATATGGTGAAGTATGATCAAAGCGCGCTCCTTTTGTGGTTACCAAATTTCTTAAAGTACAATTTTCCGGAATCTCCCAATGTTGTGAAATCATGGGAGCAATCCTTAGATTATCTGCCTGAATGTGATTTGAAGACTGAATTAATGGATTCTGCCAGGCTTTTGATCGAAAGCCTTTCGGAAGGGTTTCGGGAAGCCTTACCGGAAGTCTTTCGAAAGAGTATGCCTAATCAGGAACAGAAACAGGAACAGGAACAGAAACAGGAACAGGAGCAGGAAGAATATATTATTTGTACTGAGCCTTCCGAAGTTGAAAGTTTTTCTGAGGGAGTAATTGGGATTCCGCTCAACACGGGGAAAGAATTTCAGATTTCTTGCCAGCAGGTGGAGGAGTGGAAGGTTTTGTACCCAGCAGTAGATGTGACGCAGGAGCTTCGAAATATTCGCGGATGGAATTTAGCTAATCCTACCAAACGCAAAACGAAATCAGGGATTTTAAAACACATCAATTCGTGGCTTTCGAAAAGCCAAAACAGTCCCAAGCAAAGTTATCGTAATCGTTCACCGCCTAACTCCAGCGCGCTATTTGATAGCAATTGTTTTGCTGCAGAGCAGTGGTTGCATCAAAGTCAGCAAAATGAAAGAAATAAAAAATGTGTGATTGATGGGGAAGTTATCCGTGAAAAGTGAACGAAAATTAGAATTTTGTAGATTGTTAACATGGGTGGGTGAGCTGTACGGTAAAAACATTTCAGCCCAGTTGTTTGAAATTTATTGGTGGGGCGTTCAAAAATATTCTCTTGAGGAAATTAAACGAGCAATAAATCTTCATATCTTGAATCCTGATGTAGGTCAATTTATGCCAAAGCCCGCAGATTTAATTCGAAATATCGAAGGAAGAAATGAAGATAAAGCTCTCCAAGCGTGGAGCAAAGTGCTTGCTGCGATGAAGACGGTTGGAGCGTATGAGAGCATTATTTTTGATGATTCAATAATCCATGCTGTGATTGAGAGATTGGGTGGTTGGATAAAATTCTGCCATACGTTAGATAAAAACCTGCCGTTTTTGCTTCAAGACTTTCAGCGTTGTTATCTCGCCTGTTTAATCTGCCCAATATCGAGCTATAGAAAGCAGTTGGTCGGTATTGATGAGCATGCAGCACGGTTAACAGGCAGGTCTTGTTCTAAACCCATTTTTTTCGATGAAAAACTAACGATAGGACAACCATCATGACGAAAATCAGAAAAGAGAAGTTATTGCAGAAACTTAATTTTTTAAAAAGTGAGTTAAGAAAAAATCCCACGCCTGAGCTGTTAGCATTTTTTTGTAATCGTAAATTGCTAAAATTCCATCTTGGTTCAAATCGTAAATCCGTTGAAAATATGTTGGATTTTTCATTGGGGTATAAACAACCTAAGCCAACTAAATATGGTACTTATATTCGTACCAAAGAAGATGAAATACGCATGATAAAAACGATTAAGCATCTTCATGAGCAAAATCGTGCAATTAAACAACAGCTCAGAGAGGATCTCAAAAATGCCTATCATAAATGAAAATCCTATGGATGCTTATCTTGAGCATCGTCTGCAAGAATGGGCTGAATGGTTAAAGACGGGGAATTTTCTCAACATTGGTTATCAGCGCCAATCGTCAATTGCGATGTTTCATGAAGGTAAGACTATTAATCAAACTGGTAAATCAAAAGCAAGTGTAGAAACACATGAAGAAGCAGAGGAATTTGAAAGAATGGTTGTTCAGATGGCGCAATATAAGCCAATCATGGCAGATTGTTTGCGGAATTATTATTTAAATCAATTGAGTTTGCGAGAGAGTGCGAAAAAATTTGGTATTTCACATGCGCAATATGGTGCTTATTTGCAGATGGCTAAACAATGGTTGGTAGGAAGGTTTTACATCACGAATTAAGCTCTTTGAGTTGTGCGGTGTCACCATAAAATTTTTCGTTATGGACAACGATAAAGAGTATTCTCGAGATTTATTTATTACAGTTTACAGATGTATTATTACAATATACAGTTGCTTAAGAATGATGAGGGCGCTATGGGTTTAATTAGTCAGCCAAAGCAGCGTTTGCATGATAAGCATATCTCACTTAATATCAGTGAGCATGTGAAAGGGATTTGCGCACCTTTGTTTTCCAGCACAGGTATTAACTATTTTCACTATGGCCGCCTTTATCCGAGTGGCTATTCTTTGGTTTTAGTTACTTCGCCGATGCTCCATAAGTTTTTCTGGGATAAAGAATACGATAAAGTTGTTTTTCCAAATTACCGAGAAGGTATTTTTATAAATCGATATGAAAATAATTTCTTAAATGAGGTAAGAGAATTGTTTAATATGGATCATTGGTTGATGATTAATAAAAATAAAAAAGAGTATATAGAGTCTTTTGGGTTTAGCACATCTTCAAGTAATCAAAAAATAATGGATTTTTATTTGAATCATCAGGATGTGTTAGAACAGTTTTGTTTGTATTTTAAAGAGCAGGCTAAAGAACTTATTCATTTGTCAGAGAGCTCATTGTTGTATACAGATATTGGCCCAATCGAAAATAAAGCAGAAGAAACTCCTAGCAAATTACTAAAAGATTTTTTAATAAAAGATAAATATTTGATTGAAAATACTGAAAAAAATATTGTAAAAATGACTAAAATTGAGTTCCTGATTTTGTACCATATGTCGAATGGTTTGAGTGCAAAACAGATCGGCCGTCTTATGGGCATTTCTTTTAGAACCGTAGAGTGTCATCTGCTCCAAGTTAAATCAAAATTGCTCGCTAAGAATAAAGTGGATGTGATTATGAAGTACTGTTCGTTATTTAAATCGACATTTCCCTCTTTAGAATTTATTGAGAATATTTTTAGTAAGTAATAATTCTCCAGCCTACGTATTTTCACGAGTATTTAAATGTTTTTATCCCTTCTATACTCTTTTCGAATGAATAAGTTACTACTTTGCGGGTGATTGATCATGCAGCTACTAATTCAATAGCACTATTCTGTGGTTAGTTTTTGTCATGTCTGAGAAGGGCAAAGTATTAGTTGGGGTTAACGGTAATTTCAAAAATTTATTAGAGGGAGAAAGTATATGGAAAACCAATATGAGACGGTTAAATTTCGTGATTTTATTAAGGAAGTGTGGAATCCCAGCGCTGGATATACCGGTGATCGCATAGCGGGCTCAGGGCTTACAGTAGCGGGTAATTTTTTTAGCCCTCAACAGCTAGGCCGTACTGTGCCAACTTATACTGGGCAAATGGTTGAGCTACAAGCGAAGGTGTTGGCAGAAGGGGAGTTTGAAAGAAGAATAAATACTGTGCTCTCCGAGGATGAGTTTAAAAAGCTCGCCGAAGCTTATATAACAACACTTACTAGTGATGGTCGTCATCAAATTATTAGAGATGAAACATTTAGTGTGTATAGAGAGCAAATACAGAGTCTTATCATTAGTGGTTTAAAGTTGTATGCAGGCGATAAAGCTAGAATAATTCAAGAAATGATTGAGTTATTTAGAACAAATGATGCAAACGCTGGAACAAAGTACGGAAAAAAATTAGAAGATAATATAAAAAAAGCATTAGACGGAGCCTGTAAATCGTTGAGTATGTAATCGTTTTGCGTGATTAGTCACACTCAAGAGGGTAACAACTCTAATAATGCCCTTATTTTTGAAAATAAATTTAGTATCTAGTCATTAAATGTGTGATTCATAGAGATTCTTTCAATTTTTTGAGGGTCAGCAAACATTGAGTTTTTTCATCAGAAAATAGAGCGATACCCGAGCTAATACTCGAACCATGGGCTCTGTGATTGATATCGCTTTTCATTCTGTTAGCCTCATAGCCAGCTCGAGGGTCCTTTGGAAAAGGGTTATCGAAATACTACTGATACATTTTCACAATGATTATTGGCAGAACATAATTTTTGAATAAAAAAAATTTAAAAAGGTTTAGCTCCTGCCAAGGGTTGATTTTTATTCTGCAAATAGGCATCGATTTGTGACATTTGCGCTTCAGTTAATTTTTGCATTAGACACGCTTGCCCGACTTGTACGCTTATGTAGCCTTTTTCTTTCCAGTAAGCGTAGGGGTTTTTGTTAAATCTTTAGGATCTTTGAATTGGTTAATAATTTTATTTATTTGACTGGAATCCTCAACGCCTAATTGTTTTAACATCGCTTTAATAAAATTTTCATTCTGATGAGTAAAAAAACCAAAAATTATTTTATCCTTGACTGCATTCTGACCAGGAGACCATTGGCCTGTTTTGAATTCTTTGCGAACTGCTTCAACACCTTCTTTAAACATAAAAGGTAATGCGCCTTTTTCAAAATCGCTAAAAATAAATACCAAACTGGGTTGATGAGGCTCTGCGGTAATCGCTATTGCGACAAAGCTGGGATAGTTTCCTGAATATTTATCACCAACATGCTGGGTTAATTCGGGATGGTAATACAAGTTATTTAAAAGTGCGGAAAGGTTTACCTCAAACATATAGTTTAACTCCTTGTCGTGGCTTCTCTAAGGCCTCATTTTAAAGTGTTTGTAATTTTTAGTATTAATGACTAAATCTTATTGCTATGAGGGGTGAATGAAAGAAAAGATGCTGAGAAATTAAAATTTTTTCGAACGTTGTAGGAAAGATTATCTGTACTGGCCTATCCTTTTTTTAAAGTCTCTTGCAGTGTAAAAACAAATCAGGTATAAATTTGTCATAGTGATTTTTTAGTATCCAAACCCAGCGGAGTTGCTCCCTTCGCTGGGTTTTTTATTTTGGGGAATTCGATAATGATTACAGAAAGTCAGCAGCGGTTATTTGGTAAGTTGTATCAAGATTTGGGCGATAAAATTATTGGGTTTTTAGGAGAACCTGATATTAATGAAGTGATGCTTAATCCTGATGGTTCATTGTGGATTGATAGTGTTAAAGACGGTCTTTTGCATGCGGGAAGTGTTTCTTCGGTTCATGCGCATGCGATTTTAAATTGCGTCGCGGGAATTCAAGGTGCCGTACTTTCATTTGATAATCCTCGGCTTGAAACAGAGTTACCTTATTATCGTGAGCTTCGAGGAGAGCGATTTACAGGACAAATTCCGCCAATTGTCTCACAACCTTGTTTTACGATTCGTAAAAAATCCGAAACTATTTTTACGCTCGATGATTATTTTTTAACGGAGCGTATGACAGAAGAACAATGTATTTTGGTTAAAGATTTAGTCGAGGCGCGTAAAAATATTCTGGTGTGTGGTGGGCCTGGTTCAGGTAAAACAACGTTTACGAATGCATTAATCTTTGAGATTACGCGATGTGATCCAAGCTCTCGCATCATTGTTTTAGAAGATACTCTGGAACTTCAATGTTCAGCACGCAATAAAGTGTCTTTTTTAACCTCTCAGTTTACTTCTATGCGTGATTTATTACGCACGGCAATGCGTATGCGACCCGATAGGATTTTTGTAGGGGAGGTGCGAGGTAGTGAGGCGTTAGACATGTTAAAAGCCTGGAATACCGGATGTCCGGGTGGTGTTTGTACGGTACATGCCAATGGGTGTCGAGAAGCACTTCAACGTATATCCGATCTTGCAATTGAAGCAGGTTTGTCTCATCCGCCCCTTTCTCTTATTCGCCATACGATTGATGCCATTGTGCATGTGACAAAGAGAGGTTCGAATAAAGGGTTTATTTCTGAAATAGCAACGGTGAAGGAAGTTAATAATGAGAATTTTATCCTCGAGAAAGTCGGTTAGTTGGGATCAATATTTTAGTGTGTTACTTTTTGTGGGAGCGTGGTGTTTTTTATTTACATCCCCTTGTTATGCAAGTTCTGTGGGTAATTTACCGTTTAATGGCCCGATGGATATTTTTAAGTCCAATTTCATTGAGTTTTGTTTTTCAGCCGCTGTTGTGTTGGTGATGGTGACGTGTGTGTCGTTAGCCTTGGGTGAATGGGGTGATGGTATTAAGCGCTTTATTACGATTATCTTTTTTCTGTCGCTAGCGTTGAGTGCATCGACAGGAGTGTCATTATTATTTGGTACAGGAACCACCTTTTAATGGAAGCCTTGTATTTCAAATCATTGAATCGTCATTTTCAAATCATGGGTGTAGATAGGCAGTTATTTTTTCTATTGCTCGGCCTGTGTTTGCCAATGGCTTATTCAGCCAAATTTAATATAGAGATGGATTGTCTTGCGTTAACTATTTTTATGGTTGGCTGTATTGGTGGGATATTTATGGCGCGCAGTGATGTGCAATTTATGCTTGTTTATTTACGCCATATTCGATATAAAAAATATTACGCGCCTATTTCAGGCATACATGCCGCTATTCGTTTAGTTAAACCCTCCGTTCCGATTTATCAAGGTAAAACAGGATTAATTTAATGTGGCTTTCAGAACATTTAAGTAAAGAGCAAGGGTTGGCTGATTTATTAAATTATGCCCATTTTGTTGATGATGGAATTATTATTAATAAAGATGGTGCATTTTTAGTGACTTACCAGTATCAAGCACCCGATATTCATTCTGCAACAGAGGGTGAGTTAACCGCACTATCAAATGCCGTTAATCGCACGATGTTAACACTAGATGATGGCTGGATGATTCATGTCGATGAATTACGTGTTCCCAGTCGCGATTATCCTGCTCCAGAATCCAGTTATTTCAAAAGCGAGTTGGCTAAACAAGTTGATGATATGCGACGTCAGCAATATCAATTAGAAGGTGCGCATTATGAGAATCTTCAGTATCTGACGTTTGTGTGGAAATTTCCTTTACCGCTCGTGAAGACTACTAAACATTGGTTTGTTGAAAACTTGCCTAATAATGAAGACTCACAAGATTTAAATAAATTATTAAATCAATTTAAAGAAACTGTAGAACGATGTTTAGGGTTGCTTGATACCCAGTTAAAATTCTTGAAATTAAATAGCCAATCCTTATTAGCTTTTTTAAACAGCTGTATTACAGGTGAATTGCTGCCTGTGAGCTTGCCTGGTCATTTACCCAATGAATTGTGTTTTGTAGATGTGCTGTTAAGTCGAAAGCCATTGGTTGGCGGTTATATTCCAAAAATTGGCAATAACTATATTTATGTTTTATCTGTGATTGGTTATGTCAATGAACACACGATGCCAGGCTTATTGGAAGAAATGAGTACTTATCCTTTAGTGTATCGCTGGTCGAATCGTTTTATTCCTTTAAGTGAATCTACTGCAGAAATTGAAATTAAGCGCTATCAAAAGCACTGGCATAATAAAATGAAAGGATTGATGGGCCTTGTTAAAGAAGTCTTATTTTCTAAATCGGTTCAGAGAGTCAATCAAGATGCCGCTGAAATGGTTGATGAAACGCAATTAGCGTTGACCTCAAACAGTAATCACAGTACACGATTTGGATATTGGACAAGCAGTATTGTGATTATGAATGAAGATCAAACCATAATTACTCAAGCCATTAAAAATATTCAAAATTATTTAGAAAAGAAGGGCTTTAATTTACACCTTGAAGATGTAAATACACTTGATGCGTGGCTGGGGGGTATTCCTGGTCATGGGAGTGCGAATGTCAGGCGTCTTTTTATTAATTCGTATACGTTGTCTCATGTCATTCCGTTTCATACGCTGTGGACAGGAAATACCATAAAGCCACTCGCTTCACTTTTACCGCCAAATGCGCCACCTGTATTTTATGCAGCGACTACAGGGCATACACCGTTTCGTTTTCATCTTGATGTGAGTGACGTGGGGCATCAACTGATTCTAGGTCCAACGGGAAGTGGTAAATCCACGTGGTTAGCTTTTTTAATTACACAGTTTTTGCGATATGAAAATGCTTGTGTTTATGTTTTTGATAAAGATTATTCCCATCGAAGCTTAACGCAAGCATTAGGTGGGAATCACTATGATATTGGTAATGCAGAAGAACTGGCATTTTGTCCGTTGGCAGATCTTGATTCCGAATCTAAAAAAGTAAGAGCGGCTCACTTTATTGAAAATCTAGTGATTTTACAAAATATCGAAATAAATCCTGATATTAGGCGAGCTATTTTAGAGGCAATAAATAGTTTGGTGGATACACAGCAAGTCCATAACCGTAATTTAACCGTGTTTGCTTCTATTGTGCAGCATGCAAACGTGCGTTCTGC
>JANRJR010000027.1:0-13885 GCA_033763845.1 Gammaproteobacteria bacterium | reverse complement strand
GTGAGATCACCACCCACTAATTGAATATTATATTTTTTAGCACAATCAAATAATCCACGTGCAAATTCGCTTAACCAACCTTCGTTAACCTCAACAAGTGTTAATCCACACGTAAACCATGCCGGTTTTGCGCACATTGCGGCTAGATCACTTAAATTTACCGCGAGTGATTTATACCCAATATTATACGGTGAAAAATCTATTGGAAAATGTACACCAGAAATCAACGTATCTATTGAAACAGCAAGCAGTTGATTAGGGGGAACACTGAGTAATGCACAATCATCACCTGAGCCTAAAATCACATCAGGACGATTGACAGGTAATCGTTGAAAGTATTGCTTGATGATCCCAAATTCATTCATTTTTTTGCAGCTTCATCGCGCCTCACTTCACGCGCGACTTTATCTAAAATACCATTAACAAATTTATAACCATCCGTTGCACCGAATGCTTTACCTAACTCTAAAGCTTCATTCAAAACAACTTTATACGGCACATCTAGGCGTTGTAGTAATTCATACACACTCATGCGCAAAATACTGATTTCTATGGGATCAATTTCCGCAATGGGCCTATCAATATAGCGCTTGATATAACTGTGAATACTATCAAGATTATCAACTACACCGATTAATAACGCTTTAAAATATTCAACATCTACGCGTTCAATATTATCATCTTGAAGCGAATTTAGTTCTATTTCACGTATATCATGGTGCGTAATTTCCCATTGATACAGTGCTTGCAAACATAAACGTCTTGCCCAACGACGATCGCGTGGATTGATGGAAAAGGGTTTTTGATTTGTCATTCTGAATGGCCTTCTTTTGTTAATTTCTTTAATTGCTGAATTTCCGCTTTAAATGCATCTACATCTTCAAAGCTACGATATACCGATGCAAACCTTACATACGCTACGGGATCCAATAACCGCAACTCTTTCATTACCCACTCGCCCAATGTATTAGACGAAATTTCACGCTCACCATACGCACGTAGCTTTTGAATAATTTTATGAATAACCGCTTCTATTTTATCTAATGAAATCGGCCTTTTTTCTAATGCCCTTAACATTCCAGCCCGTAGTTTACTTTCGTCAAAGTTTACTCGACGATTATCGCGTTTAATGATCAACGGCAATGTTAATTCTGCTGTTTCCAACGTATTAAATCGCTCATTGCAGTGTGGGCATTCGCGACGACGTCGAATGTGGTTATTTTCCAGACTCAAGCGTGAATCAATCACGCGCGTATCATGATGTTGGCAAAAAGGACAATGCATAGGCTATTTATATACCGGAAATTGTTTACACAGTGTAATTACTTCATTTTTGACTCGCGCTATTGTCGCAGGATTGTGGAGATCTGCCAACACATCGGCTATCCAATCCGCTATTTTCGCCATTTCAGACTCTTTAAACCCCCGAGTTGTTGATGCTGGTGTGCCTAATCGTAAGCCGCTGGTAATAAACGGCGAACGAGTATCATTGGGAACCGTATTTTTATTGACGGTAATATTGGCTTTCCCTAAAGCTTCATCGGCTTCTTTGCCCGTGATATTTTTATCTGTTAAATCCACTAAAAACATATGGTCATCCGTGCCATTAGAAACTATTTTATAGTTTTTATTCTGCAAATTTTTTGCTAAATGCTTAGCATTCGCAAGAACCTGCTTTTGGTAAATTTTAAATTCTGGCTGTAATGCTTCAAGAAATGCAACTGCTTTTGCCGCAATCACATGCATTAACGGCCCGCCTTGCATTCCCGGAAATACCGCTGAATTTAATTTTTTCTCAATGTCTGGGTTTGAGCGAGCTAAAATTAATCCACCTCGTGGTCCACGCAATGTTTTATGGGTCGTTGACGTCACCACATCCGCGTAAGGTACTGGGGATGGATAAAGATCAACGGCAACCAATCCTGCAATGTGCGCCATATCAACCACTAAATATGCGCCAACTTTATCTGCAATTTCCCGAAATATTTTCCAGTCTATAATTCGCGAATACGCTGAAAACCCTGCAATTATCATCTTAGGTTTATTTTTTACAGCAAGATCTTCAACAATGTTATAGTCAATTTCGCCTGAATGCGGATCAATGCCATATTGCACCGCATGATACATTTTTCCAGAAAAATTCACGGATGTACCGTGTGTAAGATGTCCGCCGTGCGCTAAATTCATACCCAATAAAGTATCGCCTGGATTTAATAACGCCATAAAAACAGCAGCATTAGCCTGCGCACCCGAGTGTGGTTGAACATTCGCATACACACATTTAAATAATTTTTTAGCACGTTCTATCGCCAAGCTTTCCGCAACATCTACAAATTCACATCCACCGTAATATCTTTTGCCAGGATAACCTTCGGCGTATTTATTGGTTAATACGGATCCTTGAGCTTCTAATACTGCGCGACTCGCATAGTTTTCAGAGGCTATGAGCTCAATATGTTCTTCTTGGCGCTCTGATTCCGATCTAATGGCGTCAAATATTTCCGGATCAACTTTTGCTAAATCACATTCCATAAAAAATCCTTTCGATATCAATACGATCAAAATCTTGCTTTTTATTGCAAAACTCGCACGTCACAGAGACAACTTGATGTTCTTCTGATAATTTACGCGCGTCTTCTTTACCCATGGTAAAAATAGCTTTCGCCATTGCATCACGTGAACAGCGACAATAAAATTCTACCGGTTGACTGCCCAAAATTTTGACGGTTTCTTGATGGAATAATCTGTGCAGGATTGTTTCTGCAGGAAGTTCTAATAATTCTTTTGGGGTTAATGTGCGCACTAATTGTTCAATGTGAAACCAATCTTCTGATAATTGATTTTCAGTTTTTGGCAATGATTGGACTAAAAATCCCGCCGCACGCTTTTCATCTGCACATAAAAATAAATAGGTTGGCAATTGTTCGGATTGATAAAAATAATTTTCTGTAATGCGCGCAATATTATTTCCACGCAACTCCACAATGCCTTGATAACGTTCACTCCCTTTTCCGGGATCAATGGTGATGGCCATTTTTCCCTGTCCCATTGCTTCATTAAAATTCTCTGGAACGTTTCCTTCCCATTTTGCCAAACCCCGAATTTGCCGCTCTGCATTCGCCTGCGCTAATAACAGCGAAATAGGCCCATCGCCTTGAATTTGTAATATTAACGACCCCTCGTATTTTAGGGTTGCGCTTAGCAAACTTACGCAAGCCAGCAATTCACCTAATAAACGTTGAATCTGGAGCGGATACGGGTGACGGACCATCACTTCGCGATAACTTTCATCTAAATAGACGATTTCACCGCGGACCGCGCGATTTTCGATTAAAAAGCGTACTAGGGAATCGTGTTGCATCATAAAAATCCTGCCAATTTATAAAAAACCATCCTATAATCGTCGTCTATTATAAGGGAGACAGGCGCGATGAGTCAGTACATTTTCACTATGAATGGCGTGGGAAAAGTGGTTCCCCCCAGCAAATTTATCTTAAAAGATATCTACCTCTCGTTTTTCCCTGGTGCCAAAATTGGCGTATTGGGTCTTAATGGCTCCGGAAAATCCACCTTATTGCGCATTATGGCGGGTATCGACAAAGATATCGTCGGAGAAGCTCGCCCTCAACCGGGCACACGCATTGGTTATCTTTCTCAAGAACCTCAACTGGATCCAACCAAAACAGTTAGAGGAAATGTTGAATTGGCTGTTGCAGATACACAAAACCTCATCAATCGCTTTAATGAAATCAGTGCAAAATTTGGCGAAGAAATGTCAGACGATGACATGAATAAATTATTAGAAGAACAAAGTGAACTGCAACATAAAATTGATGATTGCGGTGGATGGGAGTTAGAACGTAAATTAGAAGTTGCAGCAGATGCATTACGTCTCCCACCGTGGGATGCCGATGTCACAAAATTATCTGGTGGCGAAAAACGCCGTGTCGCATTATGCCAATTATTATTATCGAATTACGATATGTTATTGCTCGACGAACCCACAAATCATTTAGACGCCGAAAGTGTTGCCTGGTTGGAACGATTTTTACATGATTTTAAAGGTACTGTTGTAGCGGTTACCCATGACAGATATTTCTTAGATAACGTCGCGGGTTGGATTTTAGAACTAGATCGCGGACACGGCATTCCGTGGAAAGGAAATTATTCTTCGTGGTTGGATCAAAAAGAAAAACGTTTAGCACAAGAAGAAAAGACTGAAATTGCTCGACAAAAATCCATTCAAAAAGAATTGGAATGGGTACGCTCAAATCCAAAGGGCCGTCATGCGAAAAGCAAAGCGCGTTTGGCGCAATTTGAAGAATTGCAATCACAAGAATTCCAAAAACGCGCAGAAACACAAGAAATTTATATTCCAGCCGGTCCTCGCTTAGGTGATTTGGTAATCGAAGCAAAAAATATTTCCAAAGCGTTTGGCGATAAAGTGTTATTTGAAAATGTTAATTTTGATTTACCCAAAGGCGGCATCGTTGGAATTATTGGACCGAACGGTGCAGGTAAAACGACATTATTTAGAATGCTAACAGGAATTGAAAAAGCAGACAGCGGTGAAATTCGTGTTGGCGATACGGTTAAATTATCTTACGTCGATCAATCACGCGATCATTTAAATGATAAGAAAACAGTATGGGATGAAATCTCTGATGGCCAAGATATTATTATGGTCGGTGCTTATCAAACCCCTTCGCGAAGTTATGTTGGTAAATTTAACTTCAAAGGCGCAGATCAACAAAAATTGGTTAGCATGTTATCCGGTGGTGAGCGAAATCGTGTTCATTTAGCAAAATTATTAAAATCTGGCGGAAATTTATTATTACTCGACGAGCCTACCAATGACTTGGATGTAGAAACATTAAGAGCATTGGAAGAAGCTTTATTAACATTTCCAGGATGTGCAGTTGTTATTTCACACGACCGTTGGTTCTTAGACAGAATTGCGACGCATATTTTAGCGTTTGAAGGTGACAGTACCGTGACGTGGTTCGAAGGTAATTTTGCGGATTATGAAGCGGATCGATTACGTCGCTTAGGCGATGCCGCAAATCAACCGCATCGGGTGAAATATAAAAAATTAGAGGATTAGGAAAAATTAAGCCTCTTTAATTATAATGAGCAGCATAAAAACATGCCGCTCATTATTCTAAAAAGCACTAAATTAATAGGTATGCGCTTTCAGCTTAACACAGAATTCCTAAGGTTTTCTTAACGAACCCGCTTCAACAAAATCACACCAAATATGGCAAAAATCAAAATGGGTAACATCGCGGCTAAATACGGTGGAAAATCCAATACCTGACTTAATGGTGGAAATAATTGGTTTGTTAAATAAAACGCAAACCCTACAATAATTCCCAACACTAAACGCAAACTCGTCGAGACACTACGAAGCGGGCCAAACACAAAGGGGATGGCTAAAAACATCATCACCAAACTCGCTAACGGTTGTAATGCACGCTGCCAAAAAGACAATTGATACATCGTCGGAACTAAATTAGTTTGTTTTTGATATTCGATGAAAGCAGATAATTGGCTTAAAGACATTTCATCCGGCGTACTTAATGAAATTTTTAATAATCGTGGATCAATTGCCAAATCCCAATTCTGTGAACCAAGGGTTTGGGAAGTTACTTGATTCGATGACATGCTACTTTGCTGAATATTTTTCATATGCCATGTATTATTTTGATAAACACCCATCGAAGAAAAACTCACGATCATCAAATGCTGTGCGTCATCAAAAACATATTGGCTGACATTTTCAATGCGATGCGACGAATCAATTTGTCCTATGTGATAAAAATTCTGGCCCTGGCGCAACCACAATCCTTCACCCGTTTTAATCGCTTGACCACTTGACGTTGCAATTAATTTTCGCTTTTCACCCAAATGCTTTGCTGATGGACCAATCAATTCACCAATTAACGTCACGGTAATCACTAAAATTAATCCTGCCTGCATGGCATATCGCATAATTTTAACAGGAGAAATACCGGACGCACGCATGACAATGATTTCACTGCTATTGGATAACAAACTTAATCCGAACAACATTCCCAATAAACCCGCCATGGGAAATAAAAAATAAGTCTGCTGTGGCAATATTAAAAATACATATAATAAAGCCTGCCAAATATTGTAGGCGCCCTTCCCCATAGAATTAACTTGTGTTGCCAACAAAATAAAAGTTTCTAATCCAAGAAATACCAACAAAACTAATAAGGTCGCTTTAATTAACGATGACCCAATATATCGTCCAATAATCATGAGCGCTGAATCCATTTCATACGGGTATAATAAGCATACAAAAATAACCCCACGGCTAACATAAATAAATGCATGACCCACAATCCTAATTTAGGCGTTAATTGTCCTTCCGTAATCCAATCTTGCCCGACAATCATAAAATTCGCATAAATAATATAAAGCAATACCGCAGGAAATAATTTTCCAAAACGCCCTTGACGAGGCTTAACCGAGCTTAACGAAAATGCAATTAATGTTAATACATAAATACATAACGGCATCGATAATCGCCACTGAAATTCGGCGGCGTATTCATTATGTTGCGCTGGGGTCGGGAATAACAAATCCCATGTTGGAATACTATCAATCGCATCACTGCGTTCTAATACAGGTAAATTAATTCGCACACCGTAATGATCGAAATGAATAATTGTAAAATTTTTCGTGCCGGGCACACCTTGATAACGAAAACCATCATCCGCGACAATAAAACGATCACCCGTTTTTTCATCTGCTTCGTGATGACCACCTGCCGCAGACATTACATTCCAACTTCCTTCTTTGCCCTTCTCTGCAACAAAAAGATCTTGAAGCGCCTGCTTATCATCTGACATCTTTTCAATATAAAAAATTCTCGTTCCATCATTGGTTTGTTGAAAACGGCCGGGTTGTAGCGTTTGTAAAACGGAAGTTGCACCAATTTGCGACAATAATTTATCGCGCGTACCTGCAACAATCGGATTAATCCATAAGGTAAACATCATCACAGGGATTGCAACAAATGTCGCAATAACAAAACTCATATTTAATAATTTACGATAACTAACACCACAGGCTCTCAACACAACCATTTCATTATCAACATACAATCTTCCATAAGACAAAATAATGCTTAAATATAGGGCGAGAGGGAAAATAATACTTAATAATTGCGGTACTTCTAAAAGTAGCAAATGCAATAACTGCATGCCTAATAATTTTCCAGCGGCGGTCAATACTAAATAACGCGAGAATTGATTGCTGACAAAAATCAGCAACAGTACGAAACTGATGACTAAAAAAGTACTTAGAATTTCACGTGCGATATAACGAAATACAATCATTGCAATCCTATTTCGCGTCCCCAATCACTTGAGGAACTCCGTTTTGCTGACTGGAAACCCACTTAGCCACTGACCAATTAATATTCGCCGGGCGATTGGCTGTCACAGCTTGAACATCGTAACGCATGGGCGCAGAATCTGTCTGATACATATGTTGCTGCTCTTCTAGTGGCGTATGACTTTCTAAATACACACGATTATCTAGCCAGCCTGCTTTGAACGGATCATTAATCACACGCACCTGTGTACCAACAGGGGTATGTGAAAATAATTCTTCCACATCTTCTGGCCACATGCGAATACAACCTGAGCTGCTTCGTCGACCAATGCCTGTTGGATCATTGGTTCCATGAATGCGATAACCTGAAAATCCTAAATAAAACGCATAACCGCCTAATGGATTATTCGGTCCAGGCGGTACACTCTTGGGTAATTGCACACCACCGTTTTCTTTTTCCAATCGCCATTTCATAATATCAGCGGGAACCGTCCATGTTGGATTTTTGACTTTTTTAATAACATGCGTTACACCTACGGGTGTATTCCAGCCTTCTCTTCCTATACCAACAGGATAAGTAATCACTTGATTAGTTCCTACTGGAAAATAATAAATACGTAATTCCGCCAAACTCACAACAATTCCGGTATGCGGAACATTGGGAATCACAAATCGTGAAGGAATAACTAATACTGTTCCAGGATGAGGAAGGTTAGGATCAATACCCGGATTGGCTTCGACTAATTCATAATATCCAATATCGTAACGACGACCAACTTTGATAAAATCATCACCCGGTAAAGATTGCGTCCACTGTACTTTTCCAACAACATTGTCACCATTTGAAGGAAGTTGAAACGTTAATGCTGAACTTTTTGCAGACCAGAGCAAAATACTCATCAACAAAATAGGTTTAAAAATTTTCACAGAAATTCCTCTAATGTTTTAAATCTTTGGGATCGAAATCATCTACCGCAATTACTTCTCTACGCAATGCCTCACCATCCGCTGTATCGACTTTCGCTAAAGCTTCCTCTAGAACCGCCATGATATTCCCTTTGAACATACCCGCCGTCAGTCGATCACGCGTAGGCGTTCGTGATAATAAAGCATCTGAAAGCACTTGGGAAAGGTTATCCTTGGGCTTTTTAAAGTGTCTGCCCAAGGGGAAAATCAAGACCCGCAATATGCCACTCAACACACGCGAAGGCAGATTTTGTAAAATTTCATCAAACGTTGTTTGAATAGTATAAAAATACGTCTCACATACCCATTGCACCAAAGAGAAATCAGCGATTTGACGTGATTCATCTTCAAAGCGTTTGAGGGTCGCTGAAATCATATACAAATAACTTAAAATATCACCCAGTCGCCCAGACAAATGTTCTTTGCGTTTAAGTTCGCCACCCAATGAAATCAAACAGGTATCTGCCAACAACGCAAACGCTGAACTAAAACGATTGAGATATTGATAATATCGTTTTGTAAGTGGTGAACAATCCGGAACTGAAGAAAAATATCCTGAAATTAATCCCAATCCTACTGAGCGAAAAACATTTCCAATATAAAAACCAATATGCCCCCATAAAGCGTTGTCGAATTTTTTAAGATCATTTTTTTGCATCGCGACCATTTCATCATAAATATAACGATGGCAACGAAGAGACCCTTGACCAAAGATAATCATGGAACGCGTTAAAATATTAGCGCCTTCAACGGTAATACCCACGGGTATGACTTCATAAAAACGGGCTAAATAATTCCGAGGGCCTAAACAAATCGCTTTCCCACCATGAATATCCATTGCATCACACGCAATTTTTCGCGCTAATTCTGTCGTGTGATATTTTGTCATGGCGGTTAATACCGCAGGATGTTCGCCGCGATCAATGGCAGACAATGTTAATCGACGCATTGCATCCAACACATATAAATTCCCTGCCATTCGCGCTAACACTTCTCGCACACCTTCGAATTTTCCAATGGGAACATGAAATTGTTTTCGAATACGCGCATACGCACCGGTCGCAAAAACCGCCATGCGACATCCACCACTTGCAGTGGATGGCAATGAAATTCCACGCCCGATAGATAAACACTCTACCAACATTCGCCAACCTTGACCGACTCTTTCTTGTCCACCAATAATCCAATCCAAAGGAATAAAAACATTTTTGCCTTGCGTAGGACCATTTTGAAAAACGGCATTCAGCGGAAAATGACGGCGACCAATGGTAATCCCATCTTGATCAGTCGGAATTAATGCACACGTAATGCCTAACTCTTCTTTATTTCCCAATAATTTATCGGGATCCAATAATTTAAATGCCAATCCTAATACAGTCGCTACGGGAGCCAATGTTATGTAACGTTTGTTCCAATTTAATTTTATGCCAATAATTTTTTTGCCTTCAAATACCCCACGACAGACCACGCCCGTATCAGTAATGCTGCTCGCATCAGATCCTGCATCGGGTGCTGTTAACGCAAAACACGGGATTTCTTTGCCTTTCGCTAATCGCGGCAAATAATATTCTTTCTGTTCTGTTGTACCGTATTTTAAAATTAATTCAGCAGGACCCAATGAATTCGGTACATTCACTGTAGTTCCCACTGTCCCACTCACCCCGTAAATTTTGGATAAAATTTCGGCATGTGCATACGCTGAAAATGCTTTGCCACCATATTTTTTGGGAATAATTAAACCGAAAAAGCCGTTATCTTTGAGAAACTTCCACATGGATTTAGGCAAATCTGCGTCAACATGCGTGATTTGCCAATCATCAATTTTACTGCAGAGCTCTTCTACTGGTCCGTCAATAAAAGCTTTTTCTTCGGATGATAACTTTGGTGGCGCATATGCGAATAATTTTTTCCAAGTTGGCTTACCATTAAATAATTCCGCATCCCAATTTACCGTACCTGCTTGAAGCGCTTGTAATTCAGTATCAGAAATTTTGGGTGTGGCTTTTTTAGTAAGATGAAATAACGGTGCGGAAATTAATTTTTGTCTGAGTGAAACAATATATCCATATACAGACATGTTAATCCTCCAGGATCATGATTGCCTCAATTTCAACCCGCGCATCTGCGGGTAAACGTGATACTTGAACAGTACTACGCGCGGGAAATGGTAGTGCAAAAAAATCGCCCATCACGGTATTTAATTCAGCAAACAAATTCAAATCAGTCAAGAATATAGATAATTTTACTATATTTTTTAGACTACCACCCGCTGCTATACATACAGCAGAGAGATTTAAAAATACTTGCTGTACTTCTTGTTTGAAATCTCCGGTGATCATGTATCCACTCAAGGGATCTTTGGGTATCTGACCTGAAATATAAACCGTTTGATTAATTTTTACGGCCTGAGAATATGTCCCTATGGGAGCAGGTGCTTTATCTGTCAAAACAATGGTTTTCATGAGGCTTTTTTCCTTGCAATATGAGTGACTTGCGGCATATGACGTAAACGACGAAACACCTGCGCTAAATGAACGCGACTGCGAACCGATACGGTCATTTTAATGCGACAATAATCTGCCCCTTCAGTTTCACTGAGATGAACATTATTAATGTCGACTTCCATAGATGAAATTAACGTAGTGATTTGCGCCAACAATCCACGCTGATTAGCTGTATCTATCACAATATCCGCAGGAAATTGCCCTTGCACATCTGCATGCCACTGTACTGCAATACATTTATCTGCAAGATACCGTTCTTTCGTAATTTTGCGACAATCATCGACATGGATCATTAATCCATGATTCGGCTGAATAATCCCTAAAATGGGGTCACCCGGAATAGGACGACAACACGGCGCAAATAAAACGGATACACCTTCCGTTCCGCGAATGGCGACTGCACCTCCACTTTCAAATTCAGTATTCTTTAAAAATTGCGTGACATACCTCACAGCAGCTAATGGCAAAATATTTCCTAATCCCACTGCTTCTAAGAAATCATCAACTGTTTTGACTTGATAAAAAGATAATAAGCTAGTTATCACTTCTGTGGGCAATTCTGAAAAAGATAATTTATGCGACGACAGCAAACTTTCTAAAATTTGTTTTCCAAATACAATAGATTCCGCACGTTTTTGACTTTTTAAGAAATGACGAATATTACTGCGTGACTTTCCGGTCACCACAAAATTTAGCCATGATGGATTTGGTCTCGCATCGGGCGATGTAATAATTTCAACCGTTTGACCATTGGATAATTTAGTACTGAGCGGGGCCAATCGACGATCAATTTTTGCGGCAATGCAATTATTTCCCACATCGGAGTGAATCGCATACGCGAAATCAACGGGCGTAGCACCTGCAGGTAACTCTAAAATTCGCCCCTTCGGCGTAAACAAATACACTTCGTCAGGGAATAAATCAATTTTGACATTTTCAATAAATTCCAGTGAATTTCCTGTACTTTGCTGCATTTCCAACAATCCGCGTAGCCATTGATGCACTCTCGCCTGCGCAGGATTGGAATTATGCTTTGCATCTTCTTTATATAACCAATGTGCCGCAATACCCTGCTCAGCGATATTATCCATATCCACTGTACGAATTTGCGCTTCAACCGGAACACCAAATGGACCAAACAATACGGTGTGTAAAGACTGATAGCCATTCGCTTTAGGAATCGCAATATAATCTTTAAATCGTTCAGGAACAGGCTTGTATAAACCGTGAATCGCACCTAATACGCGATAACACGAATCAACACTGTCCGTTACAATACGAAACCCATACACATCCATGATTTCATTAAACGATAAATGTTTACTTAGCATTTTTTTATAAATGCTATACAAATGTTTCTCACGTCCAATCACAGCTGCGGACGGTAGCTTATTTTTTTCGATTGCATTTTTTAGAGAGGATTCAATAGTCGTTAAAATTTGTTTACGATTTCCGCCCGCTTTTTTCACAGCTGATTTTAAAACACGGTATCGTCGAGGATAGAGCGCCGCAAAACCTAAGTCTTCAAGATCTAATCGCAAAGCATGCATTCCTAATCGATTTGCGATAGGCGCATAAATTTCCAAGGTTTCTAATGCAATACGACGACGCTTCGCAGGGTCAAGCGAACCCAGTGTACGCATATTGTGCAAACGATCCGCGAGCTTAACTAATATCACGCGAATATCTTTGACCATCGCTAAAACCATTTTGCGAAAATTTTCGGCTTGCGCTTCAACGCGTGATTCGAATTCGATTTGCGCTAATTTACTTACGCCATCCACAAGCTCAGCTACTTCAGGACCAAATTCTTGTGTTAAAAATTCTTTATCGATCCCTGTATCTTCCAGTACATCATGAAGTAGTGCTGCCATCAGTGTTTGCACATCTAAACGCAATTGCGACAAGATTTTTGCTGCCGCTAAAGGATGAGTAATATATGGTTCGCCGCTTTGGCGTTTTTGACCTTTGTGCGCTTTTTCTGCCACACGAAATGCTTTTTCAACGAGTGCAATTTGTTCAGGAGAGAGATATTGAGAGAGCTCGTCCTTGAGCTCTCGAAAAGATGAGCCGGTTAAATTAAAAGTCTTGAATATCATCAGCTTCGCGACGCTGCTGGTGTTTTTTCTCCAAAGCTTCTTCTTTAAATTCCTCAAACTGCGTATGACCTTCAGCAATTTCTCGTAGTGCAACCACAGTAGGTTTATCGTGGTCCCATGACACACGAGGCTCAACGGCCGTCATGGCTAATTGTCGTGCACGACGAGCAGCCAATAAAACCAACTCAAATCGGTTAGCAACGTTTTTCAAACAATCTTCAATCGTGATACGTGCCATGTTTTCTCCGGACTATTAATAATGGTGACTTTACATTATAGCGGGTTAGAATGGGAATATGAAAGCGATCATTTTAGCCTCTAGCTCACTCTCGCGTCGCAGTCTGCTCGCCAGGCTGGAATTGCCCTTTACGGCCGTCTCGCCCGACATTGATGAGAGTCCATTGCCCCATGAAAAACCAGCAGAATTAGCGTTGCGCCTCTCGAAAGAGAAAGCCCAGGTCTTTCAAAACAAATACCCTGATGCGCTAATAATAGGCTCCGATCAGGTTATTTTTTGTGGTGATACAAGATTGGACAAACCAGAAACGACTGAAAATGCCATTACTCAGCTTAAAACGGTCAGTGGCAAATATGTCGACTCATATACTGCATTGTGTGTCTTAAATACAAAGACAGAAAAAACTCAAACTGATGTTATATTTACTCGAGTGCATTTTCGTGAATTATCTGATAAAACAATTCATGAATATATTCGACGTGACAACCCCTTGCATTGTGCGGGCAGTATTAAAGCGGAAGGATTAGGCATGTCTTTGTTCACAAAAATAGAGACAGATGATCCGACGGCGATTTTAGGCTTACCATTAATTAAATTAACAGACATGTTAATCAATGAAGGTGTAGACATATGGACGTAAGTTTATTTAGCACTGATTCACTTTCACAACTCCTACATCAATACGGCAGCATTGCGCTTTTCTTTTTATTAGC
>JANRJR010000026.1:0-7595 GCA_033763845.1 Gammaproteobacteria bacterium | reverse complement strand
GTAAGCGTGAAAGTAAATGGCACAGATAGCTCATTTTTGTTGTTGAAATATAACTGATGAATAATGTTTGCGCGTTCAAATTGCAATAACGTTGTTGCATTTTGCTGGGCAAAATTAGTGTTTGTGTTTTCCCATTGCCATTGCGGGTTAAGAATATTTACATACGGTGATAAAGATTCTGTGAAATAATGATTCAATATGCCGCCTTGCGCAAAATAGACTTCAAATGTCTTCAGTGAAACTGTTTCTTTTGCGGTAGCGCTAAACGGATAATGATTATCCAATAAGCTGTGTCCAGATGGATAAATTTGTTGCTCCCAGTGTTGAACACTGAGATTGCGTTGACTTTCGGTAATGTTATAAATCCAACGATTTAAAGGAACTGGTGCCGTTTTGGCTGTTGCAATTAATGTGGCGATCGTTTTGGCTGTTGATGTTTGCTGATGTAATTCGGTTTGTAAGGTTTTTAAAGTGCCTAATAAAGTATTCAACGCTTTGGGCGAAGAGAATGTCGAAAATGCGGCGAATGGTATCGATAAATTATTCTTTAAGGTTCCAATAAATGCCGGATCGTTACCGCGCACCCCCGTCAAGTTAGTATTTTTAGAAATTGCTATCAATAATGTTTTTAAAGGCGAATGTTCACTGGTTAATTCTTGCAAACCCATTTCAAGTGAGCCCGTTGTCGAGAACGCTGACATGTTGATGCCATTCAACCAGCTTTGCCATGCGGTTACATAATTTTGTGCAAAACTGTCCATTAATTCTTGCTTAAGTGAAGCAATATCATTCGGCGATAACGATGGCGCAGTTTTTTTGCCTAATACCCAATTGCCTTCGATAGCTTCTGATAAAGAATTATTAATTTCGTTATCGATTTGGCTTAATGCGTTGGCAGTATAAATTTCAGGAATACCTTCTGACGGTAACGTAAAGATATGTTGTTGAGAAAGCGTCAGCGGCTGAGTGGGTTTCGGTAAAATTTTTGTGCGTAAAATGGCTTCTGCCAATAATCCATACGGTAGCGCATTTAAATTCGCGCGCATTTGCGTAATAAGTGCAGGATTATTTTGAAGCGGAGGGAGAGGATTTTGCAATGCCGCATCCAAATGTCCCATGAATTGCGGGTTACGTGTTGCTGGATTTTGCCAGTCACGCGAAAACCATAAGGTTAACGCTTGTTTATTTGCTTGTGCCGGATCGCCTAACATCAAATAGGTGCGGAATAAACTGTATAACTGTGCAGAATCTGTCGTATTGTTGCTTTGCATTTGTGAAACTAGCGTATCACGAACGGCCGGAATTAATTTTGTTTGCAATTCGGTTTGGTATAACGAATGCGTAAGTCCACCAATTGATTTTTTATGATGCAGTTGAAGCCGTAACAGCCAAGGTAAATGCGCTTGTTGCGCACTGTTTTGTGCAAGATTTAATGCATTTAATGAAGGGACTAATGTTGTTAAATCCACAGGGTGAGGATTGTACGCAAGATTTAATAAGCGATAAGACGATAAAGCATGGCTAGCTTGGGTTAAATACTGTTTTTGATTTTCGTATTGATGTGACCAAAACAGCGTGATACTCAGCAACCCTAAACTGGCTAAACCTAATGCGGCAAAACGGAGAAATTGATCGCGACGCGATGTAGGAGCGCGTAAAGCATCCCGTACAGCGCTTGACTCACAAAAAATGCGTTCATTCAGTAATTGCTTAATAAAGTAAGCTTTTTGTGCGGGTGCATAACCCGTTTCAGTATGAGAATGTGTCACAGGAAGTAGGGCAAAACTTTTCTCAATGTTGTCGTTAATCGTATTCACGGTTGCATCTTCGTCTGTAGAAGTTCCTGTAAAATAAACTCCACGAATTGCCAAGTGATAGCTGGACGTTCCCAGGGAATACACTAAGCGCTGTAGATTTTCTTTAATGCTGTTTAATTGGTACGGAAAATGCTGAATTAGCTTGCGTTTGTTTTGATCGCGCTCGTGATGAATTCGCCACAGTGCCCGTTGATGAAGATTTTTGAGTAATTGATCAAACGTTTGCGAAAATAATTCTGCGGGTGAATTTTTTTGATTGAAATACAAAGGAAATGTAACGCCTAAGTATTGCTCACGTTCGTTTTGGCCTAAATCATCAAAGTATTCGTTAAAGCCTAAAATCCTATCTGCCTGTGTACAAACCAAATATACCGGAAAAGATTGTTTTAATCGAAATGCAATTTCTTGTAAGCGATCGCGTAAAAGTTTTGTCAGTTGTTCAATTGGTTGAGATAAAGTATGGACATCAACCGCTAGAATAACACCATTTACAGGGCGTCGGGGACGTACACGTTTTAATTGTTTCAGTAATTCTAACCATGCTGCATGTTGTGCACCAGAGTTGCCGCCGACAGACGGTTCTAAAAAATTTCCGGGAACGTCTAATAATGTCGCATGCGGTGTAAACCACCAGTTGATATTGCCGCTGGTGTTAACACGAGAAGGCGTCAGTTGAACAAAGCGTTCGGTTTCCAAAAACGTTAATTGCGATTGCGATAATAATCGCGTTTTGCCAGAATTTTCAGGACCGATGAGCAAATACCACGGCATATGATGAAACGCGCGAAACCCTGTGTCGTTATTTGCGAAGGTTTCTTTAAGAAAATTTACAGCGTCTCCGACATTCAGTCGGACATTTTCGCATGCAACAAATACGGTATCGTCAGGTGTTGCTTCTATTCCTTTGAAAACCACTCGATAAGCCCTCGTGTTGAAGTATCCAATGTGTGCGCAGCTGTTGGATTTTTTATGCTCGTTTCAATATCGGCAGCGCGTTTTTTACCGAGTTCTACGCCCCATTGATCAAAGGGATTAATATCCCACAATGTCGCTGAAACAAATACTTTATATTCATATAGTGCAATTAAAAAGCCCAAATAAAATGGGTTTAATTCAGGAAGTGCGATTATTGTACTGGGACGATTGCCAGGCATCTTTTTGTAAGGCAGTAGCGTTTTTTCTCCGCACATCAGCGAGTGCGCTTGGCTTAAACAGTGTGCGAATAATAAACGATGTTGCTCTTTATCGCCATGGTGAGATTTTTTCACCACTATAAAATCAATCGGACAAATTTGCGTGCCCTGATGCAGTAATTGGTGAAACGCATGTTGTCCGTCTGTTTCAGGCGCACCCCAAATTATTGGGCCGGTTTGTTCTCGAATGGTTTTACCTGCTTGAGAAACCGATTTGCCGTTGCTTTCCATTTCTAATTGTTGAAGATAGTTTGGGAGTGAACCTAATCGGCTGTCATAGGGCAAAATGGCGTGGGTTTGTGTTTTGAAAAAATTAATATACCAATGATTGATTAAAGCCATTAATACGGGAATATTTTTTTCCAGAGGACTTTCTAAAATATGCTTATCGACGGCATAACCACCTGCTAAAAATTCCTCGAAATTTTTCATGCCGATTTGTAGCGCTAATGGAAAGCCAATCGTTGACCAGAGTGAATATCGCCCTCCAACCCAATCCCACAGTGGGAGAATATGATTTTTATCAATGCCGAAATTTTCAGCTAAAGTAGATTCAGCTGTAATGGCATAAGATTGCGCATTAAAATAATGGCCCAGCCATTTTTTAGCGTGTTGTGCATTGAGCAGCGTTTCCTGGGTCGTAAAGGATTTCGACGAAACTATAATAATACTATGTTCGGGTTTGAGTTTTTTAAGCACTGAGCTGATCTGATGTGCGTCCAGTGTTGATACAAAATGAAACTGTTGTGTTGTCACGGCATAAGGATACAACGCTTCGATGGCCATTTTGGGGCCTAAATGTGAGCCGCCGATGCCGAAAACAATAATATCTGTAATATTTTTATCGTGATGAATGTCTTCAACCAGTTTGGCCATTTTATCGAGGGCTTGTTGTATTTCAGGTAACCGCTGGCCTTTCGGTTTACGCAATTCCGCATGACGGGCTGCGCGATTTTCAGAGAAATTCACGATTTCGCCTGCGTTGAGTTTGCGTAGCGCTTCAGGTACATTGCGGCCATTAGCAAAATCGACCAGACGTGTAAGCGTTTCATGGGTCAAATGATTTTTAGAGAAATCGATAAGGCTGTCATGTAATACGCGGGAAAAATGGTTAAACCGGTTGGGGTCATTCTCAAATAACGTGTTGAGTGTGAGTGATTTGATTTTGCGAAAGTGTTCTTTCATAGGAAATTCTCAATGTTAACGTCTGAAAATGCCTCTCGAGTTGTCGGTTGGGTACTGTTCATTACGCTGATTATCAAACTGGCATTATGCCAGATTATTCCCGTCACTGGCGATGAAGCGTACTACGCGATTTGGGGAATCTTTCCCGCCTGGGGTGGGTATGATCACACGCCGTTTATTGGTTGGCTATTGTATCCCTTCTTAAAGATAAGTCACCAGCAGATTATTTTGCGCCTGCCCATTGTTTTGACGACGACGATAATTGGTTGGGTCATGTATATATTTTTGCGTGCTGAAAATAAAGTCAATGCCGCGTGGGCGAGCATATTATTTTTGATTTCACCGTTAAGTTTATGTGCGGTGATCGTAACAACTGATACGCCCGTGATTTTGTTTTCGTTTTTATCTGGCATTTGTGTATTAAAGGCGTTGGAGAAACAAGATCATTTGGGATGGTTTGCCTTAGGCGGATTGTGTTTAGGTTTAGCGTTTTTCTCGAAATATTTCGCGGTATTGTTAGCCTTAGGGTATTTTGTGTATTTAGTATTAGTTGCGCCAACGAAAAAGCGCATTTTAGGTTTGTTTGTGATGTTTTTGTGTGTATTGCCGTTTGGCTTGGAAAACATTTGGTGGAATTACAACCATGCCTGGGCCAATATTTTATTTAATGTCTATAACCGTAATGTGCAGGACCATTTTAGAATATCGACGGTAATCAGCTATATTTTGACGCTGGTTTATATTATGACGCCGCCGTTATTTTATTATTGGATTAAATATCTAAAACAAGCCTTTCAAAAAACTGCGCTAAATTATTTTATTATCGTTCCTGTTTTGTTTTTCTTAGTATTAAGCACGTGGAAGAGTATTGGGCTGCATTGGCCTTTGTCATTTATGACATTTGTTTATCTTTGGGCGGGGATTTATTTATCGCGTGCTGAGCTTCAAAAAGCCTATAAATTTTTATTATGGTTTACAGGCGCTCATTTATTATTAATTATAGCTATTGTATTGATGCCCATGAGTACCATTCAGAATTTAATCCCCAAAGAAAAGTCAGCAAAACTTTATCCTAAAGTGGTTTTCTTTTTTAAACATAAACAATTACGTGACAGCTTGAATCAATACAATCAAGACTATACTTTTACGAGTATTGATTATGTTCAAGCGGACATGATGTTTTACGACAGCAATCAATACTGTCCGACGTTTGGGCGAGGTGATGTGCATGGACGTCAAGATGATTTTATTACGGATTGGAAAACGTATGCGAATAAAAATTTATTAATATTTTATTCCCGTCCGCCGCGACCCGATGAATATAAGCCGTATTTTGCTAAATCTACAGTAAAGTCTTTTGTTTATGATGGTGCGACTTTCTATTATGTTTTGGGCCAGAATTTTAACTATCCTGCGTACCGTGACAGCGTGTTGAAGTATATCAATGATACGTATTGGCAAGTGCCGAGTTATTTGCCGCATGCGCCGAGTTTCTTTTATGAGAAGTATTTTGTAGAATAGTACCTTGGTTTTGACCGAATTTGCATTTTTCTAATTATATGGGGAAAGAATATGAAAGAAGATGAGTCAATTGAGTTAGATTACAAAAATAATGATAACCGTGATCAAAGTGAATCCGACCTACCTCCTGGAGATAAAGATGTAAATGCAGTGCCTGAAGGTTATCAAGGCAATCCGCTACACTCCTTGCCAGAAGGTTTTGGGTGGGGACTCCCCAATTTGGATGCTGAAGTTAGAAAAGCATTGGAAAAAAAGAACAAAGACGCGCTTAAGTCTCTTCTCATTAAGGCAAAGAATCAATCTTGCGAAGTGGATGACTTTCCCATTAGCCAACCTGTGCGAGAGGAATGTATTCCTCTTTTAAACACGTTCTTTAATTTAGATTTTTTGAAAGAGAAAAATACTGGGGGTTATTCAATTTTCTTTTATTTTAAAGATATTGAGTTCCCCGAAGGAAAATTAAAGGAAATCGCTTATGAGAAAATAATAAGTTTCATAGAGCAAGCGATGGCAGTAGCAGAGAGGCAAGGCCATAGATTTTTTATAACCGAACTGTCAAAAGAATGTTTTGATCCAATGCTCGTTTGCACTGTTCCATATATTTCAACTCAATATCCACTTAAAATAACGTTAGAAATAGTCCAAAAGTTTTTAAATATTGCTTTGACATCTGAGTCGAGGAATTGGAGAGTATGTTCTTTTTTGTTGAAGGCGCTATTTTTATTTGAGAATTATAAAGAATTTCTTCATGTCATTGAAAAAGATCTGTCTGACGCCGAAATTAAGGAGATTTTAAATTGGGGCTGGAAGTCTCCTCGTCCACTAGGAAAAAAGTTTTCAGCGTACACTTATTTTTTTATCAGGAATGCTTTAACAGTCGAAGAGCTTGAAGCGTTTCCTCGTGTTGTGAAAATTGTAAATGAAATCAATCCAATTCCACGTGCGTATGCCGGATGCGAGAAGATTAAAGAGTATATTGTTCGCGGAGGAAGTTTACACGACCCTGCATTCGGCTACGAAAGAACACTGACACCCCTCCAGTACGCTATCTACGAGGGTAGTTTGGAATTTGCTGAATGGCTTGTTTTGGCAGGAGCAAATACAGATACGCTAAAAAATGGAACCCTAGAACTAGCTCTTCATTCATCAAATTCGCCTGATAATATGGAATTAGTGAAATGGTTAATTGAAAGAGGAGCCGATGTTAATGAAAAATGCAAGAGAGGTTACTCGGTGCTTTGGACTGCTCTTTATTGGAAGGCATACAAATGCGCACAAGCATTGATTGAGTCAGGCGCAAAATATATTGTATCCGGCAGACCGCGCTCAGTTCTTGAATTCATAACAGAAAAAATCAGCGCTATGGATGATTCTTTAGATCGTTTTTCTAAATTAGAAGGTCAGGGTAAATTCTTGCTTGATTTTATAACACGCCTTAATTCTAATCCTGATATTGACTTTGAAGCGGCGTTAGATGCATTAATAAAAGATCATCTTCCTTCAGACACCACTAATTCTAGAGAATCGTTTGATCAGTTGCGAGAGTTTTTTAACTCTACTTTCCATAAAATGGTTGAAAATGGGCCCCAAGTGAAGATTGGTTATACTTTTAAGGATTTTGCATTGGCAAGAAAAGTAGAAGAAGGTAGATCAGTACAAGATGTTATCCAAGCAGAGATAAGCAATCTTCAAGAATCTAAAAAAAATCTCGAAGATTTCAAGCAATGGTTTGAGAACTGGGAAAAGAAATCTTCACCTACCTCTCCCGCTATGTTAGTTTCAGTTTTACGAGACAGTCCGGCTAGAAGTGCGCCGCAGCATAATGACAACAATGTTCCCGGTGCAAGTGTTTCTTCAAACCCAGGTGTAACAAATTCTC
>JANRJR010000025.1:0-11189 GCA_033763845.1 Gammaproteobacteria bacterium | reverse complement strand
GTATTTGCGCCACGATTGTCTACAAAAATCGCGGATGCGCGAATGCGATGAGCCATTAAATAATTTTTCATCGCGGACCCTTCGCCGATGCCATGTCGATTAATTCCACCGCTGACAATAATGTTTTGAATTAAGCCCTGGCGGTATAGTTCTATGCCTTTATTTAATCGCGCGGCAAGACGGTAAGAGGGGGTGCCATTTCGATGAACATGATTACCTAAAATAACGCCCACATCCGCGGGTTTAATATTGTCGTGTAATCCATATGTCATAATGAATATAGCTGCGATCACGCATACGGTGATAAACAGTGTGAAAAAAGAACATAATGTATTCTTAAGCATCAGAGTATTTCCCGTTGATGTTTATTTCAATTCTTTTTGTATGAGTTTGACGAGTTCAGCGAATGCGATTTGCTCAGTTTCAAATAATTTTTCTGCATCAGCCCAATTTTTTTGTAAAATATGTTGCTCCAATATTTTAGCTATTTCGTGCATTTGCATTGCGCCCATATTTCCACTGACGCCTTTTAAGGTGTGAACAGACGTTTTTCCGGCGACCTCATTACGTTGAGTAATGTTTTTTCCGATTTCGGTCATTAACTTTGTCATGCTTTTTACGGCTTTTTCTAAAAAAGTCTTGAGTGCTTCTGGGTCATCGCCAAAGATATCGTCTAATCGTTCGCGATCCAATATGGGTGTAGGAGCAGAATTTATTTCAGCTGTTTTCATTTGAATTGGGCTTGGCGCGTCGGATTTTTCGGGTAACCATTGAGCGAATACGCGAATTAATTCTTCTCGTGTAATGGGTTTTGAAATATAGTCATCCATGCCAGCCTCTAAACATTTTTCTTTGTCGCCCTGTAACGCGTGCGCGGTCATCGCAACAATGGGAATGTGACGTTTGTGTCGAGCGCGAATTTCACGGCTTGCCGTATAGCCATCCATCTCTGGCATTTGGCAGTCCATGAAAACGAGATCGTAGGGAATTTCTTCTAACGCGCTGAGTGCTTCTTTGCCATCGTTAGCAATATCAACATTAGTAAAACCTAATTTTTTTAGCATACCAATGACGACTTGTTGATTGATAGGGTAATCTTCAGCCAATAAAATACGTGCACGTTTTGAGTTAACATTGGTGTCAGTAGTTGGTTCGGCAGATTTTTTTTCTGGTTTAAGCTTTAATACTGAAACAATAGAATTGTAGAGTTTTGTTTGTCGAACCGGTTTTGCTAAACAGATAGAAATGCCGACGCTGGCTAAATCTTTTGATGAAATCGTTTGCCCCCGAGAGGTAATCATAATGCAAGGCGTTTTTGCAATTTCGGGTGATTGCTGAATTTGTTGCGCTAACTCAACCCCGCTCATTAAAGGCATCGCATGATCAATCAGTGCAATCTGATAGGGCTTATTTTCTACTGCGGCTGATCGTAATTTTGCCAACGCTTCAAAACCACTCTCAACGCTGTCACATTCCATGTTCCAATTTTTGGCTAACTGTTCAATGATGCGGTGGTTTACGGGCTCATCATCGACTGCTAAAACGCGTAAACCATTTAATTCAGGCAATAGTATTTCTTTAGTCGTGGGTTCTTCGGATTTTGCCGAAATTAAAGGAATGGTAAACCAAAAAGTACTACCTTTTCCAGGAGTGCTGTCAACGCCAATTTGCCCGCCCATGTATTCAACTAAGCGTTTTGAGATGACCAAGCCTAAGCCACTCCCACCGTATTTTCGGGAAACGGAGCTGTCACCTTGTGAAAATACTTTAAATAAACGTTCTTTAATATCTGCTGTAATACCGATGCCAGAATCTTTCACATCAAAACGAAACACATTGTTTGACAGTGAAACATGTACCATGACTTCGCCTTGGCTAGTGAATTTAACGGCATTGCTCAATAAGTTTGTTAATACCTGACTGATTCGTGCAGGATCACCAGAGATCCACGTCACCATTGCAGGATCCAATAAAGCACCGATGGCTAAACCTTTTTGATGTGCGCGCGTCGCAACAATTTCGACGGCTTCTTCCACAACTGTGCGTAAATCAAAATCAATTAATTCCAGTTCAAGATGCTCAGATTCAATTTTAGAATAATCCAGGACGTTATTGATAACGTTTAATAATGCTTCACCCGATAAGCGAATGGTTTCTGCATATTCACGTTGTTGTGATGTTAATCGGGTATCAAATAATAGTGTGGTCATTCCGATGACACCATTTAATGGTGTTCGAATTTCGTGGCTCATTGCGGCTAAAAATGCGCTTTTTGCTTGGTTTGCGGCTTCAGCATTAAGTTTAGCTTGGCGTAATTCTTCTTCCGCTTTTTTCTGTGGGGTAATATCCCAGAAAACACCTGCCATATGCTTGGGTCGACCTTGAGGGGTGTAATAACATTTTCCGCGAGCAGAAATGACGTACAGCGAACCATCCTTATGAACGACCCGAAATTCACTCCGGTAATCTCTGTGATCGCGAATCGCATTGCGAACATCAGCGTCTGCTTGTGCTCGATCATCTTTATGCATGACATGTAAGAAATCTTCAAGTTTCGTGCAGGGTTCATTTGGTCCAATACCCAACATTTTTCGTGTTTGTTCATCAACGGAAACGATATTAGAGAAAAAATCCCACCCCCATGAACCCGCCTCAGCAGAGGCGAGGGCAAGCGATAAATTAGCTTTGTTTTTTTGCAATTCTGCATCAATTTCATTTAGCCACAGAGACGTTGACCACATGATAGGAACAAATGAAAAGATAATAAATAACGTCATGAGCGCAACGTCGAATTCGCGTGCGTTCACTGATACAGTAGGACCATTTAATCGAAAATAACTGAAAATGATTGGAAGCAAAATAGCCGTGGGAATCAGATATTTTGCCAAAGTTCCGCCAGGGCCTGGATGTGTGAAAATACTGATAATGCCAGGGATGGGATTGCTGAAAAGTGCTGTTAACGAATACGCTATAAAAAATAACGCCGTCACCAAAAGCATGGGGCCTAAATTACCGAATTGATATAGTCCTGGGCTATTATCGAGATATCCCACCAGCGTGATAAAGGGAATAAATAATGAAATAAGAAAAAGATATTGGGCCCAATATTGATGATTTCGCTTTCCTGTCATTAATAAAAGCCCCAGGCTTGCGCAAACAAAATTTAGCTTTGTCATCAAGTGCATTACGCCTGGATAACAGGCAATGAATACAGTCCCCAGTACGCATGCGCACGTAATAAATTTAGAGATATTGCTTTGTATGGGGAATAGGCAGACAGGGATTGAAAGTAATATAAAATTGGTGAGCGAAAGTGGGTTTAGCGGAAGTCCCAGTGTAAGATGAGAATCTGTCAGCGCAGTAATAATCAGTATTACGGCAGAAAAAATAATAAGGCCAGCAAAGAGACGCGTAAAATTTTTGGACATCAATGCGGCATCTTGCATAATACATCTCCCGTGAACTGAGTGGAAAATATCCTGAAATCGTCGTAAACTCAATTTTACTTCAAGCTGGGAATTTTGAAAATGGAATTTATGAAGTTGTTTAGGCGATCAAATAAATCGGAACCTGCCTCCGTCAAAAATCCTACCTCTGATAAATCTTCACATACGACATTATTCGATGAACTTGAGCAAGCAAAACAAACGGCGTTGGAAAGTTTAAAAAAATCGGAGGCGTTGGCAGTAGAGTATAAAAAAGCGAAGGAAGAAGCCGAAACTGCAAATCGCGTTAAATCAGACTTTTTAGCGAATATGAGTCATGAGCTTCGTACGCCACTCAATGCTATTTTAGGATATAGCGAAATGCTCCTTGAAGATTCCAAGGAACAAAATCTTAACAATTACACCGAGAATTTGAATAAAATTATTTATTCAGGGAAGCATCTCTTGAGTCTTATTAATGACATTTTAGATATGTCAAAACTTGAGACAGGTCAGATGAATCTTTATAAAGAAGACTACAATCTAAAAACCTTATCTAAAGAATTAGAAAATTATATGAAACCTTTGATCGAGAAAAATGAAAATACGTTTGTTGTTAAAATCGAAGTACCGGGTAATAAAGTTCACACTGATATTTCTCGTCTGCGCCAAGCGTTGATTAATTTGCTCGACAATGCCAATAAATTCACAAAAAAAGGTAAAATTAGGCTTGAAATAAGCGTTCACAATAATCAAATTCGTTTTGATGTGGTTGATACTGGGGTTGGAATATCAAAGCAATACATTGATAAATTATTTCAAAGTTTTTCACAAGCGGATCCCAGCTTGACACGAAAATATGGTGGGACTGGGCTAGGATTATATTTGACACGTCGTATTTGTGAATTATTGGGCGGTGAGATTATTGTAAAAAGTGAAGAGGGAAAAGGTTCTACTTTTACGTTAAATATTCCTGTTGTACAAACACCGCATGACAAAAAAGAAGCTAGATTGTCAGCTAGCAAAGGTAAAAGTGTTGAAGCATCTACTACCTTTCAAGGTCGCACGGCATTAATTATCAGCTTTAATCCCAGTGAAGAGTTAGTCAACGATATCCAAAAGATGAATTTTTCTATTATTCATGCAAAAAGTGGTCAGCTTGGTTTACGTTTAGCCCGAAAAAATCCACCGAGTATTATTATTCTCGATATTTCTGTATTGTTCTCGTTGGGTGATGCGTTAATGGATCAGTGGCTGACGTTGTCTGAATTAAAATCTGATCCTGAATTGTCTAAAATTCCTTTGGTTGTTATGACAAAAGATATGTCACAAGAAGGATTTGGTTTTGTGATGGGAGAAGTCGATTTTTTAATTAAACCCGTCGATGTTAACGTTATGATGCGCAAAATTCGGCAGCTGGTGCCTGAAGGATCACCAACACTCTTGGTTGTGGATGATGATGAGTCCGCGCGAGAAATTATGATGATGGCGGCTAAAAAAGCGGGATGGAAATCCATTCAAGCGACCAATGGAAAGGAAGCGCTGGAAAAAATGTCGGAAATTTTACCCTCTATTATTGTATTAGATTTAATGATGCCAGAGATGGATGGATTCAGCATGATTAATGAATTACAAAAAAATCCCGAGTGGCACAACATTCCTATTATTATCGTGTCAGCAAAAGAATTATCGCAAGGTGAGCGAACGATGTTAATGCAATATACCAAGGGTATTTTACAAAAAGGTGCGTATTCTCGTCAGGAACTTATCGAAGCAATTAGTTATCAAGTCAAATAAAGGGAGTGAAAAATGACATCAAAAACAGTGGTGTTGGTTGTTGAGGATAATGACTTAAATGCTGATATGATTTCGCAGCGATTAAAGCGAAAAGGGTATGAAATTTTATTTGCCACTGATGGTGAAGAAGCTATTAAGTGTGTGCAAGAAAATTTACCCCAAATTGTTTTGATGGATATGAGTTTACCGATTTTAGATGGTTGGGAAGCGACGCGACGATTGAAAGCGGATGCTAAAACAAAAAAAATTCCCATCATTGCGCTTACGGCACATACGATGTCTGAAGATCGGAAGCATGCGTTAGATGCGGGATGTGATGACTATGAGACAAAACCGATTGATTTCACGCGTTTGATTGAAAAAATTGAGAAGCTGATAGGGAAATTGTAATGGAATCACAAAGTATTATTGTCCATGGCGCGAATATGCATTACCTTTCTTCTGGAAGAGGTAAAACGGTTTTATTTCTGCATGGTGCTCCAGGAAGTAGTGCGATATGGGAGCCTATTATTTCTCGCCTTTCTTCGTTTGCTCAGTGCATTGCGGTAGATTTAATTGGCATGGGGCGCTCAGATAAGCCGCGCATTGATTACTCTATCGAAGACCATAATTTGTTTTTATCAGGATTTATTGAAGCGTTAAATCTTCGGTATTTTTCGCTTGTTGTAACGGGATGGGGTTCGGTGGTGGGATTGGATTATGCACGACGTAACCCTGACAATATTGCTCGATTAGTATTTGTTGAATCTTTTTTGCGCATTGAAAAAAATCGTCAAGATTTATCGCTTGTATTTGAAAAGCTAAAAATTATGGCCCAATCTGATCCCATTAAATTACGGCGTATGTTAACTACTGCATTTTGGCGAACGGTCGAAGATAATCCGTACGTAAATCCGAACAGTCCTGTATCTGCGGTTATTGATGCGTATTCAGCGTGGCTGGAAAAAACACCTATTAAAAAATTATTATTTTATGGCGGTTCGGGATTTTTAACCACAAGGGCAACCGTGATGTGGGCAACGAAAGCACTGCCAAATTTGAAAACGGTTGATTTAGGTATAGACGCAGTATCTTTGACTGATGCAATGGCAGACAAATTTGCTGAAGAAATGCAAGGGTGGTTATAAAATTAGCCCACTGATGGCATCTATCAGATTTTTAGGATTGAGTTCATTTTTTTGGAAAATTCCGATGCTGTATTTGTTTAACATGGCACGTTCTTCTGCTGTGATAGTGTGCGCCGTAAAGATAATAATAGGGATGTAGCGCCACTTTTCATTTTTTTGCAGTTCATTGATAAATTGAAATCCATTCATTTCGGGAACGGCTAACTCTAAAATAATGACGGTGGGGTTGTGGACGGCTAATTTTTCAAAGGCTTCTTTGCTATTTTGTGCTTCAACGCATTTCCATTCCACTGTTTTTGCGGCGTCCATAAAGATTTTGCGCGAAGATTGATCATTGTCGACAAGTAATAAGAGTGGGATGGGTGGAGGCGCCAGGCGTTTTACTGTGTTTATTAATAATTTTATGTCGACAGGTTTATCAAGAAAATTTACGTCGCTGGGCATAATATCTAGTCCCACATCTATATTTTTGGAAAGCACAATAGTGGGAGTTTTGGATAAACTGAGATCTTTTTTAATCGCGGCAAGTATGGCCCATTTATCCATAAACGTATCATCAAATGAAGCTATTGCAGTGTCTAAAATAATAATGTCAGGTTGTTGTTGGTGCGCTAATGCTAAACCTTCTTTTGCCTGTTTCGTGTAACGAACATCTAAGCCTGCATGTTGAATATGACTTTTAATTTCATCGTAGGATTCCTTTGAATCGCTACCAATCAGTAAAACGGATTTTTTCGTTCGTTTCATGAGATCGTCGCCTTTCGGATGAGAGTCCGAAGTGCTGCGTAAGGGTAAAACAATGATAAAAACGGAGCCTTGTTTTTCTCGGCTTTTAACCGATGTCCAGCCACCCAACATTTCACTGAATTTTTTTGTTAAAAACAATCCTAATCCTGTGCCGCCGTATTTTCGGGAAGTACTAGAATCTCCTTGAGAAAAACTTTTAAATAATTTATTTAGTTGTTCTTGTTTCATGCCAACGCCCGTATCTGTGACCGTAAATTGAATCATGGGTTCGTTATGATGAAGAAATGACGTAATTTCGAGAATAATTTGACCATTTTCCGTAAATTTATTGGCGTTGGCTAATAAATTGATCAAGCTTTGTCGCAGTCTCAGTTCATCCGAATACATGACATTAAATTCAGAATGTAAATTAATGGAAAATGTATTCTTACGTTCTCTTAATAGTGGTGCGATATGCGGATCCAATGTTGTTACAAATTCATCCAATTTAAATTCAGCCAGGACCATATTCATTTTCCCAGCTTCAATTTTAGACATATCGAGTACGTCGTTGATTAATCCTAATAAATGTTTTGCCGAATGAAGTACTTTGCCTAAATAATTAACACTTTCAATTTGATTAGCTTCTTGAGAAATTTCTTGGACCATTTCAGTATAACCAATGATGGTGTTTAGCGGTGTACGTAATTCATGGCTCATATTAGCTAAAAATTCAGATTTGGTTTGACTGGCTAACTCTGCGACTTCTTTCGCTTTTTTAAGTTCTTCGATTAATACTTCCATTGATTTAATGTCTTCTGCGTTTTTTCCTTTCATTATCTTTTTCCGCGTCTAATGCGATTAATAATAGTGGTGACGAAATTTTTCAAGGAATAGGCTTCTTTTAAAAACAAATCTTGCGTGTGCTCGTTTAAAAAAATTCGTTCTTTATTGGTGAGTGCTTTTGCAGTAATAACGATCACGGGAATCTTTTTCCATTGCGGATGATTTTGAATTTCTTTTAATACGTAAAATCCGTCAATTTCTGGCATCATTAAATCTAATAATATTAACGTTGGTTGATGGGTTTGAAGCTGTGTTAGTGCTTCATTACCATTAATGGCTTCGATGGTGTTCCACCCAGCTTTTTGAAGAGCTTGTAACAATAATTCGCGAGAGGGTTCATCGTCTTCAACGACTAAAATATTGGGTGTTTTATGCGGGGCTAATTTTTTTATTTTTTGGAGTAGGGCTTTTATATCGACGGGTTTTTCGATGAATTCGACGTCAGATGTCATGTGAGTATCTCCTTCCGTGTTGTGCTTTCTCCCTTAATCTTGGCCGTCCAAATTGGCTGATAACGTGGCGGCTGTGGATGTCTTCTATCATACGCTTGTCGGGGGATTCCTACCACATTCTTTGACGACGCCCCCAGGTTGCCAGCACGGGCTGGGGGAGGTTTTCAGCTGTAGGGGCGGGACTCCACTAGGCACGGATCCCCCCGAGGCTGTTGGGGCGCGGCGGGGGGGGATCCCACATCCCCATGGTCAACCCTCTTGCGGATTTTTCCACACTCGCGCTGCCGCGCCTCTCTTCAACGCGTGGGGAGAGGGACTATCCCAGAAGTTTGTCATCCGTAGGGTTAGGCCATACCTCGACTAGTGAAGGGTCCAGATTCTTCTTTCTCCCCGTATGTGAGATAAGGTGGCCGCAGGCCGGATGAGGGAAAAACAGGAAAAGGGAGTTAAATCACCAATACCAAATCACCAATATATAATCACCTATATATAAGGTATATGTCTAAACTAAACGCTGAGAAAAAAAATCCTGCTTTACCGGTTCTTCGCCACCAATCCCCAAAATATGGTCTATACATATATATATGTAAAAAAAGGGGGGAGTCCCATGGACACCAAAAGAATCTTCAAAAAGGCAGTAAATTTACTGACTTTGTCTAGTTTCTTATTGTGGAACCTGTCAGTTGCTGCCCCCGAAGGCGGTAGTGTCGCACAAGGTAGTGCTACCATCTCGCAAAGCGGTGCTCAAACGACCATTAATCAATCTTCTCAAAATGCTGTAATTAATTGGAATAGTTTTAACACCGCTTCACATGAAGCGGTTCAGTTTAATCAACCCAATGCAAGTTCTGTTGCATTAAATAGAATTACCAATGGGTTGCCCACACAATTTGCAGGTTCTTTAAATGCTAATGGTCAGGTATGGATTTTAAATCCAGCGGGTGTGTTATTCACAAATACGGCACGCGTTGATGTTGCCGGATTAGTTGCAACAACACACGGTATTTTAGATTCAAATTTTATGAGTGGTAATTATAGATTTGACTTAGTTCCGGGATCTGAATATGCCAGTATTATTAACAATGGTTTAATTTCTGCTAAAGATTCTGGAATTGTGGCATTGGTTGCGCCACACGTTGCGAATAATGGTTTAATTCAAGCGAATTTAGGAAAAGTATCTTTATCATCCGGTGCTGCATATACATTAGACATGTACGGCGACAGTTTGATTAATTTCGGCAGTAATGCACCTATTCAAAACGGTACTGTTTCGAATGCTGGAAATATTATTGCCAACGGCGGCAAAGTTTACATGACCGCCAATTATGCATCAGGTGTTTTAGATAACATGATCAGCATGTCAGGAACTGTCCAAGCTAAATCTGTTGGTGTAAATCAAAAAGGCGAAATTGTTTTGTATGGTGGTGATTATCAAGCAAAAAAAATGTCAGGTGTAACAAAAGTTTCTGGAAAATTAAAAGTCTCTTCGGATGATAAATCCATTGGCGGATTTATTGAAACATCAGGTGGTTATGTCGAAATTGCTCCTGCAGCTGAAATTGATGCGGGTATGGGTGGAACATGGTTGTTAGACCCATGGAATATTACGGTTGTTGCAGGAAGTGGTTTAGTCAATAACGGTGGTGCTACTGGTTTTGTACCAAGCGGAACGAATTCACAAATCGGCGCAAATTTAATTAATGCTCAATTAGGCGCAGGCACCAATGTAATATTAGATACGAATAGTGTCGGTGGCGATGTGGGAAATATCACTATTTCTTCACCCGTTACATGGTCGACAGCAGCGGTATTAACATTGATTGCAAATAATAATATTGCGGTTAATGCAGCTTTAAACGGTAGCACAACTGGATTTGTCTCATTGCAAGCCGGTGGTTCAATTACTGGCGCAGGTGTTATTTCTGCGAATACGTTAACGACAAGTTCAGTGACAGGTCTGTCATTAACGGGCTTGAATACGGCAGCGAATTTTAATGCAACCAATACGACAAGCGGTAATATTGCATATACACACACCGGCGCCTTAAATATTACAGGCATTACACAAAACGTTGGTAACCTCACAATTTCGAATACAGGTGCAATTACGCAATCCGGTCCAATCTCCGTTTCGGGAACATCCAGTTTTACGGCAGGAGCAGGTGCAATTACGTTAAATGATCCGGCGAATAATTTAGTCGGTGCAGTAACGTTCTCAAATACAGGGGCAAATAATGTCAGTATTGTAAACAATCCTAATTTAATTTTGGGTGCGTCAACAATAGGTGGAAGTTTTTCTGCATCAACTAATGCTAGCTCAATTACTTTAAACGGTAATATTACCTCAGGTGTGGGTCAAACCTATAATGATCCTCTTTTAATCAATGCTAATTTAACATTAACGTCAACGGCAGGCGTACTAATTTTCACCAGCACTATCGATGATACTGCTTTACGTTCACATACCTTAACACTGGCATCACCGGGATTGGTTGTGTTTGGAGGAGCGGTGGGAGGTACAACTGCACTAAATACATTAAATCTTACGCAGAATTCATTTACGGTTGATCCAACATTGGCGTCGTTTATTGCAGGTCAGTTAAATGTTGGAACTAATGTGCGCTTAACTTCGACAGCCGGTGATGTCACGATAGGATCGCCAATTACACAAACCATTAGTGTTGTGCCAATTACCTTATCATTAGTCGCATCAAATTTGATTAATCTAAATTCAAGTATTTCGTTATTGCCGGGCTCGACATTGAGTTTAAGACAGCCATCATTTACGGTTGATCCAACATTAGCGACTTATATTG
>JANRJR010000024.1:0-1644 GCA_033763845.1 Gammaproteobacteria bacterium | reverse complement strand
AAGTTGAGTTCCCGACTACAAGCAGTTTAAGCAATACATATGAAATCATAAATACCATTAATTTTATCATCTTAAACCAAGCAGTGATAACATCATATTAAAAAATCGTTTAATAGGTAAACAATAATTCCCTACAAAAACAATTTTACGATTTATAGAATTCAAACCAGCAATGAGGAGACCATTTGCATCCGCGCAGAGAACTCCTTTAATTATTGGTTTTGATAATGTTCCATCTATTGCACTTGATAAGGATTTATTTGATGCCATGACGAAAATTGTGAAGAGAACTAATAGTACGAGTAGCAAGATTATAATTTAGTTTTTAATGCCAAGTGAAATCAGACATTTTACATGTGTAAAACATAGCAGCGCTATATAAAAATTATTAATATTTATCTTCAGTTTTCAATTCAATTATTCAATTATTTAATTATTTAATTATTTTCTTAGGATTTTCCAGTTATTCTAATAATTTGATGCTTCAATAACGGTCACTTTTGGCTTTTTAACCCTTTGTCAGTTATCTTTGCACATATGTCAAAAATTTTTCAAGCCGGTTTTCAACTGACCAGATATAGTGCCCTAGGGGCAATCTAAAATTCTTATATGTCCCAACGAGCACAGCTTTGTTTTCCCTTCAATCTGATATATTCATCTCTTCATAACTCATTGTGGTTCGCGAGATTCTTCACTTTGAACATATTGTATCGACTCTTATTTTTCTCGAAAAAAAACCAGGAATTATTCTCTCAACATGAAGAATTCTTCAATTTTCTTATCAGGACATGAATATGATGAAGCGATGTCAGCGAGGAAGTTGCGAATTACAACAACTACGACTGAGCAGGCACGTAAATTTCGTTAAAAACACTATTTATCATGTTGATAATTTAATTTTAGAAATGGCAAATAAAACGGCTACTTTTTATACTTTAGGTTGGAATATCTCAACCGCATCGCAAGCCGAAGACATGCGGTAAGTGCCAAGGGATAGGGCATACTCGGACCACATGCCAGGCTGTAATGGTGAAGCCGGAAACCTCATCTACGCTAATTGCTGAGAATTTAAGGCCACACCGACCTTCTGGCATGAATTCCACCCTTTCCGATCTTGTACCTCTGGTTAATGCCATAGAGGGCATAGATGGGGAGAATGATATGACTTTGGAGTACGATGAACCAATTTTGGCTGAAAAAGATGAGTTGGATGGCAAGAACGAAGACTTTCAATGGGTAAAGAGGGATTTGCTAGAACTAAATTTGCGAAGTACAGCCTCTCAACAGGATATTATCCGACGATCCACACCTAAATTCACAGATTCGAATAGCGGGCCCGATAGAAAAGCAATCAGAGATGCTGGCGCTGAAACAATTTTGGACTTTTTTCAATTGTTTTTCACAAATTCAATTTTGGAAGCCTTTGTTGCAGCATCAAACTCGTATGCCAAAAAATTCATATCGGGTTGGGAAAGGGATTTGAAACTTCCGGAATTTAAGGCGTTCTTGGCAATTGTGGTCAGCTTTGGCTTTATGCGGTACTCCGAACGGTCTATGGCCTTTGAGCAAGGCGTGTTTGGCAACTTCTTCATACGAAACCTAATGACGCTACGAAGATTTAATCAGATTCTTCGTAGCTGGCAT
>JANRJR010000023.1:0-3520 GCA_033763845.1 Gammaproteobacteria bacterium | reverse complement strand
CTGTTGCGCAAATATTTGATACGGCTCACTCGTGTTTGAATTAAATCGTGATTCGAACATCGCAGGAAGTACAAGCCTGTCTCCCATCTTCAATGTACTATCACTCACGCTATTCGTTTCTCCGATTAGCGATGCATAACTTGAATCGGATGATAAACCGGTTTGATAAAAAACAAGAGCACAACGATCATGAGAATTAGCACCATCACATTTATTAAAAAACTGATTTTTTAACGGTGTCCACTTCAACGCTGACATTATTAGATATTCATCTCTTCAAATTTAATATCGCGTATTTTAGCAAATTCCTGAAAATATAATTGTAAGCATTTGACGACAATCCGCGTAAGAAATTAACGTTTTACTGGGTTTATGTGGTTTTTTGCAGTGGTTTCCAGGATTCAGTAGTGAAATCCTCGCTATTTATTACTAGACACGAACAACCTTCCACGAACTGAAACCCTCATTAATCTCTACCCGCCAGATTAAGGACTCATTGTTTATTTGAACAATATTATATGTAAACGATTTTTCAGGAGCCTTGCATAAACTAAAAATCCAAACACTATGAAAAAATAGCGGGGGTTTTATTAATTTAGCCAGTTTATTAGGAAACCATTTTTTTCCGCCTTCTAAAAAAACGATCAACCTTTTGTTGGCAGCATACTGAATGCCCTTTTTCTTTTTAGCTTCAATGCTTTCAATAATTAAAGTTTCGGCTTCTTGTTTTTCGCCGCCATTAATTTTCGTCATAACATGCTCTGTTTCCCATGTTTTGCCTGATTTTTTATCCTGCAAAATTCCGTCACCACCAGCAGGATCACTGCAGATGGTTATATTGTTATTTTTATTCTCAAAATTTACAACAACACACAATAAAAAATTCCCAAGAATTTCTCTAGGCAATAGCTTCATATTTTTATCTGGCCTTCCATTATAAAGAGATTTAGGGTTTTTCAAATAAGGTTCGAGGTATTTTAAACAATCGCATAAATCCTTAATTCGCTTAACTAGATATTTCATAGCAATTTAAATCACGGCCATATATTCAGATGGAACTCTATCAGCCAACCAAACATGCTCATTCCCAACATAAAATAAAATTCCATTTTCAAATGCTTTCTTAGCCAAAATTTTTAAAATCTGTACATGCTTTGATTTTCTTAAACCAACTTGTCGGGCTGTTTCCACATCCAATGACAAATGCACATAGTGTCTTTTCATTGGCAAAAGACCATTTTGTAGAATGAGAGGGGCTAGCTCAAAAGACGTACCGTGATACAAAACTTCAGGGGGCTCAGCCACTTTCTTAATTAATTTATTAGGCGTTGAATGCCCATACAATGCTCGTATTTTTCCATTTTTAATTTCATGACGCTGTTTTGATGATTGAGATATCATCTCATGTAATTTATCTTCACTTAAATCAACCCATTCAGAACTTTCATTTTGAAGCGCAGATAAAAATTCTTCTATTGGAATCCAGCCCTCATCATCGAGTTCAAGCTCATATTCCCAAGGAGCATGACGGAGAACATATGAACTAGTTTTACTCAATTGGGTTATATTGTTCTTCACTCGGGATTCATTCCATATTTGTTTTTATGAAATTCTTTCCATTCTTTAGATTCTTCTTTTGCTAAATGTAGCCATTCTGTAAAATTATTTAATATTCCACGATTCTCCCAGCCAGGCGATGTAAAATCATGGATAATCAAAACTCTTGGATTTCCAGTATTTTCGGCGCCATCAAAACATGCAACATCGTCATTATCAATACGCTGTGCAAATGGAATAAGCACTTTATCAGGATATCTTTTATTCAATCCACGGAAGTGAGCATCAAGCATCGAACAATAAAAATCCCATGGCCTAAAATCAATCTCGTAAGGTTTTTCTTGATCCACAAAAAGTTTATAATCTGCGGGATAAATAAATTCTTTTGGAAGTAAAGAGTGTGAAATAAAATACTCATACTTGATAACTTTCATAACTACCTCCGTCTTAAAGGTTTAATTTAAAAAGATTTAGATTGTATGTAATCTTTGGCTCAATAAATGTTCCCTCTGGATTGACATTAACAAAATCAAATCCTTGATTAGATAGTCGATTCTCTGCCGCTTCACCCCATGTTTCTGGACGAGCACCACCAACATAGCGATTTCTAAATCTGGGTGCCATTTCCTCAGGCAACCTTTCATTATAATCTCTTATATTAGCACGAACGTCGATACCAGCCTCACGAGCAGCTAAAACTCGAGTATTATCTACTGATACATATTCACCATTAGGCATTTTAACAACATCAATGGGATCACCAACCCAACCTTCACTTTGCATACTGCTAATAATGTCATCTAAAGAATAACTTGGAATTCCTGGCCTTTGCTTTAAATACGACACAGTTTCCTGAGTAAATTTTATATCATTTGGGTTGAGAAATTCAGGTGCTTTTGCGCTCCATAACCCTACCCATCTCAACGCACTTACACCACCCTTCGCCAAAACTGGTCCAGCAAACTCGCCCAAACCATCCGTTGCTAAAGTAATTAAACCAGTTTCAGCATATTGTAATTGTTGTTGAGGTGTCGTGGTCGCCATTACCTCAAAATCTAAACCGCCTCCCGGAATTATTTGATCTAATACGCCTCCAATAACTGAAGTTGTTGCTTGTGATAAACCAAAATTATTTACACCACCTTGTGATGCACTACTCGTCGGCACCCTACTCACCCCACTACCACTCACAGTACCATCCGACAAATTCAAGCCTTTCCCTAATTGCGCTGGATTTAATTTGTCATAACTTGGATTTAACGTTAAATCAATTCCATCATCATTTTCTGAATTAACTCTCTGTGCAAATATTCCTTGCCGACTCATTTTCTTTGCAATGGATGGTGCGGGTTTTTGGGCCGTTGGAGCAACTAGTTTTGGATCAAACAATTCCTTTATGTCATCTACCGCTGAAGTTATTTCAGTTTCAATGTCACCTATTATTCGTTCAAATACATTTTGTTGCGGCATAGACTGAGGTGTATTTGCTTGTGCTTGCGGTTGAATTTGTGGCGATTCAATTTCACTCCCCACCGCGTCACCTACTTCTGTGCCTACAGCATTCGCCGCTAAATTTTCTATTGCTTGCGCACTCATTTGTCCTTCAAATACTTCTTGAACAACACCACTGACAACTGTATTTATTACTACGTCTTCTGCACTCATTTCCTGTCCCTGCAGCATGATCACGGTATTACTGTTTGCATTTACTCCAGATGATGCTTGATTAGAATTTATAGCAGGCGCAATTTCCGATGTTATCGCTTGTGTTGCCATTTGCTCTAGCACAGAACGTAAATCAAAATGGTCTCGCAATCCTAGCTTCATCTCCGTTAATTGTTCTGTTACCGCCGATGCGCCAATGATCGCCACTTCTTCCGATATCGTTATCCCTTTACCCAACGATGAAAGCACATCTCCCGTTCCCGCAGAAAATCCTGCTTCTAATGCAATTTCTGCTACG
>JANRJR010000022.1:0-33584 GCA_033763845.1 Gammaproteobacteria bacterium | reverse complement strand
AAAAACTAAACCTGCATCAACTCTTGTTCTTTAGTCGTAATGGATTTTTCAATATCAGCAACAAATTTGTCTGTGAGTTTTTGAATTTTATCTTCACCCACTTTTTCATCGTCTTCGCTAATGGCTTTATTTTTCAATAATTCTTTAACATGTGTTAACGCATCACGTCGAACGTTACGAACGGCAACGCGAGCGTTTTCACCTTCTGCTTTGACCAATTTTACTAATTCAGTACGACGTTCTTGTGTGAGTGAAGGAAGGGGAACGCGAATAACATTTCCGTGGGTGACAGGATTTAATCCTAAATCCGAACTTAAAATAGCTTTTTCAACAGAGGTAATCGCACCTTTATCCCACACTGTAATTGTTAACGTACGTGAATCACCTACGCCAACATTTCCAACTTGATTGAGTGGCACATCATTACCGTAATACGAAACGCGAATATGATCCAATAAGCTGGTGTGTGCACGACCCGTTCTTAATTTGGTTAAATCATTGTGTAAATTGTCCACACATTTTTTCATGCGTGTTTCAGCGTCTTGATAAACATTGTTTAACATACAAGTGATCCTTCATCTTCGCCGGCAATAATTTTGCTGATGGCATTTTTTTTGTCTATATTAAAAACACGAATTGGCATGGAGTAATCACGGCATTGCGTAAACGCGGCTAAATCCATGACGCCTAATTCTTGTTTTAATACTTCTTGATAACTCAATTTCTTTAATAATGTTGCGTTTTTATTTTTTTTAGGGTCTTCTGAGTAGACGCCATCCACATTGGTAGCCTTCAATAAAATATCTGCATTAATTTCAATACTGCGAAGACTTGCGGCTGAATCCGTTGTCACTAAGGGATTTCCTGTGCCACCGGAAAATATGGTAATAATTCCCGCGTCTAATGCATGAATGGCTGCAATGCGATTATATTGCTCAACAATGCCGTTCATCGAAATCGCAGAGAGAATAGTTGCTTTACTTCCGAAACGTTCGATCGCCGAACGTAATACCAACGCATTTAAAACAGTGCTGACCATTCCCATTTGATCGGTAATCACACGCTCTAAGCCTAATTGTTCGTGAGTGTTTCCACGAAAGAAATTACCAGCGCCGATCACGACACCAATTTGTATGCCATTTTTATTTAAGTCAGATAATTCTGATGCAATCCTATCGACAGTTTCGCTGTCGATAGGAGAAGAATGAAGGGAACCTTGTAATGCTTCGCCGCTCAGTTTTAATAAAATGCGTTTATATTTTCCGGATTTTCCTGCCATGAAATTTAACTCCCTCTAACTTGGGCCATCACTTCTTCAGCAAAATTCTCCGTCTTCTTTTCAATGCCTTCACCGACTGCAAAGCGCGTGAAATGATGCACTTTTGCATTGTGTGAAGATAAAATTTTACCTACGGTGCTTTCAGGATCTTTCAGATAAGATTGACCTTCAAGGCTGATTTCATCGAGGTATTTCTTAATACGACCTTCCACCATTTTTTCAATAATATTGGCTGGTTTTCCACTGGTTGCCGCCTGTGCTGTAAAGATTTCTTTTTCTTTAGTAATTAAATCTTGTGATACTTGCGAAGGCGCAATTACCAATGGATTATTTGCCACAATATGCATAGAGATATCTTTCGCTAAATCTGCATTTCCACCTTCGATTTCAACGATCGCTCCAATGCGTCCACCGTGCACATATCCGCCTACAATATGATTGGAAGAAGAGAGTGTCGTGAATCGACGGACTTGAATGTTTTCGCCGATTTTTGCAACGAGATGTTTGCGTGCTTCATCAACGGTTTCATTGCCCAATGAAGCGGACAATAAATTATCCAGTGATTGAATATTTTTTGAAATCGCGATATCAGCAATTTGGTTGGAAAAATTCAAGAAATTGGTATCGCGTGCAACGAAATCTGTTTCGCAATTGATTTCAATCATGACGGTATGTTTGAGATCATTGCTGGCGCGAACCAGGATAATACCTTCTGCAGTAGTACGACCTTCTTTTTTATCCGCTTTGGCGGCGCCTTTTTTGCGCAGCGCTTCGGCAGCTGCATCAATATCGCCGTTGCTTTCGACTAACGCTGTTTTGCATTCCATCATGCCTGCGCCAGTCCGTTCGCGCAGTTCTTTGACCTGAGAAGCACTAATTGCTACCGTCATTACTTTCTCTCCTCAGATGAAGTTTTTTTACCTTTTTTGCTAACAACTTTTACTTCGACTTCTTCCTTTTCTTCCTTAGGTGCATGTAATGCTAAGGTTTCTTTTGCATGCATAATCGCATCTGCAGCGGTTTTGCAATACAGTGCAATCGCACGTGAAGAATCGTCGTTACCTGGAATTAAATAATCAATGTTATCTGGGCTGTAATTGGTATCAACAACGCCAATGACAGGTATGCCTAAACGATTCGCTTCTGCAATCGCGGTTTTTTCATGGCCAACGTCGATTACAAATAATGCATCTGGCAAACCGCCCATTTCTTCAATACCACCCAAGCTGCGATCGAGTTTGGCTAATTCGCGTTGTAATTGCAGCGCTTCTTTTTTGATCATTTTGTTAAATGAACCATCGGCTTCCATCGCTTTAAGATCTTTTAAGCGCTTAATGGTTTGACGAATGGTTTTGTAGTTGGTTAATAAACCGCCTAACCAGCGGTGATTAATGTAGGGCATTCCTGCGCGTGTTGCTTCTTCTTTGACGATCTCTTGTGCTTGACGTTTTGTTGCCACAAATAAAATCTTTCCTCGACGCGCTGCTGTTGAACCAATGAAATTCATCGCATCGTGAAAAAGGGGGAGAGATTTTTCAAGGTTAATAATATGAACTTTGTTGCGAGCACCGAAAATGTATTGTTCCATTTTGGGGTGCCAATAACGGGTTTGGTGTCCGAAATGAACACCGGCTTCTAACATGTCACGCATACTGACTTTAGTCATTGTAAGTTTCCTCTGTTGGGTTAAAACCACCACCTGTCCCGAAGTGCCATTTGGCTTTCGCCAAACACCCAGCTCTTCGTGACGACAGATGTGTGAATTTGATTGCAGTAAAAAGTCCAGTCTTATACCATAAAGCCCCTATTTCAACAATGGTTCCACTATGGCAATTCAGCTGAAAAAACCGGATGAAATCGCAAAAATGCGCGTTGCAGGAAAGTTGGCAGCAGATGTGCTGGAGATGATCACGCCCTATGTGAAACCTGGCATTACGACCGACGAGCTCGACAAGCTGTGCCACGATTATATCGTCAACAAGCAAAAAGCCATTCCGGCACCGCTGAACTACAAAGGCTTCCCCAAATCCATATGTACTTCGCTAAATCATCAGATTTGCCATGGTATTCCAGGCAATCGCAAGCTCAAAGAGGGCGATATACTTAATATAGACGTGACTGTCCTTAAAGATGGCTATCACGGTGATACCAGTAAAATGTTCTCTGTGGGTAAAGTTTCTGTTTTGGCTGAGCGGTTAATCCGTGTGACCAAAGAGTGTATGGATTTAGGGATTGCGATGGCAAAGCCGGGTAATCGATTGGGTGACATTGGTGCGGTCATCCAAGAGCACGCCGAGAAAAACCATTTTACGGTAGTTCGCGAGTATTGTGGTCATGGAATTGGCAGTACTTTTCATGAAGATGAATTACAGATTTTGCATTACGGTAAACGAAATACGGGAATCGAAATTGTCCCGGGTATGACGTTTACGATTGAGCCCATGATTAATGCCGGAAAACGGCACGTAAAATTATTGAATGATGGCTGGACAGTTGTGACAAAAGACCACAGTCTATCTGCGCAATGGGAGCATACCCTTGTGATTACTGAAACAGGTAATGATGTGCTCACGAAACGCTCAGAAGAAACGTATTTATGAACATGACATTACCGGATGCATTAGGATTGTTTGGAGTTTTTTTAACGTTGATAGCCTATCTCTTTTTGAATATCAAAAAAATTCCGGCTGATTCTGTGGCGTATGCCGGATTAAATATTGTGGGGTCGACATTAATTATTTATTCGTTATATTTTGATTTTAATATTTCTGCATTTGCCATGGAAGTTTGTTGGTTATTAATTAGTGTGTATGGTTTATACAAATGCTTAATGTCCTAAATGAATACCGCTGCGCTTTGGTTTTTTGAGTAAAAAAGCCAGCGGAATAATCAGGCTAAACGAAAAAGTAGCAGCAAAAAAATCATTTAAAAAGCTGATCATGTATGCTTGCGAAGAAAGCCGTTGTGATAATTGAAGTAATGTGAATTTGTCATACAAATGTAAATGATTTTGTGCAAGCCATAATTGTAGCGCTGGGTTAAACGGCTGTATGTGTCCGCCTAATCGATTCCAATTAATCTGACTGTTATTGGTTAATAATGTCACCATGAGTGAAATGCCAATAGAAATTCCTAGGCTCCGCCAAAAACTAAATAATCCCGATGCTTCGCCATAATCTGAGCGTGGAAGAGTGGCGAGCGTTAAGGTTGAGAGTGGTACAAAGAAAAATCCCATGCCAATACCTTGAATGATACCAATATCAACAAATATGCTGGGTGAAATCAGTAAATTAATTTTTGTCATCAAATAAGTGCCATACGCACAAAACGCCAAACCAATCGCAATAATTTTTCTCAGATCTATATATTTTGATAACAGTGGAATAAATGCCATCGCGAAAGCTGATGCAATTCCACGTGGAGCCATCATTAATCCCGCATAATTCGCGTCATAATTCATGAAGGATTCCATCAAGAGCGGCTGCAGTGTCAATATACTGAACATGCTGGAGGCAAATAACACTAACATCAGGCAACCTAAACTAAAATTTCTATCCAAAAATAAACGTAAATTAATAATATTATTTTGGATAGACAATCCTCGAGCGATAAAAATAATAAAACTGGTTAGAGAGATTAAGCATAACCATCGGATGCTTTGTGACGAAAACCAGTCGACATTGTTTCCGCGATCGAGAAATATTTGAAAGCAGCCAACGGTTGTGGCCAACAAAAACATTCCCAACCAATCTGTTTTGATTTGTTTCGTTTCGGTTTCATCCAGTAAACGTAGAGACATAAAAAAGGCCAATACACAAAAGGGAATGTTGACAAAAAATACCCATCGCCAATTTAATGCATCTGTAATATATCCGCCGATAGTTGGGCCTAACACGGGGCCGGCCATAATCCCCATTCCCCAAATAGCCATTGCTTTTGTGAGTTGTTCCTGTGGAAAAATACTGCGCAAAATAAATTGAGATAACGGAACTAATGATGCGCCAAACACGCCTTGGGCAATTCGACAAAAAACCATCATTTCAAGCGATGATGACATTCCGCACAACATGGAGCTTAATAAAAATCCGACGATATTGGTTAGCAATAAATGTTTTAATCCAAATCGCTGAATTAAATAACCCGTTAATGGCATCATGATTCCAGATGAAACAACGTAGGATGTAATTACCCAAGAGATTTCATCTGTTGTCGCGTTCAATGTACCTTTCATATAAGGTAGAGCGACATTGACGATGGTAAGATCTAATACTTCGAGCACTGTGACTAGCATTACTGCAACAGTAATTAACCAGCGGCGAGATTCGGTCATGTTTTCCATAATTTCGTTTCTGCTTCCTGCAAATAACTGGTTGATTGCATTTCTGTGAGTCGGCTTTTCGTACGTTTAAAATCAAAGCTTAATTCGCCCGCTGTGTAAATGTCGTCGATGTTGCATTCGGATCTTAGAATAAGCGTTACGCGGCTATCATATAATATATCAATTAAATTAATAAAATATCGTGCGGTATTGGTTTCTGATTCAGCAATCGGTTTAAGATTGTCTATGATGACGGTCGACCATCTTTTTACAATGCTTAAATAATCTAATTGACTGCGGGGTGAAGCGCAGATTTTTTTAAAATCGAGCCATAAAATATTATCCGCGAAGGCAATAGTATTAATGGGTCTATCGTAGAGATAAATATCTTTGTCTGTTTTGATTTCGCCATGTGCTAATTGATTGAATAGTTTTTCAGTTTTGTGCAAAGTATTTTTATTGAGCGGCGAGAAAAATATTCCTGCTTCTTCCAATTCACGTAAACGATAATCTTTTGTTGTAGGCAAATGTAAAACAGCCATGTTTTTTTTAATTAGGCTTATGGCAGGCACAAATCGCGCACGCTGCAACCCGTCTTTGTATAATTGATCGGGGATAACATTCGAGGTTGCAACAATGATAATTTTTTCTTTAAAGAAGGCTTCGAAAATATTGGCTAATATCATGGCATCGCCAATATCCGATACATAAAATTCATCGAAGCATAATATTTTGGTATGCCGTGCAAATTGTGATGCAATTTTTTTAAGTGGGTCTGAGCTGCCTTGAAAGCGTTGTAATTGATCATGCATTTCGTGCATAAAATCATGAAAATGTAAGCGGGTTTTTTGTTTAGTGGTTAAACTATTGAAAAATAAATCCATGAGCCATGTTTTGCCAACACCCACGCTTCCCCAAATATATAAGCCTTTAACAGGCGAACGTTTTTTAAACCACCGTGTTTCTTCGATCTCCTTATAGAGTTTTTGAAAATGCTCAACAACAGTAGCCTGATTTTCATCGGGTAAATAGTCGCCCGACGCGAGTGCTTGTTGATAGCGTTCAGCGGGGGTGAGCATATTGTAGTGTCTCAAGTAAAATATCGCGCAGTTGAATTAATTTTCCGTGAAAAAAATGGGATGTATTTTCAAAATCTAAAACAGTGGGTTGTGGGTTTAAGGTCTGAATCCATTGTTTAATATCTTGCGCAGGTACAACTTCGTCATCCTCAGCAACTACAACTATCCATGGACAATGAGGATGCAATCCTGAAAAATTCATGTGATTAACGGCGGGTGCGACGGAAATTAATTGTTTAATGTCTTGAGCTTGCGTAGCGGCTTTCAATGAAAGATACGCACCGTAGGAAAATCCTGCTAGCCATAGTTCGGCTTCCGGCCATTTTTTTTGAGCAAATTGAACTATTTCCAACGTGTCTTGAAGTTCGCCAATTCCATGATCAAATTTACGATAGTTGAAACGAATGGCGGTGCCGCCGAATTCACGTATGACACGCGTTAAGGTTGTCACGACTTTGTTATTCATCGTTCCGCCTTGCAACGGATGCGGATGGCAGACAATTCCTACGATTCTAGGATTATCCTGTTCGTTTTCAATAATTTTTTCAATTGATGACATTGTGGGGCTATCCGATTAAGATCAGGCCATGACCTACGCTTTATCTGTAGAACATCTTAGCAAAACCTATGCCAACGGCACACATGCCTTGAAGGGTATCAGTTTTTCTGTGGAGCAGGGGGATTTTTTTGCATTACTGGGGCCCAATGGTGCTGGAAAATCTACCACGATTGGTATCGTGACATCGCTCGTCAACAAAACTGCTGGCAACGTCAAGATTTTTGATTACGATTTGGATACTCAGCTAGCCAAGGCAAAATCCTGTGTGGGGCTTGTTCCTCAAGAATTTAATTTTAATATTTTTACCAAAGTGAGCGATATTCTCCTTAATCAAGCGGGTTTCTATGGCATTCCACGTAAAATTGCATTTGAACGTGCCGAAAAATATTTGACGCAATTGGGGCTGTGGGAAAAACGTAACGGCCCAGCTATTCAACTCTCTGGTGGTATGAAGCGTCGATTGATGATTGCGCGAGCTCTTGTACACGAGCCGAAGTTATTAATTTTAGATGAACCAACGGCGGGTGTGGATATTGAAATTCGCCGTTCATTGTGGAATTTCTTGCAAGAAATTAATAAAGCCGGAACGACGGTTATTTTAACTACGCATTATCTTGAAGAAGCTGAAATGTTGTGTCGCAATATTGCAATTATTAACGAAGGCAAAGTTATTGAGCATGATAGTATGCAATCTGTGTTGCGAAAATTACATCAAGAGACTTTTATTTTATATTTTGAGCAACCTGTTTCTATGCCCCCCTCATTTGTACGCAAAATTGATGAGTATTCTGTCGAAATGGATTTGGTTTCGGGAGAAACATTAACAGATGTTATAGAAAAATTAAGTGGACATAATATTAAAGTCAAAACTATGCGTAATAAGACTAATCGACTGGAAGAATTATTTGTGAATTTAACCCGAGTGGAGAGAAGCCAATGACGGGTCAACAAGCGTGGATTGCTTTTGTGGCGTTGCTGAGAAGTGAAGTACGCCGTTTTATGCGTTTATGGACGCAGACGTTACTGCCGTCAGTAATTACCATGGTGTTGTATTTTGTTATTTTTGGAAAATTAGTGGGTTCGCAATTAAATCCCATCGATGGTTTTACGTATATGCAATATATTACGCCGGGATTGGTGATGATGTCTGTTGTAACGAATGCTTATTTAAATACGGTCAGTTCGTTTTATTTTTTGCGTTTTCAACGCAGTATGGATGAATTAGTGGTATCGCCGATGTCTACGCTGAGCATTTTAATGGGATTTGTGTTGGGTGGTTCAATACGTGGATTTATTGTGGGTGGATTGGTGTTGGGGACGTCATTGTTTTTTACGCATCTCGTATTGCATCACATTTTTTTAATGGTTTTCACGACACTTCTTGCGGCAATGCTATTTTCGTTGATGGGGTTAATTAATGGAATCTATGCAAGAAGCTTTGATGATATTTCAATTATACCGACTTTTGTGATTACTCCGCTCACATATTTGGGCGGTGTGTTTTATGCCATGAATATGCTATCACCATTTTGGCAAAAAGCATCCTATTTGAATCCTATTTTATATATTGTCAATTCATTTCGATATGCGTTGTTGGGGATTACGGATATTCCTGTTTATTATGGTTTGAGCATGATGGGAGTTTTTTTGTTGATATTGTTTTTCATCAACATGCACTTGTTAAATAAAGGCGTTGGGATTCGAACATGACTATAGGTGTCTTATTTGTTAACTTGGGTACTCCAGCGGCGCCTACGCCTGAAGCTGTTCGAGATTTTTTGCGCGAATTTTTAAGTGATCCGCGAGTAGTTGAGCTTCCCCGGTTTATTTGGTACTTGATCTTATATGGAATTATTTTGCCATTTCGCTCTCGAAGATCCGCTAAGCTCTATAATAAAATATGGACACCCGAGGGATCGCCGTTACGCGTTATTACGTTTCAACAAGCGGAGAAATTACAGAGACATCTTGGAGATAAAATAAAAGTTGTTGTAGGAATGCGATACGGATGTCCTTGTCTAAAAGCGGCTTTGCTGAAATTTGAAAAATTACATATAAATAAAATCTTAATTTTACCTGCCTATCCCCAATATTCTTCGCCATCAACAGGTACAGTGTTCGATAAAGTTAATGAGATTTTGCGCTTATCCAGAGTTTATCCTGAGATTCGTACTGTGCGAGATTATCATAATGATGCGGGATATATTCAGGCAGTTGCAAATACCCTAAAAGATAATAAATCTCAAAAAATATTGTTTTCATTTCATGGATTGCCGCAAAAATTTATTGATAAAGGTGATGTGTATTTAGAACAGTGTCAGGAAACAGTTAATAAAATAGTTGGTGTATTAAAACTCCCTAAAGATCAATTTGCGATTTCATTTCAGTCTCGATTAGGAAAGCAACCGTGGCTTAAACCTTATACGGATTTATTGCTCATGCAGTGGGGGCAGGAAGGCGTAGAAAGTGTATCGGTCGTATGCCCCGGATTTTCAGCAGATTGTTTAGAAACACTTGAAGAAGTGAATATGCAGAACCGCGAGATTTTTTTGAGTGCAGGTGGCAAAGTATTTAATTATATTCCTGCTTTAAACGACTCGGATGAGCACATTGCTGTATTAGCTCAATTAATTGAAAAGAATATTCAGGGTTGGGAAAATGATTAAAAATATTATTGCAATTGCATCGGGAAAAGGTGGTGTTGGAAAATCGACCGTTGCTGTGAATCTTGCAACAGCTTTATCACTTGAACATAAAAAAATTGGTTTGCTGGATGCAGATATTTACGGTCCAAGTGTTCCGCTGATGATGGGTATTACGGATAAACCAACGGGCGAACCCCAGCGCGTTAATCCTGTTATGAAAAATAATATTGAAACCATGTCGATGGCATATTTTGTTGATGTCGATAAACCTGCTATTTGGCGAGGCCCTATGGTCTCAATGGCATTGCAACAATTATTTAACGATACGGTATGGGGTGATTTGGATTATTTAATTATTGATTTGCCGCCGGGAACGGGCGATGTTCAATTGACCTTGTCCCAAAAAATTCCGGTCACAGGAGTCGTAATTGTGACAACACCGCAAGAAGTCGCTGTGAGTGATGCGCGTAAGGCATTAAAAATGTTTCAAAAAGTAAATGTGCCAATTTTAGGCGTCGTTGAGAACATGAGTCTGCATCGCTGTTCTCAATGTGGTCATGAAGACGCTATTTTTGGCTCTGGTGGTGCGAAAGCGATGTCCGAGAAATATCACACTGAATTATTAGGTCAATTGCCGCTAGATAAAAATATTCGCGAAGCGATGGACCGTGGGCAGCCTTCACAAGTCGTCGCACATTATCAGGAGTTAGCTAAAAAAATTATTCAAAAAATCGATAAACAAAACTTGCTACAATCAAAGATGCCTAAAGTCGTCATTAAAGATAAATAGGAGATATAAACCATGCCAATTAAATCCGACCGTTGGATCCGCGAAATGGCTCTGAAGCATTCCATGATTGAGCCATTCGAGAAAGGTCAGGTCAAACACAGTGAAGGACAGTCCATCGTCTCTTATGGAACGTCCAGCTATGGGTATGATGTACGTTGCGCCAGTGAATTTAAAATTTTTACGAATATTAATTCTGCCATTGTCGATCCGAAAAATTTTGACGACTCTAGTTTTGTGAATGTGACATCTGATGTATGTATCATTCCACCCAATTCGTTTGCGTTAGCGCGTACGGTGGAATATTTTCGTATTCCTCGAAATATATTGACTGTGTGTTTGGGGAAATCAACCTATGCACGTTGTGGCATTATCGTAAATGTGACGCCACTTGAACCAGAATGGGAAGGGCATGTGACGCTGGAGTTTTCTAATACGACAAATTTACCCGCAAAGATTTATGCTAATGAAGGTGTGGCACAAATGTTGTTTTTAGAGTCAGATGATATTTGTGAAGTTTCCTATAAAGATCGAAAAGGGAAATATCAAGGACAGACGGGCGTAACGTTGCCGAAAACATAAACGTTTGTTACCATCTCACGGAATTTCAATGCAAGAGGAATGCGTTTTATGCAGAAACTTAAATATGGTTTGATTGCTGTGTTTCCTCTTGTTTTATCCGCATGTAATATTTCAAAAGTAAATCTGGCGTATTGTCCTGCTTCCACTCAAGGTTCATACACATCAAAAACATTGAAAGTCGGTAAAGTGTATGACGATCGTTTTAATCACGGCAATTTGACTAATGATCCGCGTGAAATTGGTGAATTCAGTTGGACACAAAGTATCGCACCTAAAATCTATTACGGTGTAACACCTGTTACAAATACCATTCAAACAGTATTGCACATGTCGTTGAATCAAGCAGGCTACCATTTAACGTCTGTTCATCCTGATCGTGTATTGTTCACGCGCGTTGATGATATTGATGTCCATGTAGAAAGCAAAGACAATCAAGCACGCATTTTGTTTGCCAAATTTGATGTGAATTTTGCAGTGACAGATAAATATGAAAAAGTGTTGTGGCGTAAAACTATTTTAGGTGAAGGTAGTATTGATATTGCTGGGGACGGAAAAACCTGTATTCGTTCGCAATGTGTCAAAACAGTTGTCAACCGTGCATTGGATGACATGGTTTTACAACTTGAAAAAGATCCAGGTTTTAATAAGGCTTTGCGTTAAGCCGACGTTTTAATCGTTTTGCCGCTCTGAATCGTAATCGATGACGTGCTGACATCATAATAGTGTTTCCCGTTCGAGGATCGCGTGCTTTTCTCGCAGGATAATAGTCCAGATCAAATGCCCCAAATCCTCTAACTTCCATTCTCCCGTGTTGAACCATTGTTTCGATGATATTATGCAGAATGACATCAACGGATTCTTTTATAGCCGTATCAGTGAGTGATAAATATTTTTCACTCATCCGATGAATTAATCTTTGTGTTAAATCGGATTTAAACATGGGTGTCTAATGGTGTGTAAGCAATTAATTCAGCGGTACCGATATCTGCGATATTTTTTGTTTGTCTGACTTTGCTGACAAGATAATTCAAGTCAGGCCGAAACCACAATGAAATACTTTCTTTGTGAGGGATAGGGGTGCGGTCGAGTTTGATGGTATTGTTTTGTTGATGGACCACATTAAATTGATAGATTTTTAATTTGCCCCCATCGGCGACAGGAAACGAAAATGCGGTAACGCCCTCAGCAAGTCCACGGCGCAATAATAATTGATAGCTGATTTTGTCTTGAGTATTTTGGGGAATAGCAATATGCCATGTTGTTTTCTGCGTTTTCATGGTAGCAATGTTTTTTGCCCAGTCAAAATCAATGTGAATATTGTTGTGATTTTTATTACGCTTGTAATAGTAGTCATATGATAACGGCTTCACCGTATTCTTAAAAATCAAGCCTTTGCTGCATTCCGTGACAGCGCCGTGAATAAACGAAAGCGTAGGTTTATTTGCGATGCATAATATGTAATGGTTTTTGGCGTCGACGGATAATGTCGTGATGGACTTTCCAAAGGGAATGCCGTCATAACCAAGCGTATAAGCTGCTTGATAATTTTGAAAACGAAATGTTTCAGCCTGCGCTGAAGAGGCGATGCTTAAAAACAGAAGTGATGCTACTATGCAGGACGTTTTCATGGGTTCATTCTACCTCTAAATGCGGGGTTACAAAATATGTCTGGATTTCAAAAGATGTCGTTGTTGGTTAGCGTTATTCTGCTGGGATTTTTAACCTATGCGTTATCACCAATATTAATGCCATTTTTATTGGGGGCGCTTTTTGCGTATTTGGGTAATCCTCTCGTGGATCGTTTAGTCAAATGGCATGTTCCACGCGTATTGGCAGCGACAGTTGTGTTTGTCACAATTATTGTTGCAGTAGTGGGTTTATTAATTAGCGTTATTCCTGTTTTAGAAGATCAATTATTTATTTTAATTGATAAAATTCCAGCGTTTATTTCATGGATTCAAGCGGTGGTGATTCCTTGGATTGAAACACAGTTTCATGTTGATATCGCGTCGTTTGATGTGACTACGGTAACGTCAACGATTACGAGTGATTGGCAACAAACTGGTCAAGTGGCCACTCGAGTCTTTAAAGCCATTACACACTCAGGTGTGATTCTTTTTGCTGTGACGCTTAATTTGATATTAATTCCTGTCGTGACGTTTTATTTGTTGCGTGATTGGCCTATTTTGGTGAAGAAAACGCGTGATTTAATTCCGCGTAAATATATCAAACCCTACACCGAAATTTCTCACGAATGTAATGAAGTGTTGGGCGCATTTTTTCGTGGGCAATTATTAGTGATGCTAGTGCTGGGTGTTTTTTATTCGGCTGCGTTAGGCATTGCAGGATTAAATTTAGCATTATTGTTGGGTGTATTAATTGCTATTTTGAGTATTGTTCCGTATTTAGGGACTATAATAGGTTTGGCGATTGCGATTATTGCGACGTTATTTCAGTTTGCGGACATGGCGCATGTAATGTATGTGTTAGGTATTTTCGTCGCCGGGCATATTTTGGAAAGTTTAATTTTAGCGCCATTATTAATTGGTGACAGGATTGGATTGCATCCAGTTGCGGTAATTTTTTCGATTTTAGCGGGCGGAAAATTATTTGGATTCTTTGGGGTTTTATTGGCGTTACCTGTAGCGGCTGTGATTATGGTATGGGTGCGTTATTTCGTTCATCATTATGTTAATAGTCGGTACTATCATCACTAAATGCGTCAATTATTATTAAATATATTACTTCGCGACGAGGCGACATTCGATAATTTTTATGCTGGCCGAAATCAGTCGGTATTAGATTATCTGAAAAATCCTGCGGAAAGTTTTCTTTATGTTTACAGCAAATCACATTCAGGCTTGACGCATATTTTACAGGCGTTATGTAAATCTCAAAAGTCGTGTTTATATATTCCCTTTGAGCAGCTCTCTGAATTTACGCCAGAAATATTAGAAAATTTATTTGAGCTGGAGCTAATTATTATTGATGATATTGAAAAAATTGCTGGTCAATATGTTTGGGAAAATAAAATTTTTGACTTATATAACCAATTATTACAGCATCAGAAAAAATTAATTGTAAGCAGTCATGTTTTGCCACAGCAATTAAATATAAATTTAAATGATTTAAAATCACGCCTTCAATCGATGTTGTTACTAACCCTTGAAGAGCTCAATGATGAAGAAAAAATCGCTGCGTTGCAAAAACGTGCGCAACATCGCGGATTGCAGCTGTCGGATGAGGTTGCACAATTTTTGATTCACCGAGTGCCCAGGGATATGGCGAAATTGTTTGAGATTTTGCGTCATTTAGATAGGCATTCATTAGAAGCAAACCGACGTCTGACAATACCGTTCATAAAAAAAGTTCTGTATACTGAGCCTTTTGTATAGGTGAACTATGCTTGAGCTCAACCCCATGATTAACCAAGTCGAAGATTTAACTGCTAGAACAACAGCGCTTCGGGGGTATCTTTGACTACGATAACAATCTCGAAAAACTCGACGAAGTAAATCTTGAGCTTGCAGAACCCAATGTCTGGAGTAATCCCGAGCGTGCACAACAGCTCAGCAAAGATAAATCCCGCTTAGAAAATCTTGTCACCACCATTCAACGCATCGAACAAACCCTTCAAGAAGCGCGTGATTTTATTGTCTTATTGAGAGAAGAGCAGGACGAAGTTTTATTCAAATCGCTGTTGGACGATATCCAGAAAATTGAAAAAGCTGTGGGTGATTTGGAATTTAAACGCATGTTTTCCGGCGAGATGGATCCCAACAACGCATTCTTGGATATTCAAGCTGGGTCAGGTGGAACCGAAGCACAAGATTGGGCAGAAATGATTTTGCGTATGTATTTGCGTTGGGGTGAACAGCATGACTTTCAGTGCGAAGTCATAGAGGCCTCAGCGGGCGAGGTTGCAGGCATTAAAAGCGCTACTGTGAAATTTACAGGCCCTTATGCTTTCGGATGGTTGAGAACGGAAACGGGCGTACACCGTTTAGTCCGTAAATCACCGTTCGATGCGAATCATAAGCGCCACACGTCATTTGCCTCCGTATTTGTCTCGCCCGAAGTCGATGATAGAGTTCAAATCGATATCAATCCAGCGGATTTAAAAGTCGATACGTATCGCGCAAGCGGAGCGGGTGGACAACACGTTAACCGTACGGATTCGGCGGTGCGTATTACGCATATCCCGTCAGGGATTGTTGTACAATGCCAAAGTGATCGTTCACAGCATAAAAACCGCGATTCTTGTATGAAACAATTAAAATCTAAGCTGTATGAAATGGAAATGCTGAAACGCAATGAAAAACAACAGCAATTGGAAGACAGCAAGTCTGATATCGGATGGGGACATCAAATTCGATCGTATGTATTAGATCAATCGCGCATTAAAGATTTACGAACAGGTGTTGAAGTTGGAAATACACAAGCCGTTTTAGACGGCGATTTAGATGTTTTTATTGAAGCAAGCTTAAAGAGCGGGAATTAAAATGACGACTGAAATTATTGATGAACACGATCAAATCGGCCAACGTAAACAAAAGTTAGACGAATGGCGTAAAGCAACCCTTGCGTATCCGAATGGATTTAAGCGAAAAGATCTTGCTGGTGATCTAACCGCTCAGTTTGATTCACAAGATCACGATCAGTTAGAAAAATTAAATCATAACGTGATCGTTGCGGGTCGCATTATGTTAAGACGACTAATGGGTAAAGCCAGTTTTTGTCATATTCAAGACATGTCGGGTCGTATTCAAATTTATGTGCGTGAAAATGATTTACCTGAAGGCGTGTATGAAGATTTCAAAACGTGGGATATGGGAGATATCATTGGCGTTGAAGGCGTTTTATTTAAAACAAAAACCAATGAGTTATCCATCAAAGCAACTTCCATAAAATTATTATCCAAAGCATTAAGACCACTGCCAGATAAATTCCACGGCTTAGCGGATCAAGAATTACGATACCGACAGCGTTATGTTGATTTAATCGTGACCGAAAAAACACGTAAGACATTTGAGATTCGCGCGAAGACCGTTGAGTTTATTCGAAACTTTTTAAAGCAAGATGGATTTTTGGAAGTTGAAACGCCCATGATGCAAATCATTCCCGGTGGTGCAGCCGCAAAACCGTTTGTGACCCATCACAATGCTTTGGGCATGGATTTATATTTACGCATAGCTCCCGAATTATATTTAAAAAGATTAGTTGTAGGTGGTTTCGAGAAAGTATTTGAAATTAACCGTAATTTTCGTAACGAAGGACTATCAACACGACATAATCCTGAATTTACCATGTTAGAGTTTTATCGTGCGTATGCGACTTATGAAGATTTAATTATTTTTACTGAAAAGCTTATGCGTGAATTAGTTCAGAGTGTACTCGGGACTACTTCAGTGTCTTACCAAGGCGAAGTCTTTGAATTTGGTAAGAAGTTTGATCGGTTGACCGTCATAGAAGCTATACTCAAATATAATCCCGAATTTAAAAAAGAAGAGCTGATGGATATGGCAAAAATTAAAAAGCTTGCTGAAAAACTTAAAATAGACATCCATGATAATTATGGTTTGGGTAAAATCCAAATTGAAATATTTGAAAAAACAGTTGAAACAAAATTAATTCAGCCAACCTTTATCACGCAATATCCTGCAGAAGTCTCGCCTTTGGCGCGTCGAAATGACGATGATCCTTTTGTCACTGATCGCTTTGAATTTTTTGTGGGTGGAAGAGAAATAGCCAATGCATTTTCAGAGTTAAATGATCCTGAAGATCAGGCGCAGCGTTTCTTGGAACAAGTCAAACAAAAAGAAGCGGGCGATCAAGAAGCGATGCATTATGATGCTGATTATATTACGGCATTGGAATATGGTATGCCGCCAACCGCCGGTGAAGGAATTGGTATTGATCGTTTAGTGATGTTATTAACAGATAATCCGTCTATTCGTGATGTCATTTTATTTCCGCATATGCGTCCCAAGGATTAAATTATGGATCAAAAAGCCATTGATGAAATTAATCAAGCCAATGATTTATTAAGCCTCGAAGCGGTAAATACCAAATATTTAGGTAAAAAAGGCTTATTAACAGAACAGCTAAAACAACTGGGACAATTGGATCCTGAAGCACGTCGTGAAGCAGGGCAGAAATTAAATATTTTAAAAAATAAAATTACCGAGGCGATTTCAGAGCGAAAAAATTATTTAAATCAAAAATCCGTTCAAGATAAATTATCTCAGGCTGGAATAGATGTCACTTTACCAGGTAGAGGATATTCAGAAGGCAACTTGCATCCGATTACGCAATCCAAACAACGTATCCAAGACTTCTTTGAAAAAATGGGATTCAGCTCTGTTGAAGGCCCTGAAATAGAAGATGATTTTCATAATTTCACAGCGTTGAATATTCCTGAAAATCATCCTGCACGCGCGAGTTTTGATACGTTTTATTTCCCGGACGGTCGATTATTGCGAACGCACACCTCGCCGGTTCAAATTCGGGAATTAAAAAAGAGGACGCCACCGATTCATATTATTGCCATGGGGCGTGTGTATCGTCGTGATTCGGATTTAACTCACACGCCTATGTTTCATCAATTAGAAGTCATGGCCATTGATAAAGGCATTACGTTTGCGCATAACAAAGGCATGATCCAAGAATTTTTAACGGCTTTTTTTGAAAAAGAATTACCTGTTCGATTTAGGCCTTCTTATTTCCCCTTTACGGAACCGTCTGCGGAAGTGGATATGGGGTGTGTGGCGTGCAATCAAAAAGGTTGTCGCATTTGTAAAAATTCCGGATGGTTGGAAGTCATGGGTTGCGGAATGATTCATCCTAATGTACTAAAAAATGTTGATATTGATCCTGAAAAATATTCAGGTTATGCGTGGGGTGTCGGAATAGATAGGCTTACAATGTTACGTTATGGCGTCAATGATTTGAGGTTGTTTTTTGAAAATGATTTGAGATTCTTGAGGCAGTTTTAACAGCGCGGTGTCATCCCGAGCGTAGCGAGGGATCTCCTGGAGTAATGGTATGGATAAAAAATTACTAGGTATTCTCGTTTGCCCCTTATGCAAAGGCGAATTGATTTATAAAAAAGACAAACAAGAATTAATCTGTAAATTTGATAAATTGGCGTATCCCATTCGCGATGAAATTCCCGTTATGCTTGAAGAAGAAGCGCGAAAAATTTCAATTAACGAGGAATATTAAAATGGATTTTCGTGTCATTATTCCTGCGCGATATAATTCTTCGCGTTTACCGGCAAAAGCATTGGTCGATATTGCGGGCAAACCAATGGTTCAGCATGTGTATGAAAAAGCCAAAAAAAGCCGAGCAAAAACTGTTGTGGTTGCGACTGATGATGATCGGATTGCTGGGGTATGCAAAAAGATTGGTGCAGAATTTTGTATGACAGACCCAAATCATTTAACCGGCACCGACAGGATTTCTGAAGTGATTTCTTTGTTAAGATATGAAGAAGATGAGATTATTGTTAATGTTCAAGGTGATCAGCCTTTAGTGCCATTCGAAAATATTGATCAAGTCGCAAATAATCTCGCGTTAAATCCTGAGGCGGGTGTTGCAACATTATGTGAAGTGATTCGAGATAGTGCAGACTTGCATAATCCTTCCATGGTAAAGACTGTATTTGATAACAAAAATTTTGCGTTGTATTTCAGCCGCAGTTTAGTTCCGTATCATAAATCGCCTGATTTACATCTTCAAATTTATTATAAGCATATTGGCTTATATGCGTATCGTGCAGGTGTGATTCAGCAATTTGTAAAATGGGATCCCACGCCTATTGAATTATCAGAATCACTGGAGCAATTGCGATTTTTATCCAATGGCCAAAAAATTCATATTGATGTCGCCATTAAAAATCCACCCATAGAAGTGAATACCGAAGAAGATTTAATTAAAATCCGACAATGGGTAGCTGCACATGTTGCCTAGTTTTGAGTCTCACAAAGAAAAAATCGAAGCGTGGTTTAAAACCGAATTTGAAAAAACATTACCGCCGCCATATTGTTCGGTTGATTTGCGCAATGCGCAATATAAAATCGCGCCAGTGGATACGAATTTATTTCCTGCCGGATTTAATAATTTGCATATTTGCGCGATGCCATCGGCAACTGTCGCCGCAAAAAGTTTAGCGAATTATTACGTTAATAATTGCCAGCGTATTTTATTAATCCCTGAAAACCACACTCGCAATACGTATTATTTTGAAAGTCTTGCGACATTACAAACTATATTTATGCAAGCCGGATTTGGTGTAAAAGTCGGGTCATTGTTGCCAGATTTAGTGGCGCCCATGGAAATCAATTTGCCATCGGGTAGAAACCTAATTTTAGACCCTGTTGTAAAAGACAATAATAATAGACTGGGCGTGAAAGATTTTGATCCGTGTTTGATTTTATTGAATCATGATTTGTCTGATGGCATACCTGAGATATTAAAAAACGTTAAACAGAAAATAGCGCCGCCGATGCAATTGGGTTGGTGGTCACGCTGGAAGTCGGATCACTTTAAATATTATCAAGATATCACAGAAGAATTTGCGGAATTACTGAATATTGATCCCTGGTTACTAAATCCATTATTTGATTATTGTGAGAATATTGATTTCGTGACTCGCGAAGGCGAAGAGGGATTAATCACTAAAACCCAAGCTTTGTTAAATCAAATTTCTGAAAAATACAAAAAATATAATATTACGGATAAGCCATATGTGGTAATTAAAGCAGATGCTGGTACTTATGGGATGGGGATTTTACCCGTGTTTGATGTATCTGAAATTAAAAACCTGAATCGCAAACAGCGCACAAAAATGAGCTCAACCAAAGGCGCACAAAAAATTAATCGTGTCATTATTCAAGAAGGCGTGTATACCGTTGAAAAACGCGGTGAACATGATGCAACCGCTGAGCCTGTTATGTATATGATTGGTGATAAAGTGGTGGGTGGATTTTACCGCGTACATAAAGATAAAAAACCGGATGAAAATTTAAATGCGCCGGGTATGCAATTCGAGTCATTTTGTGTGTCTAATTATAATTATAACGTTATTGCGCGTTTAGCATTGCTCGCTTCAGCTCGCGAAATACAGGGTGTGAAATGTCATCAAAAATAGCGTTTATTATGGATGCCCCTGAGTTTATTCAGGCAGATCATGACAGTACAGTTGCATTAATAACTGAAGCGAAAAAACGAGGCTACGATGTTAGCCAATTTCAGCAAAAAGATTTAGTGTTAAGAGATGATAAATTATTCTTTAATGACATTCCTGTAGTTGAGTATAAATTTATTTTTATGCGTAAAGATCCGCCGGTCGACCAAGAATATTTATACACGACTATTATGTTAGATCTAGCGGTAAAGCAGTGCGTTAAAGTTATCAATAATCCTCAGGCATTGAGAGATTGTAATGAAAAATTATTCATCAGTTGGTTTCCGCAATGTTGTCCGCCGACACTCACAACATTTAATTCTCAATTAATCCATGATTTTTTAAATAGGCATAAAGAAATTATTTTAAAGCCATTAAATGGTATGGGTGGGCAGGGAATTCAATTGGTCAGTGCAGATGATAAAGATGTCATTGCGGTGATTGAAGCGGCAACCAAGCATGATACGGTGCGTGTCATGGCACAAAAATATTTGCCCGAAATTAAAAATGGCGATAAGCGAATTATCATGATGCACGGCAAACCATTGCCATATGCGTTATCTCGATTTGCAAAACCCGGTGAAATTCGCGCAAATCTTGCAGCGGGCGGAAGTTATCAAAAAGCAGAATTAACCGAGCGAGATAAGTTTATTTGTTCTCAGGTCGGGCCTGTTCTTAAAGAAAAGGGTTTGTTATTTGTAGGTCTTGATGTAATTGGCGATTATCTTACTGAAATAAATGTCACCAGCCCGACGTGTTTGCGAGAAATAGATAAATTATTTGGCGTAAATACGGCTGGATATTTGTTTGACGGGTTGTAGGTGTCACTATTCAGCAAGTGCAAGTGTTGTTCTGAGTTGTGGTTTAATTTTTTCCGAGAGGAATTTTTCTGTTGAATTTTCCGCGTGGAAATAAAATAATGTTTTATGCGTAACGGCTTTGTAAATGGAGAAGGGTAATAATATCCAGGTCAATGCCGCTAATACATCGTAGACAACTTGTCTAGAACCGGTGTGTTCTTTGAGTACGGAATCTTTAGCATCCAGATGTTCTTTTATCTTTTGTGAAAGGGTATTGTGAAATTGATTGTTGTCAGGTGCAACTGCAGAGAAATCTGTCTTATAGTAATTATGAGAAAGATTTTCGAGGTCAGTCGCTAAGTTTCTTACTGCAGCAATCCGATGTTTATATTTAGCGACGGTTTCTTTATCGCGATCCACGCTCGCTTTTATTTCTTTTGTGTCTAAATCTGTTACATGTTCATTGAGGAGAGTAATGGTTGCCAAAATTTGTTTTTGTTCTTGCATTAATCGTTGATGGTCTTGTGATAATGCTATGTAGCGAGCTTTATAATCTTCTGCAAATATTCTGCGCGCATCATCATCTTCTGCATGGCTAAATTGTTCTGAAAAGTCTGTGCGAATATGCTTATATTCATAGGGCAATGTCGCCCATCCATTAAGCTCTGCTACACTACCAGAAAGTACAGGATTTTGTTCCGCTAATTTTGCTGCTATCAAGTGAAACTCTGCTTTAACTAAATCGCTTTCTTTAGCGTAGGCTTCACATAATGAATGTGAAAAAGCGACGGGGCTAAAAACATCCGCAACAGTTAATTTCTTTACAGAGCTTTTAATATCTGAAAGGAATTTTTGTATAAGACGATGCCGCGTTCCATATTTTTGTAACACATAAGTGGCAATTTTATCTCGACTGGAACGCGTTAAGTGATCGAGAAGGGGTAATAAGTCATCAATTGATTCAATGAACTCATCCGCGATAATTGCAAGCGTTGTTTCATTGCTCAGCAAGCTATTAAGTAATTTTTTTGGAAACTGGTTTACAAGTTTAATCCCTAATAATACTTTGAGTTCATCTCGACGCGTAGCATTGGCTACCCATAAAAGAAGATTTTTTTTATCGTTTTTAGGATAGGTTTCGTATAAAGCCGTGAGTACCGGTGAGGTTATGTCATATTTTTTTATTGCGTTTGAGATATCTTCAAAAAGCGTTTGTGCGGGCACGCTGTTACATAAAAAATTATCTGGACAAGTTTTAACTAATGCGTTGAAACCGTCAAGAAGCTTTTGAGTAATCTTATCGGTATCAACAGCCTGTGTTTTAAATTTACCTTGTTGTTGCGAAATACTATCAAACGTTTCTAATAAGTCTTGATGCCGTTGATGTTGTGTGACCAATTGTAATTCCTCAAGCAGTGGAACTATTTTTTCACCATGTGTATTTAGCATAATGGCTACTGCTTCAGGAGAGGTTTTTCCTTCCTCGGCGCGCAAGGTAAATTCAGCAATGCGAGGAAATTGAGCTTCTAATTCATAATGTGCATTTTGTAGCGTATATCCTGGTTCTTGTAATGTTTTACGTGCATCCTCGAAAATAATAAATTCTTGAGTGTTGTGCATTAAATACAATAGGGCTTTCCACAGTGACGTGTGGTGTGTGAACTTTAACACGATTGCTAGATCCACTAATGTTTTATTGTCAATATGCGTACGTTTAAGCAGCGCAATTAATAGAGATAACGTGTTATCGTCAGAGGGATGTGTGTAAAGGTGTTCATACATCTTAAGCAGTTCAAGACCAGCGTTAATTTTATTTCCACACCACTTTAATATTGTGACCGTATGCCAAGCAAATGGTGCTTTAAATGTGTATTTAGGATATTTCTTCAAAAAACTTCCTGCATTCCTTGCGATGCGAACTATATGGTCTTTATAGACATTCTCATCTTCTTGCACATCATCTTTTTCTTCTTCGTTTTCTTGAGGAAGAAGTGCATCTATATCAAATTTGTCTTTGGGAAATTCCCCAGCTTTGCCCAATAATTTGAAAATTCGGTAGGCGTTTACAGCGCCGCCTAGTATCGTAATTAATTGATAGGAATCGTCCAAATCTTCAAGAAGTTTTTGAACCAGCACAAGGAGAAATTCTTTGTTGAATTTAAATGTCGAGTCTAAATCGATTAGCGCTTTGTACGAAATAACCTTATCTGTGAATGCGGAATCGTGAGCAAGTAAGCGATTTAAAATGAGCATTTTAATAAAGTATTCATCTTCCGCAATAATTGGAGGCAAATCGCGCATCGTGTGATTAAGGTAACTACTAACAAAACGCACATTTTTGCCGCTAAGGAGATTTACAAGGCGACTGACGTGTTGATCTGTTCCCTCTGTTAATACGGATACAATAAATTTTGTAATATTGTCGTCGTTTTGCAAAGCTTCAAAGGATTCGCCCAGTACTTCATTTTTTTCGTTTAGTTCTGAGAAAATATTTTCAATCAAGCATAATTTTATGTCCATGCTTGTCGTTTTAATAAGCAAGAGTTCATAAAAAAATCCGCTAAGTGTAAATAAGCGAAAAAATTCTGTTTCTTCAATGGTTGGAATTCGCTGAGGCGCGTTATTGTCGTTATTGATATCATCTTTGGGTGGTTCTGCATTTTTTGTTTTTGAAATGTATTTGTGCAGTTCAGTAACAGCCTCATACTGTGTTTTTAAACTTTCAGGGATGGGTGTTACATTGTGCTGAAAATATAAATAAGCTAATCGTTGCAGTGCCCTAGTATTTTTAAAAGAAGATGGTCCATAGGCAGCTAATGCAATGGTGGCGAGGAAAAGTTCACGTTCTTTTGCTAGGCAAACGAATGCAATAACGTTATCTTCTTTGAGTAAGCATAGAAATTCAGGTTCATGTGTAGAATTATAGGTGAGTTTTAAAACAGGTTCAGATGAAGCGTCGTACTCACTGTCAGAGGGTACAGAAGCTAAAGGTGAAAGGATAAGTTTTATGTAATCTGGAATATTTATGGGATTGCAGCGATCAAGTTTGAAAAATCGCGCTAATAAAGTTAAAGCTGCATCTAACGGCAGTTTATCTAACAGTAAAGCTTTTCCGTTGTGGCTCAAAATCAGGCTGCTATCAAAATAACCGTCTTTAGTTGTTTGTTCGTAGCTGAAAACAACATCGGCGATAATTAATGCTTGTAAATTGTCTTGTTCTGGCTGTTCTAATGTTTGCCAAAAAGCAGTGGGATTTTCGCCAATTAATAGTTTTAAAATTTTAATTTGAGCAAGTTTGTTCTCGCTTAAACTTAGGGCTTGATATCCTAGTGTTTGAAGCTGTTCTTGATAAGGAAGTAAAGCGTCTACCGTTAAATCAGCACTATTCCAGTCAATGGATCTTTGTAGTGTTTTGAATAGCTTAACTTGTTGTTGTAAAGATTCAGGGGCTTGCGCAACTAATTTTTGTCGCTCTCTCGGATGATGATTGAGAATAAAATAAAATTCGTTCAATCGAAGTGGTGTCGTGCGATGGTTTTGAAATAAATATATCGCTGCTTCTGGATAGACGCTGCAAAGACGTAGTAAATGTTCATTGGGAAGTTTTTCTAAAATCGGTTTAAAGAATTTTTGTGCGATATCGAAATAATTCCTGCTTAGCAAACATGCAGTGCAAAATGCTACAGCGTTGCTTTTACCTTGATCTTCAACAAATAAAGCAGCCGCCGAGATTATATCTCTACCTAGGTAGTCATTAATGAGTTCTGTGGGGTCGAATTGTGTACACGCGATAAAGAGTAATTCAAATTGCTTGACTAAAGGTATAAGATCTAATGTTGATGTATTCAATAAAATTTCGTGCGCCAGCGCAGGATTTTTTTTGGCTGTGTTTAAGATAGTTTGTATTGGAATTTTTGCATTGGCGATGGATTGGGTAAGGTCAATTTCTTTTTTATCGAAAACCACAAAAAGATGCTTGGAATCGGCATTCAGTGTTGCATCATAGGTTTTTCGTTGTTGAGGATCGGATAAACATTTATAAGCTTCTTGTATTTTTTGAAACTGTATTTTGGCATCCTCTTTGTCCTCGGGATTTTTATCTGGATGGTATTTGAGCGCCTGCTTTTTGTGGGCTTTTTTGATCTCGTCTTGGGAGTACGGAGTTCCATCCTCACGTTGGCCATTGGCAGAAAGCCCCAAAACAGTATAGTGGTTTGCCACTCGAAGCTCCAGAATGTAAAGTTAATAGGGCTCAGTATAGTATACTAGAGTAACTTTAAGGAAAGCTTAAGAAAGGCTCATTTTTTAAGAAGCACCCCCTCGCGAGGGATACCCTAAAAAATCCTACTTTATTGGCGTTTCTTAAGCTTCTCTTAAGGTTTTTTTGATAATATACGTCCGTTATAATCAGAGCTGAGGTAACAATGGAAGAAGAGAAAGAAACAAAAACTGGTAAAAAACTCAATATTCAGCACAAAATTCTTGTCCTCAGACTTATTTTACTGCGTGGCATCAAAGACAATAACGTTCCCTTAAATCTGTTATTAAAAACACTCATTCCGCTCGGTAGAACCAAACCTCTGGGTAAAGCTGTGGATCCCTTCGTTTGGAGAAGACTCGCTCAACAACACGGCCTTGATACCCAAGGCGTATGGGATAATCAAATCAGAAGTCATGTTTTATCAACGTTTTTCTTTCAAGCTCAACATAAACAACAGAAATATATCGAACAATATAATTCTACCACCTGTTGCCGTCATACCGACCCTCACTCTACAACGGGACGTCTAGATAAAGAACAAGCCAAGTGTATAGTGGGATCAACTGTTAGTATTGCTGCTACATTTGGTGGACTTGCGGAAGCTGCTAGTTGTTGCAATCCCGTTTCTCTTGCACCGCTCTCTTGTTTAACACCGGCTGCTGCCCATCTGGTTTTATGGGGTACCTGTCTAGGAATACCCGGATTAGCATGCTTGATTGGTGTTCTTGTTTGCAGGGACCCAAGTCCGAATGACACGATCGAAGGAAAAGAATTTATCGATAGAATAGAATTATTAGAAAACTCTGTTGGTGAACGTCCAAAAATAACGATGAGCGAAACACCTACAGAAGATACTCCGCTCATACCCAAACGCAATGATTTTGAGAATGACAATAATACAATAACAAATAGGCGGTAAATTTACGGCTCATCAAAAAGATATGACGCAGTATTTACATTAAATAATTTATCAATCTCACGCAAACATGTTGGACTAGGGACATTAATTTCGGTCAAATAATCGCCAATTACATCAAGACCTACAAATAACAAACCCTTTTCTTTAAGAACAGGCCCGACTTGAGAACAAATAAACTTATCTCGCTCGATTAATTCTGCTTTTTGATAGCTTCCACCCGCAGCAAGATTTGCCCGAAAAAAGTAGGGTTTTTTGAGGGTATACCTTGTGAGGTAGTGGAGGTTATTTGACGAGCTTGTTTAGATTTCGGACGACTTGATGGGACAAAAATTTCGCATCCGCTCTTAGCTTGAATATAAATTTTTGGTACGCGGAAGAGGGTTCGTTATACAGCTTCATATAGTCATCTATCACCGTTCGATATCTCAGTTTTGAATTGGTGCAATATCCACCACCGGCATAATGGATAAAATAGCTTTTTTCACGATAGTTCTCATGCCCAAAAATATCCATGCGATTAAATTTTATATCGATCGATTCAGCTTTTAAATTATGCTTTGCGATTAAATAACTAAAATAAGTTTGATCATAGAGCGATACTTTGCCGTGTAAACTTAAAAACTCATCCATGTCGACATGATTAAATAGATTCGCGTCTTTCGACATTAACATCACGCCGCCATTGTAATAATACGGTTTTTGTTCTTCATTGCGTGGCCAGCCATTTTCGAGCGGTAATAATGCAGAAATTTGGCTGATTTGTTTTTCGCGATCCGAATATAAGCCCTCGTTGAGCATATAAATTGTATTGGTATCCGGATAAACCGAAAATATATCTGGCGCATTAGGTGTAATTAAAATATCTGCATCAAGATACAAAACCCGGTCATATTTTTCCAATAATGTTTTGATATGTGTTTTTTCAAGCCACGCACTCCGACAAAACGAAAATCCACGCGATTGTCCTAAATGGCCATAGTTAAACGTAGTCGTACAAATTAAATCGGCGTCAACGCGATCCGCATATTTTTTAAATGATTGATAAACAAATGGATAAGAAGGATCTTGGCCAATCATGATTGCAAAAATGGCTTTTTTCATAAATCCTTTTACCTTTTATCTATAAGGTAAATGATAATCCAAAATCTTCTTCAAGCCTTCTTCTAATGTAATAACGGGTTTCCAATCTAATTCGTTCATTGCGCGCTTAATAGATGGCACACGATGTTGAACATCTTGATAACCCTCGCCAAAATATTCTTTCCCAGAGGCTTCTATTAATTTGGTTTTGTTGGACTTTAAAAGCTTCAATAATAATTCAGCGAGTTCGCGAATCGACACATCATTTGCTGGATTGCCAATATTAAAGATTTTCTGTGATGCGCAATTATTTTTGTTCTCGATAACTTTTAAAAGGGCAGTGATGCCATCATCAATATCAATAAAGCTGCGTTTTTGTGCGCCGCCATTCACCAGTGTAATATCTTCGCCGCGTAAAATATTTCCGCAGAATTGTGTGATGACTCGTGAGCCACCCTTTTTTGCATTAGAAACATTATCTAACTTTGGGCCCATCCAATTGAAGGGTCTAAATAACGTGTAATCCAATTGTCCACGTGAACCGTACGCATAAATAATTCTGTCCATCATTTGTTTCGAACAGGAATAAATCCAGCGCTCTTTGTGAATCGGACCTGTAACTAAATTGCTGGTTTCTTCATCAAATTCTTTATCGGGGCACATGCCATAAACTTCAGAGGTTGACGGAAAAATAATTCTTTTTTTATGCTTAACGCACAATCTTACGATCGCTAAATTGGCCTCGAAATCTAATTCAAATATTCTTAAGGGATCAGAAACATATGTGGCGGGTGTTGCGATTGCAACAAGTGGCAATACAACATCAGTATTTTTGATTTGATCTTCAACCCATTGTTTTTCATCTAACATGGATGCTTGTTTGAATGTAAAACGGGGATTATCTAAATAGGGCGTAAGATTACTGGTATGAAGATCCAGTCCTGTAATTTGCCAATTTGTTTTAGCTAGAATATGTTCGACTAGGCTATTGCCGATAAAACCGTTTGCACCCAAAATTAAAATTTTCATGTTTATTTTCTCCCAAAGATTTTTTTCATTGCTTCTATGACCCTGTCTTGCTCTGCGTCAGTCATAGTCGGAAATAATGGTAGGCTCATGATGCGCTCGCCTATGGTTTTAGCATTCGGAAATTGGTTTTCTGAAAAATTATATTTTTGACGGTAATAACTGTACAGATATGGCGCATCATAATGCAAACCAATCCCTATATTAAATTCATGCTTCATCTTTTCGATAAAATCATCGCGCGTTATTTTAGCTATTTCTGGATTAATCAACGGTGCATATAAATGCCAACTGTGACCCTCAACCTCTTTTGGATTCGGCGGTAATGTCCATTCCGGCCAGTCTTGTAAAATATCATAATAACGCTGCGCTAGTTTTTTTCTGGTGACATTGAATTTATCTAATTCAGGTAATTGATGAATCCCTAAGGCGGCTTGCATATCCAGCATATTGTATTTAAAGCCGGGTGCGATAACGTCGTAATGTTGTGAGCCTTCTTTTGTAAAACGATTAAACGCATCGCGATCAATGCCATGAAAACGCATGACTTTAATAAATTTCGCGAGTTTTTCATCGCGTGTAGCAACACAACCACCTTCGCCTGTCGTCATATTTTTATTCGGATGAAAGCTGAATATTTGGGTGTCACCAAAACTGCCGATTAATTTATTTTTATATTTTGTGCCAATTGCTTGTGCGGCGTCTTCAATTACCCTGAGATTATATTTTTTAGCTAAGTCATAAATTGCATCTAAATTTGCAGCCAATCCAGTTAAATGAACGGGCATAATGGCTTTGGTATTTTTTGTAATGGCTTTTTCTATTTTTGATGCGTCAATATTATATGTATTTAAATCAACGTCCACTAAGACAGGTTTTCCGCCTGATATTTCTATTGTGTTAAATGTGCTCACAAAGGTCATTGCTGGAACAATAATTTCATCAGCAGGTTTTAACTCTAATCCTAATAAACATAAATGCAACGCAGCAGTGCCAGACGTTAATGCCAAAATATGCGGACAGGATAAATATTTACTCAACATTTCTTCGAGTTTTTGTGTGCGTGGACCTGTGGTTATCCATCCCGATTTTATACAGGCTACGACTTCTTCAATCGCAGCATCTGAAATCGTTGGGCGAGAGAATGGAAGAAAAGGCAAATCCGACTTAGTGTTGTGCAATTAAATATACTCCCAGAATAATGACAAAAATTCCCAAGGCTTGAATTAAACTAATACTTTCACCAAACAAAATATAAGCGCCTAACGCATTGAAAATATAAGCAAGACTGGCCATGGGATACGCAATGCCAACGGGAATGCGTGATAAAACTAATAGCCATAAGCTGACGCTGGTGACATACACTAACAATCCCAGCACGATAAACGGCGATAAAATAACTTTGTGCGCAATAGGGGCAAAATTATGTGCAGAAAAACTAAATTCACCAATGCGGCTCATGCCTGCTTTTAATAACAATTGTGCAGAAGCATTTAGTATTGCTGTCAAAATAACGAGGAAAATGACGCTGCTCATGATTTCTCCGGAGGCTGGTTAGTAATAACCATGTCTTGTTTATCCTGCGCTATTATATAGTAGCCGTATGGTAAGCGGTTAATATTTGAGTAGAAAGTATCAGGAACAAACAAAAATACACGTCTTTTGCTGGTCCAGGTTTTCCATAAGGTTTCATCGGTAATGAGGGCTTCGCTGGGTGGTGTGTATTTTTCGCCAAATTCTAATTCGCCTTTCCAGTTCACAATAGAAATCGTCTGGTTTAAATAAAACGGCAAATCTTGGTAGTAATAATGATAGGTCGCAACCATATCGCCGGGTTTTCGTAATGGTTGAATTTTTTCAGCGAGTGGTTTGATGGAGTCCATATAAATGGTAGGCGCCAACGAGCATAAGCTGCCAATAAATAATGTAAAGCAAATGACTTGTGTAATATAAGTATTTAAGAAATTACGCAGTGATAAAACTAACGGCACTAAAATCGCTGTGCCCGCTAAGATCACAATAGCCGTTTCTGTCCATAATTTTGTTTGTATAAAATTAATGGACACTTCGGGTTTTAATTGTGTGTATGCTGCAATGGCTAATCCAATACAAATAAAGGACGAGGTCAGTGCGCCACAGCGTAGTGACAATTTGCTTTTATTTTCTGATGCAAAATATTTTCCAAATAAAATGGCTAGAAAGGGCATGCACGGTAAAATATACGGCGTTAATTTCGAGTGTGAAACAGAATAAAAAATAAAAATAAACGAAGCCGCAATAAGGCTAAATAAATCCGACGAATTTTTTCTATCTGTCGTTTGAGTCACGCCCACGAGATAACCGGTCCATGGAAATAGCCCCAGTAATAAAATGGGTATGTAATACCACATGGGTTGGTAACGACCGGCGCTCATCGTGAAATAACGACTGAATTGTTGGGTAATAAAATAGTAGTGCAAAAATTCAGGATTTTTCAATTGACACAAAATATGCCAGGGAAGGGTGATGGCTAAAAATAATAACGTCCCCTTGAATAACTTACATTCTTTGAGGATTCGCCACCGTCCCGTAAAGCATAACCATAAGAATATAATGGCCCCGGGAAAGATAATTCCAATTAAGCCTTTGGTTAAAACTGCGAGGGCAGCAAAGATATACACCCAATAGTAAGATTCTAAGATAAAACTAAACAGTGAAAAGCATACTAAGACACTCACCGTCATATCCAGAGTGACGACTCGCGCCATGACGAAATAAAGCAATGAAGTGGCTAACGTGATTGCCGCAAACCATCCTGTTTTTCTATCGTACAGTTTTCGAGCCGTAACATACGTTCCTAAGCATCCCAGTAATGCCATCAAGGCGTTCATGAAGCGCGCTGACCATTCATTTATCCCAAACATCTTTAGGCTAGCGGCTTGCATCCAATAGAACAGCGGCGGTTTTTCGAAGTATTTAATGGCATTAATGTGAGGCGTGATGAAATCGTGGCTGACTAGCATTTCGCGGGGAATTTCAGAGTAACGGCTTTCGTCAGGAACGCTTAAAGGGCGGCTGCCCAACATAAATGTAAAAAGACTGCCAATCACTAGGCAGAGCAATAGAATATCGAGTAACCAGTTCTTTTGTGTCTCTGACACGCTCCATATTCCTAAATTGGTGGGTCGTGTGCGAATCGAACGCACGACCAGCGGATTAAAAGTCCGATGCTCTACCGACTGAGCTAACGACCCACGTAAAAGAGGGAAAATCATACCGTTTTTCGGTGAAATGGCAAGTTTTTCTTTATTAATGCATAATGCGACGATTCCATTCTTAACTGTCCGAGGGACTACACATGTTGATGGGCTTCTTACCGCGTCAGGAGGAATTTTTTACTTTGTTCACACAGGCGGCAATGTCCCTGACCAAAGCTGCTCACGCCCTTCATGATGAGGTTAAGCACCTAAAAGACTCTCCGAATCTTTCTGCCGAGCGAGTGTTGGAGCATAAACGCGAAGCCGAAGCGTATGCCCAAAAATTATTTACCTTATTACACAAGACTTTTATTACCCCATTTGACCGCTACGATATTCATCGTTTGAATGACAAACTGTATGACATCGTGAATATGATTAATTTAACCTCCCAACGATTTGTGAAGTATGAGGTTCATTCGATTCCCGTGATGATGGTGACATTGACGGAGGTGTGTTTAAAATCCGCTGAATTAATTCAAGAAGTCATATCCCATTTGCATGATCTTAAAAATAATACGGTTATTACTAAAGCTTGTGATCAAATTAAAGCGTATGAAAGCCAGGCAGATCAATTATTAATTGACGGCGTTGCTTCTTTATTAAAAAATGAGCTTGATGTGAAAAATATTATTAAACTCAAAGAGATTTATGATCTTTTGGAGTCGATCACAGACCGCTGTCAAGAAGTCGCATTTATCGTAGAAGGTATTGTGTTGGAGTATGCTTGATGGCATCACACCTGTTGTTAATTTACTTCACTATTTGTATAGCATTTATATTTAATTTCCTAAATGGTTTTAACGATGCAGCTAATGCAATTGCGACCATTGTTTCTACTCAAGTATTGAAGCCGCATCAAGCTGTATTATGGTCAGCGGTGTTTAATTTCCTGGCCTATTTTGTTTTTGGACTGCATGTGGCGAATACGGTCGGAACGGGAATTGTTGCGCCGACTATCATTAATACGGTATTTATTTTGTCTGCATTAATGGGTGCGATTCTGTGGAATATTATTACCTGGTATTTTGCGATTCCGTCAAGCTCATCGCATGCGTTAATTGGTGGATTAATTGGTGCAGCGGTGATGAAGTCAGGTACGCATTATTTAGAATGGTCAGGTATTATCAAAGTGGTTGCCTCAATATTTCTTTCGCCGTTGCTAGGAATGGTTTTGGGCATGTTGATGATGTTTTTGATTGCCCGGATATTTTTTTATTATTCTCCGAGTAAATTAAATCGTGGCTTTCGATTTTTGCAGTTAATGTCCTCGGCGCTATTAAGTTTAGGTCACGGGGGTAACGACGGTCAAAAATCCATGGGAATTATTGCGGTTTTATTATTTTCATCCGGATTAATGACGGGTGATTTTTATGTCCCGCATTGGGTAATTTTCAGTTGTTATGCGACGATGGCATTTGGGACATTATTTGGTGGTTATAGAATAGTTCGTACGATGGGTATGAAAATCACAAAAATAAAACCGGTTGGTGGCTGTTGTGCAGAAACCGGTACTGCATTGACATTATTTCTGGCTACTATATTAGGTATTCCGGTTTCGACAACACATATTGTTGCCGGAAGTATTGTAGGTGTAGGATCACTTGAAAGATTTTCAGCCGTACGTTGGGGCGTAGCGAGTCAAATAGTGTGGGCGTGGGTATTAACGCTGCCGGCATCAGCTATTGTGGCAGCGTTGGTTGAATTTATATCCTTGAAAATATTCTGAGATAATATTTATTTCGTCGACGTCGACGACATTCTTAATTTTAATGTTCGCTTTTCTGCTGGTTTTTCTCCGGTCATTGAAACAATATCATCTGAG
>JANRJR010000021.1:0-12911 GCA_033763845.1 Gammaproteobacteria bacterium | reverse complement strand
TTTGGGTAGCCATATTTCTATCTGTAGTCCTTTTCCATTAGTGGGCGTAGTTAATTTTATGTCAGCTTGATGTAGCTCAGAAATTTGTTGAACAATCGCAAGTCCTAATCCGCTGCCAGCAGCACTGTTTCCAATCATGCGATAAAATCGTTCAAAGACGCGTGAACGTAATTCTTCTGGAATTCCTGGGCCACTATCAATCACTTTTAAAATGACATGTGAAGAAATATCAGAAATTTCGACCGTGACTTGTCCATGTTCAGGCGTATAGCGAATGGCATTATCCACTAAGTTACGAATTAAAATACTTAAGCCTGTTAAATTAGCCCTGAGTTTAACGCTGTCGGGAGAATCTAATGCTATTTCGATATCTTTTTCTAACGCCATCGGTACCAATTGTGCGATGACTTCGGCTGCAATTTTAGGTAAATCAACTTCGACGATGTCATAAATGCTCGCGGCTTCTGGTACTAGTCGACTTAGTATTAATAACTGTTGAACAATGTGTGTAATTCTGTCGACGGCTAAAATAAGATTTTCTAACAACGTATGACGTTCTTTTTCGTCGGATGTTTTCAAAACAATTTGAGCTTGTGTTTTTAAAGCGGCAAGTGGTGTGCGTAATTCGTGTGCGGCATCACCCGCAAATCGTTTTTCGCGCTCGAAGGCTTCATGTAAGCGAATAAATAAATCATTCAGTTCAATAATAAGCGGTTTAATTTCGAGTGGAACGGATTCTAGCTCAACGGGTTTTAAATACGTGTGTGCGCGATTGCTGACTTCACTACTGATGCGCGTCACGCTTCTAAAACCGTATCCCACAATGAGCCAGATTAAAATGCCGGAGAAGGGAAGTGCGAGCAATAAAATATAAAAATTATTTCGTCCGATGCGCCATAATAATCTGTTTCGCGCATTGTATTTTTCAGCAACAATATAATTCCACTGGGTTTCGGAATCCGTGACTTTAAAAATACGCCATATTTCATTATTAATAGTAAGATCACTTAATCCAACAGGCGCAATGTTAAAATCAATATTAGTGGTGCTAGGCGAGTACAACATCAGAGCGTTGTTGTTGGACCAAACTTGAAAGTCATATTTCGTTCTGTTGAAGTATTTATTTTGCAAACTGCGACTGGTTTTGGGTTCTGTAGAATTGCTGGCTAATACCGCATGAAAAGAAAGCCCCATTTGTTCTAATACGCCGTCCATGTGTTTTTGAACGTCAGATTGATTTAAAAAGTAATCCCCTAATGCACTGAGTGATGCGACCAATGCGGTAATGCATAAGATATAAATTAATAAGAAATTACGGATAGAGAAACTGCGGGTGAATACGCTCATGAGTTATTTTCTGTTTTTTCAATCATATAGCCTACGCCGCGAATGGTTTTAAATATATCTTTGCCAAATTTATTGCGCAGATTGTGAATGTGAACTTCTAAAGTGTTGCTGTCGATTTCTTCATTCCAGCCATATAACGTTTGAGCTAATGTTTCTCGTGTGACTACGTGGCCGATGTTTTCCAATAATTTTTGCATTAATGCAAATTCACGTCGGGGAATGTTGACAATTTTTTTATCCATCATGATAGTGTGCGTGACCGGATTTAATTCGATGTTGCCAAAAATAATATTGTTTTCCGTGCGTGCGGTTGCGCGACGCTGAAGTGCGCGGAGTCGAGCGCTTAATTCATCTAAGTCAAACGGTTTGGTGAGATAATCATCGCTGCCACTGTCGAGACCTTTGACGCGATCATCAACGGTATCGCGTGCAGTTAAAATCATGACTGGAGTGCGGACACCACTTTTACGGGCTTTTTGTAATACATCGATGCCGTCAATTTTCGGTAAACCTAAATCTAAAATAACTACATCAAATTGATTAGAGGGGTTGGTTAAGGCAAGAAGCGCTGCTTCGCCATCTTTAATCCAATCCACTGCGTCCCCATTTTTGGTCAGTGCTTTTTGGATCAGAGAGCCCAAAGATTTGTCGTCTTCAATCAGTAATATACGCATAGCTATTTATACCCTATGGTTTACGCCGATGTCGAGCTTTTACCGGGGGGGAATTCAGTGTAACATCCGCAGTCTATGTTCAGACCCCTCTCACTTTATATTGGCTTGCGTTATACCCGTGCGAAACGGCGAAATCATTTCATCTCGTTTATTTCATTAACGTCGATGATTGGGATTGCGCTGGGTGTTGCGGTGTTAATAACCGTCCTGTCCGTTATGAACGGATTTGACGAAGCGATTCAAAATCATTTTTTTGCGATGGCTCAACAAGTCACTGTGCGTGCCGTGAATGGCAATGTGGCGGATTGGCGATCTTTAGAATCGGGTTTGGAAAAATATTCGGGTGTCACTGGTGCTGCGGCATTTGTGCAAGGGAACGCATTATTAAGTGCCGAAGGTCAAACGACGCCGGTCGAAATGTTTGGAATTATCCCGGGCGAGCAATCCAGCGTTTCAGAGTTACCCACTAAAATGGTCCAAGGATCGTTGGATGATTTAAAAGCCGGACGATTTGGTATCGTCATTGGTCAAAAATTAGCACAAAATCTAGGCGTTAATGTTGGGGATAGCTTAACGGTTGTTGTGCCGAGTGCAACGTTTACGCCTGTCGGAGTTATGCCACGGTTTAAAGCATTTAAAATTGTTGGAGTCTTTCACGTCGGCAATGGTTTTGGTTATGACACCAGTCTTGCCTATATTGATCTTACTGACGCGCAAAAATTATTTTTATTAGGAAAGGGCGTGACAGGTATTCAATTAAAATTAAAAGATTTTTATGCTGCGCCATCGATTGCATTAGGATTGCAATCTCAGTTGAGTTCAAATTATGTGATCAGTGATTGGACGCAAGATTACGGAGCTTTTTTCCAGGCGGTTAAATTAGAAAAAACCATGATGTTTTTAATGTTAATTTTAATTATTGCAGTCGCGGCATTTAATTTAGTCTCAACATTAGTCATGGTTGTCACAGATAAAAAAGCAGATATTGCGATTTTGCGGACACTCGGCGCAACGCCTCGAACTATTTTATCTATATTTATGGTGCAGGGTATGGTTGTCGGAATAGTCGGGACATTATCTGGATTAATATTGGGCGTGTTATTGGCGATGCATGTGACGGGAATTGTCAGCATGATCCAACATGTTTTTCATGTGCAATTAATTGCGTCTGATGTGTATTACGTGAATTATTTGCCGTCTAAATTATTGTGGTCTGATGTGATTCGCGTGTGTATTGTCGCTTTTAGTTTATGTTTATTAGCGACGCTATATCCCGCATGGCGTGCAGCAAAAACACAGCCGGCTGAGGCGTTGCGTTATGAATAAAAAAATATTACCCGCCTGTGTATTGCAGGCAGAGCATTTAGGCAAAACGTTTAATGATGGTGCCTTAAATGTTGAAGTATTATCACGCGTGAATTTGGCCGTAAGACCCGCAGAGCGTATTGCCATTATTGGAAAATCGGGATCGGGGAAAAGTACGTTATTACATCTATTGGGCGGATTGGACACGCCAACAGCGGGAAAGATTTATATCGCTGGAAAATCCATGTCAGATTTAAGTGATGCCGAGCGAAGTCGTGTGCGAAATCAATATTTAGGCTTTGTGTATCAATTTCATCACTTACTGCCAGAATTTACCGTGCTGGAGAACGTCTGTATTCCATTGCTATTACGCAACCTTCATCCAGATGATGCAAAAGAAAAAGCCAACCATTTATTAACGCGCGTGGGACTCGCTAAGCGGGTGAGCCATAAATTAGGCGAATTATCTGGCGGTGAACGTCAGCGTACAGCATTAGCAAGAGCGTTAGTGACCGATCCGGTTTGTGTGCTGGCCGATGAGCCAACCGGAAATTTAGATCAAAAAACCGCCAATACGGTCTATGAATTAATGTTAGAGTTAAACTCAGCGCTAGGAACCAGTTTTGTAGTTGTGACGCACGATCCTAAATTAGCGCAACGTATGCAACGAACCTTGATTTTAGAAAATGGTGTATTGAATGAAATCGAAACCAGCGATTTATCTTAGTGTAGTGATTCCTGTTTATAACGAACAGGATAATCTCAAAAATCTTTCTACGCGCTTATTAAAAGTGTGTGAAAGTTTAAAGCGTCCTTATGAAATTATTTTCGTAAACGACGGTAGTCGTGATAAATCCTACGAAATGTTAAATCTCTTGCAAGAAAAACATGAAAAAGAAATTCGCGTTGTCCACTTTAATGGTAATTTTGGTCAGCATATGGCGGTGATGGCAGGATTTGAATATTCGCGTGGTGAAGTGGTGGTGACATTAGATGCGGATTTACAAAATCCGCCTGAAGAAATTCCTAAATTATTAGCAGTGATTGAGAAAGGCCATGATTCTGTTGGCGGAATTCGTTTGGATAGACAAGATTCTAATTTTAGGAAATGGGCATCAAAATTAAACAACAAGATTCGCTACTTACTGACGGGCATTAAGATGACCGATCAAGGTTGCATGTTAAGGGCCTACACACGAAAAGTGGTTGATTTAATGGTGCAATCGTATGAGCGTTCTGCGTTTATTCCTGCGTTGGCCTATACACTTTCGGCAAATCCAACTGAAGTCGAAGTGAATCATAGCGATCGTGAAGCAGGGCAGTCCAAATATAATTTATACAAATTATTGCGACTGAATTTTGATTTAATGACAGGTTTTTCTTTGCTGCCACTACAATTGTTTACGTTGGTTGGCATGTTAGTTTCCGTGGGTAGTTTTTTGTTTGTGATTTATATGTTTATTCGGCGGATTATTGTAGGTCCCGAAGCAGATGGGTTGTTCACGTTATTTGCGATTTTATATTTTTTGGTAGGCATTGTATTGATGGGATTAGGCATTATGGGGGAATACATCGGACGTATTCATCAAAACAGTCGTTCACGTCCGAAATTTATTGTTCAAGATGTGCGTGAAGCCGAATGACGGTTTTTTCGCTTAAAATCGATGTTGATACCGAGCGTGGAACAAAAATCGGTGTCGTTAATTTATTAAATTTATTTTCAGAATTAAATATTCCCGCGACTTTTTTGTTTTCTCTTGGTCCTGATAATACGGGTCGAGCATTGAAGCGCATTTTTCGTCCTGGTTTTCTTAAAAAAGTCATGCGCAGTAATGTGGTAAACATGTATGGCTTTAAGACTTTGCTAAATGGCGTGTTATGGCCGGGTCCGCACATTGGAAAACGCCATGCGGATATTATGCGCAAGACAAAATCATTGGGTCACGAAGTCGGCATTCATTGTTATGATCATATTTATTGGCAAGACAATGTTCATAAAATTTCGCGCGAAAAAGTTTTCGCCGAATTTAAAAAAGCCTGTGATGAATTTGAAAAAGTCTTTCAGGAAAAACCTTTAACGGCAGGTGCTGCAGGGTGGCAAGCTAATGCTAATAGTTTAGCCGCGTATGATCATGCTAATTTATTGTATGCATCTGATTCGCGCGGTATTTATCCGTTTTATCCGCAAGTGCGCGGACATGTGTACAAAACCATTCAAATTCCTACGACATTGCCGACGTTGGATGAATTGCTGGGCCGGCCTGAATATCCCGAAGAAAAATTAATTGATTATTACATTAATTTATTAAATCCTGAGTTACCGAATATTTTTACCATGCATTCTGAAATTGAAGGCATGGCTAAATTAGAGTGGTTTAAAAAATTTTTAATTGCGCTGAAAGAAAAAAATGTTGTGTTTAAAAAAATGGATGATATTGCGCAAGAATTTTTGAAGCATCGAGACCGCATTCCAATAAACAATTTTATTCAAGGAACAATAGAGGGGCGGTCAGGGACGTTAGCGGTGCAGGGTTAAACCCAAAAATGAAAAAAACACTCCGTTTTCTCAACATGATATCCACATTTTTCATATAACTTACACGCCGGAATATTCGTCTGTTGTGTAACCACTTGAGAATGCGAATAATTTTTCTGAATAAAATAATTTTGCGCCGCTTTTACTAATCGCGTGCCAATATTTTTTCCGCGTGCAGATTCTGCTACTGCAAGTAATCCAATATCACCTCGGCGATTTTTATCACCCACCGTAACCATCCCCAATAATTTATTATTTTCAGAAATGACAAGGACATCATCAGCAACAGAATGATTTACCGAATTGGTTATCCAAGTTTTATAAATAGCTTTAAATTGCTGGTCCGTTAGATTAGGGTCTGCGCGAAAACGAGAATATAAGCCGCTCTCATAAGCCAGTTGTATTAATTCATCGGAGGGTGTTTTATCAGAATAAGCTTTGACGTCTGGAACGCTAGGAAGTGAAAGATCTTTAAGAGACATTAAATAGGTAATTTTATTGTCGACTAAGATTCCGCCTAACTCTCTGGCTAATTTGATAGAGGGAATGTCAGATTCCAGCGTTTGAAAATAAACTAATCTAATTCCAGCTTGCTTTGCTTCTGCTAGAATCTCCGGCGTAATTGACGTAATCTTGGCCGTTGAAACTCCTAATTGTGCAGTATCCCAATCGAGAAAGGTATGCGAGACGTGATGTTTGATATTCATGGTGAGGCTCAGCAACTTAAGTTTGGCCAACAATTGGCAACGTGTGTTGATGATAAGGCGTGCATTATTTTCCTGCAAGGCGAATTGGGTGCGGGCAAAACGACATTGGTTCGGGGATTTTTGTCAGCCATGGGTTATGCAGGCAAGGTTAAGAGTCCAACGTATACTTTAGTAGAAACCTATGACTGTCCGCCCATGACTGTTGTTCATATGGATCTCTATCGTTTAAAAGATCCCCATGAAATAGAGCATTTAAATTTGCGTGATTATCTTGATCAAAAAACTATTATAGTAATTGAATGGCCTGAAAAAGCATTAGCGAAATTGCCATCACCTGATATTACCTGCGCATTAAGCTTTCACGGCGAAAATCGACAAATAAAATTTACTTCACACACCACAACGGGTCAAAATATTCTAGAGGCTTTAAAGAAAATATGAGCTTAGTAAAAGGGTTAATATTTTTTAGCTTATATTTGTGTTCAGTTTGTGCGTGGGCAGATAGTAGCGCAGCGTTAACAAAATTATCTGCTGATCCCCAAGAAATTACGATGTCGTTTGATAAACCCGTTCAATATAAATTGTTTGCGTTGCAATCACCGGAACGATTGGTGATCGATTTTCAAGGGGCGCATTATGCCATTACTAACCAGCCCAATTTTTCTCAAACACCTATTGTCGATTTCCGCCACGGTATTCAGCAGGGCGTTAATTTGCGTGTGGTATTTGATTTGAAAAAATCCATTCCTATACAGAGTAGTGTGACGGAAGGAACGAATTTTCAACTAATTATTAAATTACCCAAGCCGGCGAAAATGCTTGAGCCATATACAAAGCAACATATTTTTACAGTAATCATCGATGCAGGGCATGGCGGAAAAGATCCTGGAACGATTGGTCCCAGTCGTGTATTTGAAAAAAATATTACGTTAGCAATTGCGAAGGATTTACAAAAATTAGTGAATTTACAACCGAATATGAAAGCCGTGTTAACGCGTAAAGGTGATTATTATGTTGGGTTGCGTCAACGATTAATGATCGCGCGAAAACAAAAAGGCGATGTATTTGTGGCAATTCATGCAGATGCGTATAAAGATTCAAGGGCAGAGGGTGCATCGGTTTTTGCATTATCGTTACATGGTGCATCCAGTGAAGCGGCATTGTGGTTAGCGAAAAAAGAAAATTATTCTGAATTGGGTGGCATTGATCTAAATGGTGTTTCCGAACAAGATACGCAATTACGATCAGTGTTGATTGATTTGTCGCAAACCGCTACGATCGGTGCGAGTCTGCAATTAGGTCGTGCAGTGATAAAACAATTAGGTGAAATTACAGCTTTGCATCATGGGGTTGTCGAACAGGCGCCTTTTATGGTATTAAAGTCACCTGATATTCCGTCTATATTAGTTGAGACGGGTTTTTTATCAAACCCCGAAGAAGAATCACGCTTAAAGTCAGAAAATTATCAAGAAGAAATTGCCAAAGCATTAATGTCGGGCATTATTCAGTACTATTCGCAAACGTCAGCAACAAAAGGAAACGGAGATGAGGATGAAAAAGCTTTATCAAGCAGTGTCGTTGTTAGTCGCAGTCGGAGTTCCGGGAATCGTAATGGCACAGGTCGTGCCGTCAACAGCTGATGTTGCTCGTGTTGGTCAACAAATGCAGCATGAACCTGTGGCACCTACTACATCAGGTGGTGTTGCAACACCGAGTACGCAAACAAAATTTCAGGCTACTCCTGGTGCGGAAAAAGTTAAATTTTTCCTGAAGGGAATTAATTTAACGGGTAATACGGTTTATAGCTATCAACAACTTGCACCGTTATTTCAAAATTATATTGGACATCAAATTTCGTTGGCTGATTTAGAAAGTGTTTCACACGAAATTACCCTGAAATATCGTTCTAATGGTTATGTGTTGTCACGTGCAGTGATCCCTGCTCAAACCATTAAGAGTGGCGTTGTTAATATTCAAATTATTGAAGGTTATGTTGGTGCTGTTAATCAAGTTGGCTATGTTCAAGGTTCTGGCCCGTTAGTCAATAAGTATGGTCAGAAAATTGCACAGTCTAAGCCGTTGAATATTAAAACATTAGAGCGTTATGCATTATTGGCTAACGATATTCCTGGTATGAACCAAGTGAAAGTGGTTTTACAACCGCCATTAAATCCTCGTGCACCCTTAGGGTCAACCGAATTGTCATTCGCACCTGATTTTTCAAAGGCGAGTGGATTTTTTACCGTGGATAATCGTGGCACGCGTTACTTAGGCCAAAACCAATTTTCAGCCGGTGCGACAGTAAATTCGTTAATTCAATCGGGTGATCAATTAGGTGTTCAAGCCTTGACCAGCAGTAACAAAAATTCGCAATACGTAAATGCATTTGACTTACAGCCTATTGGTGCTACGGGCGCAACATTTAATCTGTCGGCAAGCTACAGTAAAACAACGCCAGGGTTTTTGTTAACACCGCAACAAGTAAATGGTTGGAGTAAAGAAGTTGTAGGTACGGTTCGAATTCCAGTGATTCGTTCACGCCGACAAAATCTCTATACCAATATTTCGTTTGATTACTTAAACAGCCAAACGGATTTCAATGCATTTATTCCGCCTGTAACAGTGTATGAAGATCATGTTCGTTCTGCTCGTTTTGGGATGGATTATTATTTACAAGACAGTTGGGCAGGTTCGGATCAAATCAGTGGTCAAATTTCTCACGGTTTAAATGTGTTAGGCGCAAGCCCACGTGCAGTAGTTCCTCCGCCAAATCCGCCGCTATCTCGTGTACAAGGTGATCCGCAATACACGAAATTCAACGGAACCTTGTCGCGTTTACAAGGCATTACGCAGAATATTTCGTTCTTAGCTGCAGGCATTGGTCAGTACACCAATCAGCCATTATTGTCATCTGAACAATTTACGTTCGGTGGTGCGCAGTACGGACAAGCCTATGATCCAGGTGAATTAACCGGTGACAGAGGTATTGCAGCGAAAGCAGAGCTACGTTACAACACTTACCCTGATTTTCGTTTCTTAGCATCTGCACAATACTATGCGTTCTACGATATCGGTAAAGTGTGGAATATTCTGCCTATTTCTGTGACGGGTATTCAACAGTCACTGAGTGCAGCGTCAACCGGTGCGGGTGTACGTGTAAATCTTAATCCGTATATGTATGGTTCTGTCGTTTATACATTACCATTAACGAAACGTGTTTCAGCTTACGGTAATTTTGCTCCACGTATTTTCTTTAGTATTACCATTACAGGTAGAACACCTTCTGCAACGGATCAAGGTAGCTTACCTGGAATTGACAGACCGCCTGTTGGATATTCAGACGGTTCTGCAACCAATGGAGCAAATGCGCGAGCAGCCGCTTCGTCAGGTATCTAAGCAAATAGTTAATCTAAAAGCCTCTTCCCCATTCGGGGAGAGGCTTTTGGCATTTCTGAGGAATGGATAAAAGGAGAACTTATGGAAAGCCATGCAACGGAATTAAACACTGTCGATAAATATTTTTCTCCCACTGTGCGTCGTAACATTGAAGAAAAATATTATGAAAAAATTAATGTAAATGCGCAGTTAAGCAATATTGTGAGTGATCCGGTTTTTCTTTCCCATCCTTTTAAACACATCGCATTCTCAACGGATCATGGTGTCGTTCATGTCCGTGATATTACTGTGCGTTTATTGTCGTTGTTAGATGAATTAAATGGTGTTTATTTTACTAAACGTCTGCCGTCACGATTAGGTTTCATGAAAGGTTACGGCGCGATGTTATCGTATGCGCACGATGTTGGCATGGTTGATGTAAAAACTGTGGAAAATGATAATCACGCCGTACTTTCCGCACAAATGATGTACAACGATTTTTTTGATAAACAAATTGCGTTACTGTGGGAAGAAAATAGCGGAAATGTCGCGTGGCGCATTACACAATTAGCATTTAAGAAAGCGATTACGCAACCGCCGCATTTAGTACTGCGAGAAATGTTAGCATTATCCGGTGCGCATCAAAAAGAGTCAGTATCCACAGATACGTTAAATCATCCCGGAGAATTGCGTCGTGCATTGCAGAGCATGGTTGAAAATGTCCCGAACTTAAAATTATTTTATGAGGATTTTAAGCGGGATTCGTTTGCGTGGTTAATTTCTGAAAATCATGAGGTGCGTGAATTAGTCGATGATGTGCTGGATACGTTGCGTACATTGCGATGCGCTAATGCCTGCCGACAACGTGGTGAGCGATTGCGAGCAACCGGTGGGTTTCAAATTTTTCTAGATCACCAAACGGCTAATGCCATTTATGCTATTAATGCGGGCAGCAAATTATTGCTAATGGAAAGTAGGGATACGTTATTAGCAGGCGAGGCGAATTTGTCAGGAACAGAATTTACGCATGCGGGTGATTTACGCATTTCTTTTTATCGCGGTAGTTTTGATGGTGATAAAATATTAGATAAAGCGATTTTTAATGCAGCGATTGCTATTAACGAAGTGCAAACCGATATGATTGGTAGTTTTTCACGACCACCAGCAGGGCAAGATAATGCAACAGGGGATTATACGAAACGATGGAAGCCTGCGTATATTTTCTTAGAAAATACTGATGATAATGATGTTTTTGCCGAGCGTGTAAAAGATCAGTTAATTATTTTAAATCCAAAATTAAAAGAAATTGTGCGTGTCGTGCCTTCATTGCAAAATACCTCAGAGGCTGAGCGTAATCGTTATTTAATGGCAGATGAATTAAATTGGGATCTCAAAACGCAAAAAGAAATGCTTGAGCGTATTTCACAATCCGGCCACAAAATTTCGGCGATGTTACCCCAGAAAGCATTTAATCATGTGAAATGTTCAATGCTTAAGGCGGGTGAGATGTTAATTCAAGCCGGTACCTTAGGAAGTTTTGTTTACGTCCCGTTGGCAGAAGGTTTGGTCGGTTATCCGTTAGGTGGATATGAACCGTTTCATGCTCATGCGTTTATTCCGTTGGGAAATGTAGGTGTGATTCGTGGTGACATTCGTAACGCCACTATCGTTGCAGAAAATGCTTCAAAAGTACTGATGATTCCTAAAGAAATTTATTTGGATTTTTGGCACTACACGTATAGCGAAGATGAATTTGCCCAAATGTTAAAAGATAAATGTTTTCAATAATTTGGTTTGTTTTGGTTGTTTGTGTTTCACTGTTGTTGCTGGTTGGGCTTCATGAGTTTGGCCACTATATTGTGGCCAAGTTCTTTTCTGTTCCCGTTGAACGGTTTGTCATTTCACCCCTGGGTGGTTTTATCCAAATCCAAAAAGGATTTGTGTTTGAAAGCGTAGCCAAATTTAAACGCGCGTGTATTATTTTGGCCGGCCCCGTATTTAATTTTTGCATTTCTAGCGTATTACCTCGTATTTGTCATAGGTATCGTTCAGCCCCTGCTTTTCATTAGCAAAATGTTAACCGGTGTGGTTTCACTGAGATCATTGGTGGGGCCCATTGGTTTATCTCGCCGTAGAATTATTTCGAGGAAAGTCCTTATCAGTGGCATTACAAATGTTATTATTGAGATTAGGGATTATTCTGTTAACCGTCCTGATGATTCAGGCGCTAATGAATGACTTATTAAGGCTACTGTAAAAGAGGGAGTTTTCTACCATGACGCTATATAAACACGTACTTGTCGCCGTTGATTTACATCCTAATTCTGATCGAGACATCATTGAGCGCGCGATTGAAATCGCTAAAGCCAATGGCGGGACCGTCAGTTTGGTCCACGCTGTTGAACATATCAATGCCTATGGAGTCGCTGAGGCGTATTCTGCTGTGTTGGATGTTGAATCCCAGTTAATGGATGATGCTAAGAAAGAGATGGCCAAATTGGGCCAAAAATTCCATATTCCCCCGACCCAACAGCATTTAGAGGCAGGGTCTCCTCGAGCCGTCATTCTCCATAAAGCCAAGGAAAATGAATCTGATTTGATCGTTGTGGGCAGTCATGGGCGCCATGGTTTGCAGCTGCTCTTGGGGTCGACAGCCAATGGCGTACTTCATCATGCTGAATGTGATGTTTTAGCCGTCAGAGTCGCTGACTAACACGTCTGGCCATGCTAGAATGGCCGCCTTTTGTTGAGCCAGCTCCTGGTCGCGGGAGCTGGCTTTTATTAATCTTTAAACTTGGAGAATACCAATGGCTATTAAATTTGAATTAAATGCGGAAATCCGCGAGTCAGCAGGGAGAGGAGCGAGCCGCCGCCTGCGTCGTGAGAACCGTATTCCTGCAATTATGTACGGTGCAGAAAAACCTGCGCAAAATATTTCGTTGAATCATTTTGAAGTTTCAAAAATGT
>JANRJR010000020.1:0-16132 GCA_033763845.1 Gammaproteobacteria bacterium | reverse complement strand
CTTCAATGTCTCGTGTTTCATCGCCAACATACCAGGCGTGTGAAGAGGGAATGTAATGTTTTTTCAGTAATTTTTTAATTAAACGACCTTTGCCAAAATAACTGGATTCTGCATGAACAAATGAAAAATATTGTTCCATGTCATGGTGTCTAAGCCACGAGTGAACATTTTCTAATGAATTTGACGTTAAGATACCCATGTGGAAATTAGCGGTATGTAATTGTTTGATAATTTCTTGAATGTTTGGGATGGGTTCTAGAGAAAGCATCTCATTTTTGAGCAATTTTCTGACCTGCAACAGTATTTGAGGTACTTTGTAAAACGGGATGCCTAAATATTTGACAAGATCTTTTGAGTTCAGGTTTTTCAAGGTTTCAATTTCATCAGGCTGAATTTTTCGAATGTTAAAATTATCAGCGGACTGATTGTAGAGTTCAATGGCTTTGGTGTGGCTATTTATCAGTGTTCCATCAAAATCGAAAAGGATGTTCATTGTTAGGGCCTTGTTTGAAAGAGTCGCCACGATAGCAAATATGTCGGGGTTTGTTCAATGAAACCGTTAATCGTACGGTAAATTTACACCCGCTTATTTGATAGGGTATCTACAGTCATAACTCAATAGGCGTTATCGATGGACACCTCATCTGAAGCTCTTCCTGAGCTAGCAACACATGGCATAGGGCTTTCAGTTACGGCCCAAGACTCAAATTGTGTATTGGAATTGCGCGTAAACCCTGGACAGTTAGCCATCGCAAGATGTGTTATTGAACACTGCCAGCATGAATGGGGTGTTTCACTCGTAAAAGTTGATGGTGTTCCTGAAGTAGATTTTGAAAAAATAGAATCAGAACCGCGTGTGAGTGGGTCAATAAAAATAGGTGTTGTTGGGGCTTATGCTGGAAATAAACCTTGTTTGCTTGAACATTATGTTAAAGAAAATTTTTCTGGAACCCGCTTAAAAGAAAATCTCTTTGCACAAACAGTTAAAGATAAAATTCACAAAAATAATCACAAAATACCTGTTGAGATAAGAAAAATTAATACGTCCAATTTTGCATGGGATAAAGAGTTAGAGTATCTAAATAGCGTCGATGCTATTGTATTGACTGTCAATGCCACAACTAAAACAGGCGACAGTTTGGCCTCTATAAAAGAAGTTTTTCAGAAAATTATCAGTCATCTTTGGTTTCCTGAAATCCCATTGATTGTTGTGGGAATTCGTTCCGAATCGAGTAAATTACCCCGCCAAGAAATGATTGAAGCATTTGCAGAAGTTTTGGGCGTTCCTTACGTAGAGTGTTTTGTCAACAAAGGTATGTTTGTAACGCCTATATTCAAAATGATTCTTGATATGATCCATAAAGAAATTCCAGTTTATAAATATCGCGTTACTTGTAAAAACGTAATGCCTGAGGTTCTTCAAAATCCAGATTTTTATAGAAAGCTAAACGAAAAAGTGCTTAATAATTCTCCCAAAGTCCAATCGATTTCTTTTTCGTTTGAGCCAAGATTAAATTTATATTGTCGTGTCAGTAATTATTTGGAACAGCAGGAGTGCTATTTAGCATTATTGAATTTCCATCTCATGCATATGAAAAGTGGTGTAGTCACAATACAAAAGCATGCTAGAGCTTATGTATTGCAGTTAGAAAAAAGTCCATTGGGTCAGGTAATATTGAGCAAGCTAATAGATGAGTTAGGGCAGGGGAGTACAGAAACAAAGAATATTATCAGCATGCTGAGTGTATTGTCGAATTTTGTTAATCTAAAGTTATATTCTCTGACGGTGACAGTAAATTCGGCTTATATTAAACCGATGTGTGATTTTTTGCGTAACAATAAGCAGTTGGTTAATTTAATATTAGTCTTTAAGGGTAATATAACTGAAGCAGATTTAGTTAATCTAGGTATCGCATTAAGAATCTGTGCGCTTAAGCGTCTTAAGTTTGTTATGCATGTTCATTTCTCGCTTAAGTCCTGTGAGAGTTTCAAAGACGTATTTGAATCTCATCCTACCTTGTTGTCATTGGATTTCAGTGATTGTCGTTTAAGTAGTAAAAATGTAGCAGAAATAATTGAGGCGGTTTCTCAAAATGTAATACTGCGAGAACTCAATGTGTCCGGAAATTATCTTGCAGGTGACGCTGTTCATGAAGTAAAACGATTGTTACAAAAAAGTCGACAAATACAAAAAATATCTATCTCCAACGGACAAGTTGGAATGAGTGAATTGTCGAGAGTGCTTTCTGGTGTACTCCCACGCATATCCTTAACAACGTTGGATATTTCGCGAAATCGATTATCCGAATTCGGTGTGGCATATCTATTAAAAGGTCTATCAAACAATCCTCAGTTGTCTACTTTGGATGTTTCTTTTTGTGCTTTCAGTTTTGCTGCAATGGATGTATTTTTAGGCGGTATAGAAAAGATCGAATCGCTGAGGTCATTAAGTCTAGCCGGAAATTTTAGTCGACCCGCGCGAGAATGGTTAGTAAAAATACTCGAGGTGCTTGAGATAAATAAAGCACTGAAAAAAATAAACTTGAGCCAAAATCCCTTTTTGGATGAAGGAGCAGAGTTAGCAGCAAATTTTCTTCGCCACAATAAAACCCTTGAATATTTAGATTTAAGTAACACACAAATGACTGATGCTGGATTAGTCGCATTGACTCAAGTTTTGCACATAAATCACACGCTGCATGAATTAATAATAAGAAAAAATAGGTATACCTCGATAGGTACTTCAACCTTATTGTTTGCGTTAAGTAAAAATACAGGACTGTTTTCATTGGATATTGCTGGAAGCATTGAGTGCAAAGAAGCCCTCAGTAGCTTGATCGGATTAATTCCAGAAAATCTGAGGCTGAAAGCTTTTGGTTTTATGCCTGATCCCAAAAAGCGAACGGTGGAACTGGTAACATTGTATAACAGTGCCTTTCTTGGTAATAAAGTTATTACCAGCACACATGATGATTTCAGCTGTCGCTGTGGTCGTTGTCTATGTGTTAAATCCACGCAGATTGTTTCGCTTACAGCTGAAAATCGTTTTTATCGCTATAAAAATTTGGCTTTATTGATTAAAGCCTATTTAGATCCTAGAGAAGATTTTCTAGAAATGTTAGCTTTTAAGCGAATACCCAAAGATGTGTTATCTCTGATATTTAAAATGGCGTACCCTGAATTACCTCAAAAAGTATTTACGTCTATCTCATCTAATTTGTTTTTTAAGCATCGAAATACGGTAGTGCCTGTAACTCCTCGTTTTCAAGTGGCTAGTGTAAAAACGACGCCTGTACGCTTAAATTTTTGTGCGGTTGATGTTTTATTAGAGCAAGACAATGAGGATGTCGTCCTGACGCTTTCAAGTGATGTGAGAGATTATGAATCGGTTCGTCAGATGGCAGAGATATGTCGTGAAAAATTGCATTTATTGTTACCTTATAATAATAAATGTGAAGTTGATGTCGTGTGTATAAATCCCGCAAAACAAGCGATACCTCATGATGATTCGGAAGATGAAATGATTCTTAGGGTTGCGTTGATGGGGGAAGTGGCGTGTGGAAAAACTGCGTTTGCAAAACGATTTGCGCATAATATTTACAGTGAAAGTTTTAAAGCCAGTATAGGCGTAGATTTTTTAAAAAAAACGGTCATGTTAGAAAAAATCCCTTGTAATTTGCAAATCTTTGATTTAGCAGGAACACGTCCAAAAGATACGTTCACACGTATTTATTTGCGTGACACGAACGCTATTTTATTGATGGTAGACTTGACGCGTCCGCAGGGATATGAAGAAACTTATCAAAGAATCCTATATGAAACTGCATTTCCGGATATTCCAGTATTAATGGTGGGATTGAAGTCTGACATTAGTCGGCATGAGGCGGTTGTAAAATTTAGAGCCATAGCTGAAAAATTAAATATCCCGTGTATAGTTTCTTCTGCGAAAACACCCGAGAATGTCAATGATGTTTTTGATGTAGTGCTAAGAATGATAGTTGGTAAAAAAGTACCGGGTTACCGTGCGCAATTGCGTATCAAAAAAATTACATTGGATTGGTTTGTATTTCCACGTTTTTATGGTGATTTAAATCAGCTTTTTTTAGAGGGTATGCTTCCTTATCGTTCTGCGCCTGAAAGTAATCTCAATTATCAATATTATCTGGGCGCTTTGAAGTGGTTGCGAGAAAAAAATGACCCAAAAGCAGTATGTCGGTTTTTTATTAAAAACATGAATAGTTTCGAGGATTTGGTTAAGGCAGATGCGACTAAAAATTTAGAACATATTCGAAACGAAATGCCTGAATGCCTTAAAGCGGTTTTTAAGCAGTTTCATGAATGGTTAGCTGCAGAGGGTGCTAATTTTCGTTATGAAGCGATTGAGGGACTTCGTACGCTAGGTGAATTGCATACCCAAACTGTTAAAAGCATATGCTTAAGAGTACTAGAGCGTATTCACTTTAGTTCAAATTATGCTTTAGATACCCTGGTTAAAAAAATCAAAGACTATAACCGTCCAGATTTAATTCGAGCCAGTTTGTCAGCACTTTCTGAGGCTCATGTCAGTTGTTTTTCCATTCTGAAAGAAATGAGTGCAAAGCAGGCGTGTGAGCATATTGAGAGTCGAGTGCTTGAAGAGCTTGAGGTTTACTTGAAACGTCTTCAGCATTCATCCCCTGATTTTTCGAGTGGAAATTTTCGGTTGCTTAAGAAATAAATTTTACACTTGCTTGGGGGGTAATTGGGTCTAGTGGTGCAATTTTTGTGTGTCCATTTTGTGTTGCGCCGGTTTTAGCAGTATAACCTAGTAGAGCTGAAAGTGCTTCAACAAGAAGGTTGAAAAGTTCATTTTTGTCTTGCATAGTTCATCTCCTTATAGGCTTAGTTTTTAAAGATAATGATTTTTTTTTAAGAAGAGAAAAGAAAGAATCGTTCAGCGATTTTTTTCTTGAAAAGGAGTTAGTATGGAAGAGTTGTCACACCGTTCTTTTCTGTTGAAAGCAAAATCATTTTTGTCTGAGTATAAATCCCGTGAAAAATTTCCTGCATTAGATTCTATCGTTGAATTGTTAATACATCATTGTGATAAAAATCATGATAATGAACCAGTTGCTGTGGAATGTCTTATTTCGCATCTTCGAGCTATTCGTCATTATATAAAAGTCAAAGAAGGAAAATCGCTTTATTTGCGAGCAGTATATTCAAATGAATTAGATCGATTAATTGATGAAAGTGAAAGAATTTTGGCGCCCACGCCTTTTTGTTGGGGAGGAGAAATTAAATTTCCAACAAAGGCTACGATAGTAAAAAGACAAGATGATCCTGTTCGAGAGAGAAAGCTGGAGCAAGAGCAGCTTCATTTAGATGATAATCCGTTATTTCATAATTTATTACATTCAATATGGTTATATGCATTAGAAAGAGGGTTTGAATCCAAGACGATATTTATCAGTTATGCTTGGCCCGTAGGAAATATTCATGAAGAAGCGTGGACAAAAGCGTTTGTTGAAAGATTAGCTTATCACTTAGTTTCAGCAGGTTTTCAAATATATTTAGATGATATTCAAGGCGGCGCGGGTTTTCCGTTAGATGAATTCATGAGCAAGTTAAAAAAGTGCGATCATGTTTTGTTAATTAGCTCGCGCACGATGCAAGAAAAATTAAAGCGTCAGGAAAGTGGAGTAAACCAGGAAAAAAGAAAAATTATTGAACATCTGGAGAAACAAGATAAAAGTTTCAGAGAGCGTGTTGTGATTCCCGTATTATTAAATTATCAAAATTATTGTGCTCCGATGTTTGCGTCATTAGCCGAAGTGCCGATGTGCGCAGATGGATATTTGGGCTCATTTTGTAAATTATTACCGAGATTATTTGGGGATAGTAAATTAGCGTTTGAAACATGGTTTGATGCGCAGTTAAAAAAAGAACAGCTTCAATTGTTGGAAAGCGTGCCTCGTTTACCACAGCATTATATTTTACGATCGACGATCCAAGGCCAAATCGATGCAAACTTAAGAAATCGTAGGATCGTTTTTTTGAGTGGTGGTGAAAGAACAGGAAAATCAACAGAAGCGATAGCGTATTGTCATGACTTTGGAAAAAAACGCTATCAAAAAATTTATTGGTCAGAAAAGGGGCAGTTAGCTTTATCAAGTATTCCTGCACACAGTTTGGTAGTACTGAATGATATGGAAGATTTAACTATCATTAAGAGCGTGTTGAAAAATCTGAGCGGTGTTGATGTTTTAATTACTGCACCGGAAGATAAATTTAATAATGCTCCACGAGTAACTGTTGATGATTTTAATCAAGAACAAGCAGAGCAATATGTTAAAAAAAACCTGTGGAATAGTTCTGTTCACAATAAAGAAGATATTCAAGCATTAATTAAATGGGTTGGTAGAAATCCTGGTAAGTTAATGGATGTTATAGCAGAAATAAACCGGGATAAATTAAATATACCTCGCTATCTTAAGTTAAAATCTAAAACAGAAAATAGTTGTGATATACAACGAATAGAAATATTGCATGTTCTCTTGAGTCGCCTACAAGAAGACGACCACGAAATTAATGAAGTTCAAGCCATTCCGAGAAATCGTTTATTATTTAAGCCCAGTGAGTCTCTAGGATTGTTTGGTGTTCCTTTTCGAAACTATAATTTTGCTGGAAGAAAGAGTCTTTTGCTCAAATTAGAAGAGCAATTATGTGCTGATGCATTGGGTCATTTGAAGCCAGTGACTATCGTTGCCTGCGGAGGCATGGGTGGTATTGGGAAGACACAATTAGCTATCGAATATGCACATTCGAGGCAAGCACACTATCGTTTTATTATATGGGTTCCCTCGTCGAGTAGAGCCGAAATAGAGAGGCGATTTCGTGAAGTTGCTGTATTTTTGGGAATTTTGCCTGTGAACACTTCTTCTCAGGAGGTTATTCGTGTAGTTAAAAATTATTTTCTCCAAAAACCAGGGAATTTATTGATTTTTGATGGCGCTACGGATTTCGATACGGTTAAAGAATTCATTCCTGAAAGAGGAAATTCTGTGCTCATTACCTCTCGCACGGAGGATGGTCAATGGCCTCATGTTGAACCATTAAAAGCGTTTGATGAGTCTGAAGTACGAGAATATGTATCGCTTGCGTTAGGAGAACATTCTCGACAGAATAATGAAATTATTGATGAATTAGGTCGGGCAGTATATGGCTTACCTTTAGCACTTGCTCAGGCGGTTGCCTATATTGAATCACAAGGCGTCACTATTTCAGAATACCTTCAGTTATATCTAAAAAATCCTATATCTCTTTTAAATGATAAAGCAATGCCATTTTTGGATGAGCATAGCTCAGTGCTCGTGACATTTACATTGGCAATGGAAGCTATAGCTAAAAGAAGTGCGCTAGCAAAAAAATTAATTACCTGTTGTGGGTTTTTGCATCCGAATACTATTCCAGGATTTATATTTGATATGTTGGGTGAGGGCGAAGAAATTAAGTTTGCCCTGAGTATTTTAAGTCAATATGCGTTGATTACATTTGCTCCCAATTATTGCTTTGATGTGCATCAAATGGTCCAAAAAATTGTACGATTACAACTAAGTTCAGTTGCGCAAAGAGGTTATATTGATTTTGCGTGTGATGTGCTTCTTAAAAATTTTCCCTATGATGAAAATCAACATGGAGTCGAGCATGTTGAGAAGGAAAGGTTTTTGTTGCCCCATATTGAAAAAATTTTTTCGAGGATTGAAAAAAATAAAGCCAATGTCAATAATGTTTTAAAAAAACTGTTATTGAGATTAGCGAAAGGTTACGAAGACAGTGGGGATATTCCGCGTGCAACGCTTGTATGGAAAAAATTAGTTGATTTTTGTAAATCATTTTCTCCTGAGCTTTCTAGAGATTATGCTTTTTGTTTGTATCATTGGGGTTCGTTATTAAATTTTCCAGACAGTGAAACTACACTTCTTGAAGCGTATGAAATACTTAAAACTATTTATAAAACGGATAAACATCCAGAGATGGAAGGTGTATTAACTTGTTTAGGAAATTGTTATGCCGCACGTAATGACAAGGATGCGAATGCATTGGAATATTATCAGAAGGCTTTAGACGCAAATCTTCTAGAACGTAACCTTTCATTTAGCCGAGTGCTAATGTTGTTGAACATTATTGAAATACAACGAAGAACTGCTTCAGTCTCAGAAAAATCAATACTGATAGAGCAGTTAGAAAACTTGATTGATCAATTAGAGCGCGAGTGTGGGATAGGTCACCCCAATATATCAAAAGCATTTAATCGATTGGCGAATCTTTGTGGTGAACTTGGAGAAGACACTAAAAAATATAAATATGCAAAGGATGCGCTTCGCGCTAAGAGAGCATTTTATAGAGGACCGCATCGCGAAGTGGTTATTACATTAGTTGATTTTAGTAATGCCTGCAGTCATTTACAAAAATTTGACGAGCAACGCGAGTGTTTAGAAGAAGCACTGCTAATGGCTCAATCAATATGCGGCGAAAACCATCCTGAAGTTTTTATTATTAAAGGCAACTTGGGGGTGGTGTGGGGAAATTTGAAGAAAGTTGATCGCCAAATTCAATATTTAGAAGAAGCGCTGGGTTTTTTTCGTTCTGTTTCAGGTATTTTTTATAAAGATGTAATTCCCCAGCTGATTAATTTAGCTAATTTGTACGGTGCGTGTGGTCGACCTGATGATAAAATTAGACTTCTAAACGAAGCCCTGAGAATTATTGATGGCCTCGAGCTGAATAATAATGAAATCAGGCGATATAAAGTGATAACACAAAAAAGCTTAGCTGCAGTCTACTGTCTCAAAAGAGAGGATGTTGATGGTCAGATTGAGTTACTCCAGCGTGTTTATGAGGAGGAAGAGCGCTTATATCCGGTGGGGCATCCTTCCTTGGGTATTACGCAATTAGAAATTGCGATTGGTTATGGCGTAAAAAAAGATTGGGAAAAATCTTTTGAATATGCGATTAAAGCCCGCGCTGTTTTTTTGTTACATCCCTCTATTGGTCCTGAACATTCTTATACCAAAAATTCGGAAGCGGTGCTCTTAGAACTTCGGCCAATGATAATCAATCAAGCATGCACAGAAGATATTCGCGGAAATATTGAGGGTGCTGAAAAGATTTTTCAGTTATTGATGTGCTTTCCTTCGCCTTCAGCTCGCTGCGAGTATGGAGTATTTTTATGTCGAAAAGGAGAAATAATCAGAGCACTTAAGCAGTTTCGTCAAGTACTCTCTCAAGCTGAAGATAATAGTTGGCACAGTTATGATGAAACAGAAATTGTCCGAGTGGAAAAACGGTTACAGAAAGAAATTAGCGAGAATAAAGTTTTAAAAATATCATCCCGGGCGCTCGCGCTCTACTATGTAGTTTATTGCTGTGTATCGTTAAATGAGAAGAAAGACGCAGAAAAGTATTACGCTGCATTTAAGACTTATGCTATAACACAGCATAATCTGGTGATTAATAGAATAGTAGATTTCGCACATGTTCACCTCGAAAGTTGCTTTCGTGCGCCGAGTATAAATATATGGGCAAATGAAAGAGGGGTCCATGCTGATGAACTAAGTGGGACTGAAAAAAAATCGCCGTCACTCCCGCAAAAAAAATAGTAGAGCTTTTGTGGTGGGCTTCAAAAAAAGATCCTATCTTACATATATTTTTGATGAGGGAAGTTTATGAAAGAGCATACTTCAAATTCTGCAGAATTTTTAGGCTCAGTAAAATCTTTTTTAGTGGAATTCATTATCCCCCATTTTAAAACACTTGTTCCCGTTGCTGAAGCGTTAATTAAAGTGTGTGACGATTCGCCTAATATAGAGTCCATTATTTCTCATCTGAGGGCAATCCGTCATTTTATTCGCTTTATTGAAGGTAAGGTAGCTTACGATCGTGTCATTGGTAAAAAACCATTTAACGCTTTAATCCAGCAAGGACTAGCGTTTATTGTTCAGCGTCAATCTTTCTATGATGAAATCACTCCTTCTGAAAGTCCTAATGAAGATGATTTGTTGCGTGAACAAAAACTAAATGAAGAGCAAAGTCGTCTTCATCATATGCCAGAATTTAAGTCAGCATTAGTAGCGACATGGTGTCGCGCGATTGAAAAAAAACAGGTTTCAAGAAAAATATTTATTAGTTATGCGTGGCCTATTGGTGATGAAGATAAAGAGTCATGGACCCAACCCTTTTTGAAGCAATTGGCTGAGCATTTAGTTTTTATGGGAATTCAGTCTTATTTAGATGAAACGCATGGTGGTCCAGGATATTCGTTAGCGAAATTCATGGATAAATTAAACGTATGTGATCATGTGTTGTTAATTAGTTCACGTACAATGCCGAAAAAATTGGCTAATCCGCAGAGCGGAGCTTATCAAGAAAGATATCGGATTATTCAATCTTTAAAAGGTCATGCTTCCCCTTCTGTAAGAAATAAAATAATCCCCGGTTTACTGAATTATCAAATGCACATTGAAGACCAGATGTTTGCATCCATCCCTGCTATATCTTTCTGCGAAGAAGGGTATATTGGCGGATTGAGGAAACTACTGCCAAGGGTATGCGCTCAAAATGTTTCAGAATTTGAATTATGGTTTAATAGTATATTGAGAAGTAATGGTGTAGTTGTCTTTGACGGTATTCCTGGGTTACAAGTTTCTGAACTTCATCAACCTAAAGATTTACTTTGTGATCTTGAAAAAAAATTACAGTCAGAATCTGTTGTTGCATTGTGTGGAGAAGATGCCGTAAAAACGGAGATGGCTGTTGCATTTTGTCATTCACAGCATGCAAAAAAACGGTATCAAAAAATATATTGGTTTGAGAATGAAGTACAAAAATTACCGTTTATTCCGCAAGGAAGTTTAGTCGTATTAAATAATTTTAGTCAGTGTGCAGAAAGATTGTCAGATTTATTGCAGCCTTTGGTAGATGTCGATCGATTAATTACAACCCGTGAGACGCTGAGTGGTGTTTGTTGTATTAATGTTCAGGATCCGGTTGTCTCGCGTGGCCTTGCTGAATTTCATGTTCGCAAGTCGAGAAAATGCAAAGAAGCAAAGGATCAAGCAGGTAGGCTAAAACATTTGATGGAAGCTTATCGTGTATGTCCGTCACATCCTGCAGTGAATTATAATTTCGCGGAGTATTTTTTCGAAGAAAAAAAAGAATATGAACGGGCTTTAGGGTGTATCAGTGTTTGTATATCAGGTGAGAAAAATGAAAAAAATAAGGCGAAGGCGCTTCAGCTTCAAGAAAATATTCGGCGTGAACAGCAAACTGCAGCAGATGAAGCATACGCAAAAGCATTGAGTATGAGTCAAGAAAATGTTGTCGATAGCTATAAAGATTTTTCCGGCGAGAGAAATTACAAAAACCCTGCAGAGGATTATTTTACGCGCGTAAATACTTTTATGGCTTATGGATTAGCGCAGTGGTTAATCATAGAAGTTGTTTATTCGGCATGCGCCCGTCACAAACATTCTGCAGATGTTAATGTAACACTGGCTTATCTTCGAATGTTTCGTGAAATATTAAAAAACCGAGAGACTTTTGTTAGGCGCCCAGAAAAAAATGATTTGGATGCCTTTATCCGTGAAGGTGAGGGGCTTGTGGGGCATTTCGCGCAAAAAGATAATGTAGGAGATGCCCCTCATCAAATTAAGTATCTTCAAGATATGATGAAGATATTTAGGCGAAAACGATATGAAGATAGCCTCTTTGTCGATGATGCGTTGATGTTTTTAGGAGAAGTTTATTATTCCATACGAGATTTAGAAAAAGCACGTGAAATAGCTGAGTTTGCATTAAAGCGAGATGAGCAATTCTATGGAGTTAATAAAGCACGTTCAAGCATAGCAAAAAAGTTATTTTTTCTCGCGAAAGTCTATGTAGGACAGGATGAATGTAAGGTCGCGTGTGATTTATGTTTTCGTGCCTATCGAATGTGGGACACACTTGCAGGTAGTGTCCGACCCGTTCAAGACGTTTTACAGCTTCTAGCCCTGTTAGAGATTGTCATTGATAAAATGAACGCTGAATATTTTGTGTATGCGCATGAATTAAGTGGCATTCACGATAAAATGATTGAATTGTATGAGGCGCGAGGAAATATTGACGAAGCGAATCGACATTTTCAGATGGCATTAATGTATGTCACTGAATCATCAGAAAAATGTTTGAAACACCTTAATTATGGTTTGTTTTTATTTGGGCATGGTCAATATTTGCAAGCGATTGAAAATTTTCAATCTTGTATTGCATTGCAATCATTGCTTCCTCGTTCGTTGTTTCGCACATTGGCGTCAGCGCATCAATATATGGTTGAAGCCTATGATCAGCTGGGTAATCTTGCGGAACGAGATGCTGCCCTAAATAGGTTTAAAGAATATGTTGACGAAAATCCTCTTGCTAAGGCTTGGGAAAGTCTTGCAGGAACATATAAGTATTTAGGTCAGATGGAACAGCATGAAGCTTGTTTGGGTAATATGGCTGTTGCACAAATTGAAGAACAGATGAGAGAAGAAGAACGTGTTCAGAAAGAAGAAAACGCTGTTGCTTTATTACCAGAAGATGTTGAAGCGTATTTACTCAATGTAAAATTATTTTTAGTTGAATTACTCGAAAATATTCCTGCTGCACTTAAATCACTGGTTCAGGTGTTGCAGGCATTAAGCAATCACAGTGAAGATTCATCCGCTTTAATCTTAATTGTTTCACACCTCCGTGTTTTACAAAATTATATGCCTTCTGAAAAGACAGAAGAATATGCAGCATTGCTCAATAATGGTGAAGTATTACTTAAGCGCGCAAGAATAACTGCGGCTGAAACGACCTATCATGAGCTGCAAGAAGGAACGATTGTTACACGTCAAAATAACGAGGTGCGCGAAGCAAAATTAGTGGCAGAGCAAGTGTATTTAGATGCCAATCCCTTGTTTCAAGGATTATTGCGTGAAGTGTGGCATCGGTCTCTTGAAAGAAAATTAGTGTCAAAGCGTATTGTAATTAGTTATGCACTTTCTGTTCGTAATCAAAGTGAAGAAGTTTGGATACAATTGTTTCTTCGACGGTTTGCCTCTCATCTTTCCTCGTTGGGATTTTGTGTGTTTTTAGATGAAGCACAAGGTAACTATGCATGTACTTTAAATGAATTTTCTCAGAAAATACACGAATCTGATCATGTGATCGTGGTGAGTACACCAAATATGCGATCGCTGCTGCATGATCATGAAAACCCTGGCTTTCGTCAGCGTCACGAAATGATCCGAGCCCTTAAATATCAACCTAATTTTGTGAAGCAACGTAAAGTTATTCCCATATTGTTAAATTATCAAAAATATATAGAGGATAAAGGATTGGCGTCAATTGCCGAAGTTCCATTTTGTGTAGAGGGTTATTTAGGTGGTTTGATGAAACTGGTGCCACGCTTATATGGTGATGGTTTCTTAGAATTTGAATCGTGGTTTGATGAGGCTTTAAAAAAAGAACAAGTTGTTGTTTTTGAAAATGTGCCGCATTTGCCACCAGCTGAAAAACGATTAAAACGAACGAATTTTTTAGAAAAAATTGAAAATGAATTATTGTCTCATCCTGTAGTGGCATTAACAGGTGATGCCGGAACTGGAAAAACGGAATTGGCGATTACTTTGTGTCATTCAACGGCAGGGAGGGGGTGCTACCATAAAATATATTGGTTCGATGATACGGTAAAAGAATTACCACCTATTCCCGCAAATAGTTTGGTGGTATTAGATGGTTTAACCAATTGCTCACAACGTTTAGTCTCATTGCTGAGCATTTTAGATTTAGAAAATACAGCGGTACTAATTACAACGCATGAAACTATTTTATATGGCGTTTGTATAAATATTCCTGCGTTTACAGAAGCAGAAGCGTTACAGTACGTTAAAAGCAATATTTGGAATGAAAGCATATATTATCCGGTCCGCGTGCAGTTTTACCTAAATAATGCAAAAGTCGGAATAGAAAGAGGTTATTATGAGCCAAAAATTTATGAAGATGAAATGTATAAAGGTTTTATAGAAAATGCAGTGCGAGAGAGTAGTCCGGCAGAAATACAGTTGATGCAAAGTACACAAGCCTTAGTGCAATTTGCAGGATGTAATCCGCGAAGTATTTCTGAAGCCGTGGAAGCTATTAATAAAAATCGATCGAATATTCCTCGATATTTACGTGCTTATGGGCAATATAAATTCGATATACCTGTAATATTGGTTGAAATGATTAATCCTTCACAAGGGATGGCAACAATAACCGCGAGCCCCGATGAAGAAGATTTGGAGGTTGTAAAACAAGAGAGCGCGCCGACAATTTTTAAACCCGGTCAACGATTACAACCTTGGGGATTACCTGTAAATAATCCCTTATTTACGGGTCGAGAAGAACTATTAAAAACGCTCGAAAAACAATTAGCCTATGAACCTTTTGCAAAAGTTGCACCTGTTGCGGTAACAGCATGTGATGGAATGGGGGGGGTTGGAAAAACATCCGTAGCGATTTATTTTGCATATGAACATTTAGCTAACTATCGATTTGTTGTGTGGATACGTGCAGAGAGTGCGGAACAGATACATGCGGCTTTTATGCAATTGGCAAACCATCTCAGAATTACGCCAGATGTAGAAGCGGTAAAACGTTATTTTGAGGAAAATCCCGGTAATTTATTAATTTTTGATGATGCACCAAACTATGAAGTCGTTAAACCATTTGTACCTCTTACTGGAAATGCTGTTTTAATTACGTCTCGAACTCAAGATCCAAAATGGCCACAAAATATTGCGATTCCTGTTTTTTCAGAAGACGATGCTAGAAGATATGTGTTGAGAGTATTAGGCGAAAAATTGCTTCATACTGTAAAAGATATTGATGATTTGTGTGAAGCAGTAGGTTATTTGCCGTTGGCGTTGGCACAGGCAGTTGCTTATATTCAGATGCAAAATATAGGAATTGGTGAATATTTGGCTTTATTAAAAGCTATGCCGGATGAAATGTATCGTTCAGAAGCCATGCCAGTTTTAGCAAAACATATTCCCGCGTATAAAACATTTGATTTGGCGATTAAAGCCATTGAACAAAAAAATCCTCACGCTTTTAGATTATTAGTATTTTGTGCTCTAGTAAAAAGTCAAAAGTCAGCGGGTATGTTATTTGATTCAAATGGGTGTGGCACAGCGGCGGGTTTACTTTTTCAATATTCGTTGTTGTCTATTGATGAAAGTTATCATTTTAATATGCATGATGTGGTGCGTGAAATTGTGTTGCAGCGATTAAGCATAGAAGAAAAAGTAAGGTATTTTGCTGAATTCGGTGAACTGTATGAAAGTTGTGTTGTTTTCGGTAAATTGAAGACTGAGTTAGATGTGTGTCGAAATCAAGGTAGCCTGCACGCTTTGCCGAGACATTGGGGAAAATTATTAGAAAGTATTGAAAGCAATGCGGAAAAAATTCGAGGTGCGCAATTGTCGGAGCAGTTAGAACAACTGCTAAAGACAATTAAAAAATTGGGCGTTGTGAATTGTGATTTTCAGGGTGAAGATTTTGAAGATAAAACTGAGGTAATGCTTGAAAAAGTCGAATTTCTCGAAAATATTCTTCGTGTTCTTGAGAAGCTTCAGATAAAAAAATCAACTATTGTTTCAGATACGCTTTATGATTTAAGTGAACTCTATGAAACATTGGGACAATTGCCTGAAAAAATTAGCACATTGCAACGCGCTGTTTCTGCTGCAGAAGAAAGCTATGGTCCAATGCATGCGAATATTGCAGTACTTTTGCATCAATGGGGTGCAGCTCTTCATTCAATTGATGGCGATTTCGGGCAACTAAAAGAAATTTATGAACGAGCCTATCAGATTAATCACCATTGTTATGGAGAAACACATTATTTAGTCGGTCTATCGTTATTTAGACTTGGCCTGCTTTACTTTTCAAAAGGTGAAATTGACACAGCAGAGCCATTGGTTTCACGTGCATATTATATATATAAAAATTGTCCTCATACAGGAGCTGAAGATTCAGATACACAAAGAGTTGGCGTACAGATGAGACAAATAAAGAAAGAGTTGCGGCCTTATGCAGAAAA
>JANRJR010000019.1:0-6807 GCA_033763845.1 Gammaproteobacteria bacterium | reverse complement strand
GCAACGAAGGTGAGGTAAACGATTGACCTATTCCATTCGCATTGGGTTTTTATTAGCAATACTCAGTGTCATTTTTGGGGCAGGGCTTTATCTGCGTGCTCAACCCGCTACTGTGTTTGTTGGCCCGAATAGCGCGTCGTCACATGTGCAAATTATTACGCCGCCTATATTAAATAATCCACCATGGGTAGGTGATTTAGAAAATACAGCTTTCTTTAAACAGATTATCCGGCAGTCGTTTGATCGAAAAAGCTTAATTAAATTTTGGCCACATAGCCTTTCAGTTTTAACTGTCAAACACGATTTGTTACTTTCTGAGCAAATCATTACACTCGATAAGCCCATTTTGACTTTCTCTCAATTATTTCCCGATGCCAAGAGTGAAGGCTTACATTTATTATGGCCTAATGCCAGAGTATTGATACAAAATGCTACTGCGTTGATTCATCATCATTTACCAACATTTTTGCATTTGAGTGAAAAATTGGTTGATATAAAAACACAAATTCTGAATTTATTGTGGCCTCACCATCAAGCGAAAATTATTTCTACACATGCAAATAAACCTCCTGATGAATTGTTTTTAATTGAATCGCAAAAAGTTTCGCTCAGAAAATTGATGTTTACGCCGCCATATTTGACGATGCGTGATCAAATGCAAAGCGGATTATTTCCGCATCGTTATTTACATATTATTCGTCCTATTATAATAGAACGTGTTGTTCCTGCATCGTCTGTTTCGCAGTCGCTCATGAATCTTATGACGGTGATAAATTTCTTCAAAACAAATATATCGTATGCATTGAATGCTGTATGGGAATATCCATTTTCTGCCGAGCAGAATAATGCTAACCCCGATGCGAAGAAAATTGTTTTTTTGCCTCAAAAATATACATTTGCTCATCAGGCTGGATCTTCCCAATCATCACTCGCACTTGAACCAATTGTGGTTCAATCTGCAGCATTAATGGGTGATGTCGGTCATACACAACTTATCTTGCGGTTGTCGCAAAAGCCTTTTTATGTTGTGCAGACTGATGCCACTCATCAAACTATTACATTAGCGATTGATAATATTAATTCAGATATTTCATCTATTCCGCCGTTAGATACGCAAGGAACGGCTATTCAAAATGTGGTATTTAATGTAACAGCTGACAATCAGTTGTTGATTACCCTAACGTTGTCTCCGCAAACAGATGTGCAAGGATTGCGATATAAAGAAAATAATTTAATTGTTGATGTAGGTTTAGGAGCCACTCTTCCGTATGTGACTTCTGGTACGAGTACGCAAAATACTTCGCCGGGCATTGTTCAGCCGTTGATAAAAACGCCTGTGCCTCTAACAGATAGTCAGTTGGCTGCGGAAAATTATGACGAAGCGGTTGATTTAATTAATCAAGGTAATACGCAGGGCGCGATTGGTATGTTGCAAATGGTTGTTTCGCAACATCCTGTTTATTTAGATGGTCGAGTGTTGCTAGCAAATTTATTGCTTCAACAAAATGAAGCGCAACAGGCTCTAACGACATTAAAAGGAGTGACATCTCAGCCTAATTTTTCGGGTAACGCAACTTATTATAGTTTATTGGCGGAATCTTATCGTCAGACGGGTGATTTTAAATCTGCCATTGGTATATATCATCAATTATTACAGCTTAATCCATCCAATGGTGTCTGGTGGGTTGGATTAGGCATGTGTTTTGAGGGGCTTGGGCAAAAAAATGCTGCAATCGAGTCTTATCAAAAAGCGGTTGAAACATCAACATTATCTCCGGTCTTACAAACATTTGTTTCGAAAAAAATAGGCAATCCTCAATGATCCAAAAACCCCGATTAGGTGAATTATTAATTAGTCATCATGTCATTACAGCAGACCAGCTGAAAAAAGTTATGTCTAAACAACAAGCAGAGGGTGGGAAACTCAGCCATTTGCTTGTTGAAATGGGATTTGTTGATGAAGAAACCTTATTAAAATTTTTATCGCAGCAGTTAAATGTACCGTTTGTTGATTTAAAACATTTTGAATTAAATCCCGATTTGGTGCATCGCTTGTCTGAGTCTTTTACGCGTCGTTCTCAAGTTATACTTTTAGAAGAAAACGATGATGGTTTTTTAGTCGGAATGGTCGATCCGCAAGACATTATTGCAATGGACGAGTTATCTCGTTTATTAAAACGTCCTTTAAAGCTTGCTCTGATTCGAGAATCTGATTGGTTATCTAGCGTTGATTCTGTTTATCGTCATGCAGAAGAAATTTCGACCTTTGCGAAAGAACTTTCAGAAGAAGTGGGGGAATCCTCCAAATCAGACATCGCTCAATCAGCCAATTTAGAAGAAGCGTACGAAGCTCCCGTCACGAAATTACTTCAATCAATTTTTCGAGATGCGATTCAAATGCGTGCATCAGATATTCACATTGAGCCAGATGAATCCATTTTACGAATTCGTCAACGTATTGACGGCGTGTTGCATGAAAAAACAATTTCAGAAAAAGCAATTGCACCAGCACTTTCATTGCGATTGAAATTAATGGGTGGATTAAAAATTGCAGAAAGACGTTTACCGCAAGACGGACGTTTTAGTATTGATATTCACGGAAAAGATATTGATATTCGTTTATCGACAATGCCTGTGCAATATGGTGAATCTGTTGTTATGCGGATATTGGACAAATCCAGCATTAGTTTAAATTTAGAACAGTTAGGCATCGAACCAACAATTTTGACTGCAATGCAGCGATTATTAAAATTACCGTATGGCATGATTTTAATTACAGGACCCACAGGAAGTGGAAAGACTTCAACGTTGTACGCGATGTTAAGTGCGCTTAATGATTCGGAGTCTAAAATTATTACGGTAGAAGATCCTGTCGAGTATCGATTACCTCGTATTAATCAGGTGCAAGTAAATCCACAAATTGGATTAACGTTTGCGGGGGTTTTACGTTCAGCCTTACGACAAGATCCAGACGTCATCATGATTGGTGAGGTACGTGACAGTGAAACCGCAAGTATTGCATTAAATGCGGCTATGACGGGACACTTTGTGTTGGCGACGATGCACACGAATGACGCCATCAGCAGTGTGACACGATTGATGGAAATGGAAAATGAAACCTATGTTGTTGCTGCGGGTTTACGTGCGGTCATGTCACAACGTCTTTTACGTCGAATTTGTGAGTTATGCATCGAAGATTTTGAGCCGAATGCGTCTGAAAAAGCATGGCTAAAGAAAATGCTGGGAGACAGATTTTCAAAAGTAAAGTTTAAGCATGGGACGGGTTGTAAACATTGTTTTTCGACCGGCTATAAGGGGCGTGTGCCTATTTTCGAATTAATCGAAGTTAATGATCAAATTGCAGATACATTAACGGCTAATGATTTGGCCGGGTTTGCAAGAGCCGCAAAAAATACGGGTTATGCAACGTTATTAGATAGTGCGATGAAATTGGCGGAAGAGGGTGTGACAACAGTAGATGAAGTGCTTCGCGTAACCGCTACCCTAAGTAGTTTACTTGAGACGCCGGAGTAAAAATGCCTATATTTAATTATCGAGGCCGTGTTGCTGACAGACAGCTTGTTGAAGGAAGCTTGGAAAGTACGTCAATCGATAATGCGATTGTTCAGTTAATGGAAAAGGGTATTACCCTGATTGATATTTATCCGGCTGAGCAGAAAAATTTTTTAAAAGCGCTACTGACATTACGCATAGAATCAAAAAAAGTAAAATTACAAGAATTAATTATTTTTTGTCGACAAATGTATACATTAACGCGAGCAGGAATCTCGATTGTGATTTCAATTCGTCGTCTGGCTGAAATATCGAGGAATCGATTGTTCGCTGATACTTTACGAGGTATTGAAAAAGGGTTGTTAGCGGGTCAGAGTTTGGCTGTTTGTTTACGCCACTACCCCAATATTTTTTCACCGCTGTTTATGGAATTGGTTTCGGTAGGTGAAGAGTCAGGACATTTGGATGATTCGTTTTTGCAAATCGCGAGTTATTTACAATTGGAAGCCGATACCATTCGGCGTATTAAAAGTGCGATTCGTTATCCCATGATGGTTGTCATTGCAATTACCGCAGCTATTTTTATTGTGAATATTTTCGTGGTTCCCAACTTCGCAAAATTATACAGTAGTTTTCATACACAGCTTCCGTTGATCACAAAATTACTGATCGGCTTTTCAAATTTTATGGTGAATCACTGGTTGATGTTGTTAATCGCGTTTGTCGCTATTGTTTTATTTATTCGAAGTTATCTGTCTACGATGAATGGAAAATTAGCATGGCATCGATATCAACTTAAATTGCCTATAGTGGGCCCTATTTTAGAGAAAATTTTGTTGTCACGGTTTGCGAGAACATTAGCGATTGTATTTAGAGCGGGAATTTCATTAGATAAAGGCATCCGTTTATTAGCTGGTGCAGTGGGTAATTTATACGCAAAAGAACGCATTTTAGTTATGCAAACCAAAATCGAAAATGGTGAAAAATTAAGTCAAGCTGCAGCAGAAACTAATATGTTTTCACCTTTAGTGCTTCAGATGCTTACAGTCGGTGAAGAAACAGGCGCAATGGAAGTTATGCTTGATCAGGTAGCAGGTTTTTATGAGAGCGAAGTTGATTACGATCTCGATAGTTTAAGTGCTAAAATCGAACCGATTCTGTTGTTAGTTGTTGCAGGGATGGTTTTATTTTTAGCGCTTGCTGTCTTTTTGCCTTTATGGGATATTTACCAATTTGCACAGCCGCAGGGACCGCATTAGATGAATATTCAAGAACTTTTAACACAAGCGATTGAACGAAAAGCATCGGATTTGCATATTTCTGATCATATTCCTCCGCGCATCCGTATTGATGGCGAACTTGTTTCGCTGAATGTTCCTGCCGCTGCAAAGCGCACCGTGATTGAATTATTAACTCCGGTTATGACCAAAGAGCATTTGGAAGAATTTAAAAATAAATGGGAAGTGGATTGTTCCGTTATGTTACCTGACATCGGACATTTTCGTGTCAATGTCTATCAACAGAATTTTGGGGTGAGTGCCGCGCTGCGTGTTATTCCTCCGCGTACTTTTTCATTAGATGAATTGGGGTTGCCTCCTGTTATAAAGGAAATTGCTGAATTGCCCAATGGATTGGTATTAGTCACCGGTCCAACTGGTTGTGGAAAAAGCACAACGCTTGCAGCAATTATTCAGCACATTAATAAGCGTCTGTGTAAGCATATTATTACGATTGAAGATCCTATCGAATATGTTCACGAAAGTTTAAGCTGTTTAATTCATCAGCGCGAAGTAAACCGCGATACCAAAAGTTTTAGTGCAGCGCTCCGATCTGCATTGCGTGAGGATCCCGATATTATTTTAGTGGGTGAGTTGCGGGATTTAGAAACTGTACAGTTAGCATTAACAGCGGCTGAAACAGGGCATTTGGTGTTTGGTACTTTACATACGTCGTCAGCACCAAAGACAATTGACCGAATTATCGATATTTTTCCTGCAGGTGGTGAGCGAAATTTAATTCAAAATATTTTATCCGAATCACTTCAGGCCGTTATTTCACAAAAGCTTTTAAAGCGTGTTGGCGGTGGACGAGTTTCTGCCATTGAATTAATGCGCTGTACACCAGCTATTCGCAGTCTCATCCGTGATGATAAAGTTTCCCAGGTGTATTCTGCTATTCAGACGGGTGCATCACTCGGCATGCAAACTATGGATCAGCATCTTAAAAAATTGGTAGCGGATAAAATTGTTGCGCCCGAAACGGCCAGGGAAGTCGCAAATAATAAAGATTTTTTTGTGTAATATTTTTAATATGAGGATTTAAAATTTCTTACCCCCTAAAGGAGCTTAGTATGAAAAGACGTGGTTTAACTGCCGGTTTTACGTTAATCGAATTGATTATCGTTATCGTCATTATTGGTATTCTTGCAGGTATCGCAATTCCTCGATTTATTAATCAAACGACGAATGCTCGTATTGCGGCGTTGAATGGAATGGCAGGTGCAATCAATTCGGCAGTTATGTTGGCCCAAGCTGAATATCAAGCTGAAGGCGCGACTTCCTCGCCGATTACTATGACGGGTACTTCTGTTGCTGTTTCTACGGGTGCAAATGGTGGTTACCCAACGGGTGCGGCTGCTGGAATTGGCTCAGCGCTTCGTACGGTTTCGGGCTTTAATGCAACCTACGGTGCTACAACGCAATGGGATTTCCCAACCGCTATTGCTAACTGCAATGTGACATATGTTGCTGCAACTGGAGTTGTAACGGTAACGACGTCAGGTTGTTAATCAATGGGGAAAGTTATGAAACGACATAATTCTGTCGCTGGACTTTCATTGATCGAATTAATAGTGTTCATTGCCGTTGTGGGTGTCTTGGGTGAGATAACGATTCCTTATTTTATGAATCAAACTACTCAAGCACGTTCTGTTGCGATGAATGCGGTCGCTGGTGCTCTTAATACCGGTGTTTATTTGGCGATCAAAAAGTATCACGCTCAACGTTCACCGACTAGTACGACTGTTCTGTTGGATGGCAAGTCGATAAAGGTTGCGGCGGGTACAGGTTTCCCCATAGGTGCGAAAGAAGGAATTGGGTCGCTGACGAAATCTTTTAAAGGATTTCATGCTACCTATAGTACAATTACCCAATTTGATCTTTCACCTTCGATAACCGACTGTCATGTGACGTATGATTCTTCTTCGGGGGTAGTGCAGTTGTTAACAACGGGTTGCTAAGTTGAAAAAAATCAGTGAAATACACGCGGTATCATTGAGTAGCATTTATCATAAAA
>JANRJR010000018.1:0-13808 GCA_033763845.1 Gammaproteobacteria bacterium | reverse complement strand
ACCTGCAACTTTAATTACAGGAATTAATTCTGATTTGCCAGGACAAATTATTGCCCAAGTTACCGAAAATGTTTATGACAGCATCTCAGGTAATAACCTTTTAATTCCTCAAGGAACAAAAGTCATTGGTGTGTATGATTCCAAAATTACGTATGGGCAAGAGCGAGTATTGGTCGCGTGGAAACGTTTACTGCTTCCCAGTGGCAAAAGCTTAGATCTTGATGGCATGCCAGGTATCGATATGAGCGGATACGCTGGATTTAATGATGAAGTGGATAATCATTACGCTAAGATTTTTGGTTCAGTTATTTTAATGAGTTTCTTAAGTGCTGGCGCACAATTAAGCCAGCCACAAAACACCAATAATCAAAATACACAACCCACAGTCAATCAAATGCTTGCACAAAGTTTAGGTACAAATATTGCCAATACAGGAAATATGATTACGCAGAAAAACCTGAATATTCAGCCGACACTCGAGATTAAGCCGGGGTATCAGTTTGATATTAGTGTGGCGAAAGATGTGGTGTTTTCCGAATAAAAATCTAGTTTCTTAAAAAAACATAGACCATGTGATTTATACATCAGGTTTGTGTGCTTGCGCACTCGTTTTTTTGCTGTTTTTCGCCCCATTTTTCAAGGCAACTACTATCACAAAAATGCATTTTACGGTCGTCACTGATTATCGCTTCTGAACCCAGAACCCAAGAAAAACAGTTGCCGCAACAATAATGCGGGCCTGGGTTATTCAATGTTGTGCGCTTATTTGTCATTTATCACTCCACTAATAATAAATTAATCCGCTTCTTTGATACTCAGGCTGTATTTTACTTCATAGGTTGTATCTTTGGTATAAATTATACTAACGGCCTGACCTTGAAAAAATGAGCGCTAGATTTGATAAGTTGAATTATTAAAATGAAGTGTGCTATAGAGACAAGGTACAACAAAAACTTTACAATTTAAACAAGAAAATTAAAGATGAAACCTTGATTTTTCCTTAAGAAATGTCCTAATAGCAAAACAGAAAAATTGATTCAAAGTGATAAACTAGAGTTTGCTAAGCCTTGTAAAATTGGGAGATTTTTTTTATACTTTTTTCTGATGTTCTCGTGAAATTATGTCATTAAATATTTTTTTATACGGGGGCCTTATGGAAGATACATCTAAAGAAGCAGCCTTGCTAGGTAAATCAATGAGTTCATCAGTATTGAATTCAGCCTCGCCTACCTCAGAACTTACAAAACTAGCTGAAGGGCCTTACGTTTTTGCAGTCATGCTGAGCGAGCTAAGCTACCCGTTTCATTTAATTTTTTACGGTGGTGGCAAAGGTGCGATTGAGGCGCTTTATAAGCAAGCTTCTAAATATCCTTCGATTCATCCTGTGAATGACAATGATAGTATGGATTCGAGGTTAACCGTCAGTGTCGGTAAGCATAAGGATCCTGACCTTACATATAAGCAATGTAAAGAATTTGTATATGATATTGCCGGGATGGCAGATTTTAAACGCAGCGCACAAAAAGCTGTAGAAATCCTTGAGAATTTGCCCGCTCCTCATTTAGAAAATGCTTCCTCAACTATGATCAAATTGGGTAAGTAGACATTGTTTGATTAAGATTATAAGAAAAGAAGTAGTATTTTTTTTAGTGGGCTTCAATTTCAATTCTATTTTTTGATTTCATTTTTTAATTGGTATAATTTATGTGGTAAATTTGCATGTATAAAATCTCTTTCATGTTGAAACCCTAACTTTTCCATAACTTTCTGCGAGCGCTTATTTTCGATCCAAGTAAAGCATTTAAGATTATCCAGCTTAAGATGGTTAAAAGCATGATTGATAACAAGTCGACAGAGTTGAGCAGTTATACCTTGCCCCCAATAGGAAGGCATAATCCCGTATACTAACTCTACGCTTTCCTCAAATATTTTTAACCCAACACATCCGACAAATTGATTATCCAGTTTGTCATACCACATCCATAGTCCAAAGCCATGCTCATCCCAATGTTTCATAGCAGATGTGACAATTGTATGCGCTTTTTCTTTGCTTAGAGCTATGCCATAACAAGAAATAAAGTCTTTGTCTTGGACCATTTTTTTGTATTCATCTAGGCACGAAATTTGAGGTATATATGCATTAAACTGTCCAGAACTTATAAATGGAGTGTTTATGTTGAAATCATGAAATGCTAATTTATCTATATTTTGACAAAACTCCGTTTTAGCTTTTGCGTATAAAAGGGTGTCGTTGAATTGTTTTGAAAGCTGTAGTTTATGTTGTTGGTATTCTTTAGCTGCATCAGAATGAAACCGTAAATAATTTCTAAACAAAATATGTTTTTCCCACCACGCAGAAGGGTAATTAACTAAATGTATCTGATAAGTACGATTTCCTGAGTTGTCATCTTTCTCGAAGTAACGACGATGGGGGAGTTCAGATTCAAAAGCTGGAACATATCGATAACCTAAGGAGATAATTTTTTTAATATCGATTTCTTTAAACTCTTTTAGATTTCTAACTCCTATCAAAATGTCTATAACGGGTTTTGCATGAATCTCAGGAATAGCAGTACTGCCAATATGTTCGATCCGCAGTAGGGTGGTATTACCTAATGTTTTTTGAAGCATGGCTTTTTCTTCTTCAAATAATTTTGGCCAAAGCGGATTGTAGGGAGTTAAAATAATGGTCATCGAGATAATTTTCCTATCTGATTGGGTGTTTTGTTTTTTTCCGCTATAGAATTTTTTTGGGGCATATTCTCAAATAAGGTAGTAGATTAATTCTTCAGTATCAAGTATTTAGCGCTATTTTTAACTCTTCGCATCTTCATTTCTCTCATTCAGCATCAGCATTTTTCGCGCTTCTGTCTTTAATGCCGTCAAGGCATTGCTCGGCTCTGTCTTAACGGCAGGTCATGAGCGCTCAGGCTTTTCATTATGCCGAACGATGTTTTTAAGCTCTAAAAGGAGAGTTCATATGAGTTCTGTAGCATAATAGAAAATCAGGGGTGGTCTTTGCCTGCCCCTGATCTTTCATTTGTAAACGCAATATCTCCCCTCAAGCGATACGCTTCTCGAAACTTATCGCTAGTGCTACTTTCTAAATTATCTTTTGCCTCTAAAAGTAATCCCAATAAAACCGCTGTCGGTTCTTCGTGTAGTCCCACTTTCTTGATTAGGCCACCGAGCTGAATTTTTTTTCGCGTATCTTGTTTACGTTCTTGCATTTTTAGCCTCGCATATTTCAGGTTGAGTCGATGAAGAGTGGCTCGGAGAGTCAGCAGCTTTTTCGGAAGGTTCATAGCGGAAATCTTTAAAATGCGCAAAATAGTTGTTTATGATTTTATCGTCGACAGTAAGAAGGTTAAATTTTTCGGCGAGATCCGCAATTTCTCTTTTGCGTTTCTCAATTAGAAATTTTTCAGTTTCAATAAGTTTTTGGCGGTGTTTCTGCAGTGTTATTAATTTTTTATGATAGTCAGTCATGGTCAATTCCTCTCTATTTATTACTGTTTGTGAAATAGTTAAATCACACTTTGCCCACAATACAAAACTAATTTCCTTCTTGCAAGATACTTTGTAAAATCTCAATAAGCACAGAAAAACTTCATTCCGTCCAAAGGCGCATCTATACGTTGATTCGCGATTTTCGCTCTCAACGTGATTAAACAATAATCAAAAGGTAATAAATATGGCTATTTATTATTTTGATGTCAGTGTCATTTCCAGAACCCGGGGAAGGAGTGCTATCGCTTCTGCAGCATATCGTCGTGCTGCAAAAATGCTTGATGAAAAAGCAGGCCGCACGTGGAATTATGAAAATAAACCGGGTGTCGTTCATAGTGAAATTTCTGTTCCTCAAAATTCTCTTCATTCCATTCCTTGGGTTAAGCGTTTAGTTGAGCTTCAACGAGATTCTCGACAATCAGGAAATTTAGCCTCTCAACATCTCTGGAATTTAGTTGAGCAAACTGAAAACAGAATAGATGCTCAACTTTCACGTGAAGTGAAGTTCGCGCTTCCTATTGAGTTAACGCAAGAACAAAACATTAGCCTTGCTCGGGAGTTTATTGAAAACCAGTTTGCTGCAAAGGGTATGATTGCCGATTGGAATGTCCACTATGATAATCCTGAAAATCCACATGTTCATGTCATGCTCACAATGCGTGAAGCAACTTCCACTGGACTGGGTAAAAAAGTTCGTTCGTGGAATGGTAAAGATTTAAATCTTGAATGGCGCCAAAAGTGGAGTGAGTATGCCAACTTTCATTTAAAACTATACCACCATAATATCCGTATCGATCATCGTTCCTATAAAGACCAAGGCATTGATTTAGTTCCGACGATTCATCTGGGCCCTGCCGTAAAAGAAATGGAACGTCGTGGGATCCGTACAGCGCTTAAAAAAGAAGCCGATTCCATCAAAGCCGAAAATCTAAAAAAGATCTTAAAAACTCCCGAACTATTAGCTCAAAAAATCTTCCAAAAGATTGAGCGCCATGAATCTGTTTTTAGCGAAGGCGATTTAGTGGGAGAAATTCTTGCCTATACCAAAGATAAGACCGAGTTTGATTCGGCAATAGAAAAAATTAAAAAATCAAAAGATTTAATTTATTTAGGGGTGGGAGAAGATGGCAATGCTCGATATACGACCCGCCGCATGTTTGATATCGAAAATAACGTTCAGCAGATAGCGGATAAGCTTCAAACTAAAAACCATATTCGAATATCGGATCGCAAAATCAGAAAAGCCATAGAAAGATATCAAACTAAGATTGGGAAACGTTTAACGCCTGAACAGCGAGAAGCTGTTGAACACATGGTGTATCAAAACACGATTGCTTGTGTTGTGGGTAAAGCCGGAACCGGAAAGAGTTTTACATTAGGTGCGGCTAATGCTGTTTGGAAAGCTAAAGGATTGAATGTTTATGGTATTGCTCTTGCAGGAGTTGCTGCCAGAAATCTCGCTAAAGAATCAGAGATAAATAGTCGTACGATTGAATCTTTTAGGTTTTGCGTAGAAAACGAAATCATAACCTTAACCTCACGCGATGTTATTGTTATGGATGAAGCGGGTATGACTGATAGTGTTGCAATGGAATCCGTTTTAAAGGCGGTGAAAAAAGCCAACGCAAAATTAGCTTTAGTCGGTGACTATGCCCAGCTTCAACCAGTAGGTCCAGGAGCAGCTTTTCGAGCCATAATCGAGCGATTAAATATAAAACCCAAAGTACTGAAAGAAGTCTATCGTCAAAAGCATGACTGGCAGAAAAAAGCGACAACACATTTTTCGGAAGGAGAAATTAAAGAAGGTATCGATCTCTATCATGAAAAAGGATTTATCCATATTGAAAATAACGAAACTCAGGTCAAACAAAAACTCGTGGATGATTGGGATGGTGTTCGCAAGCTTCAGAGTTTAATCAAGCCCGAAGCACTCAAAGATTATTTAGTATTAGCCCATCGGAATATGGATGTCGATGAGTTAAATCTACTCATTAGACGAAAGCGTGTTGAAAATCAAGAAATCGGAGAAGGATGTTCTGTATTAACCAATAAAGGAAAAATAAACATCAGCCAAGGAGATAGAATTCTCATTCGTGAAAATAATCATGAGTTAGGAATTAAAAATGGGCAGTTTGCAGAAATTAAACACGTTGATTTTAATGAATCCGGTAAAGTAATTTCATTTGCAATTCAGCTTGATTCAGATAAATCAAAGTCAATTATTATTAATCCTAAATATTATAAAAGTTTTACCTATGGGTATGCTGCTACTGTTCATAAATCACAAGGCGCTAGCGTAGAACATGGCTTTGTTTATTTAGGTGGTCGATGGTGGAACAGAAATTTAACTTATGTTGCCATGACTCGCCACAAAGAAAGTTGTCATATCTATTCGGATAAAAGTATACATAGAAATCTAGAATCGCTTAAAGCCAATATCAGCCGAAAATCACGGAAAGACAGCGTATTAGATTATCCGCTTGGATTTAATGAACGACGTGGAATTGATACTGAAAGCCTGCTTCAGAAACTACCTGAATACATTACAGAAAAACTCAAGCAAGTACGTGATAAAATTACGGCTAAATTTACACAAGTTGGAATTCCAGTGAAAAGTGAAATACACGTTGAGATTAAAAAGCCTGAATCTCTGACAGATGTACTTAAGCGTTATGTAGAATATGAACTTAAGCAAACCGAGTTGGTTAATTTATCTCATTCCACTCGTCGGGCATCTTTAGAAGAAAGTCGAAAGTATTCGATTTTGGCGACGGACAATAATAATAAGATGGAAAAATTTGCGAAGGAAGTTATTCATTATCCTGCAATTAAAGTCGAATTAGACAAAATAAAAAATAATCGATTACCTAAAATATATGAAGTAGGTGGGTTTAAAGCAATTCAAGACCGATTAAATAAAAATGAGTTGACGCCGCAAGATGTGAGTATTTTGTTGTCTCAACTGAAATCGAAAGCGCTTGTTTACGATTATGCAGTGGTACAAAAGCAACAGCTAGAAGAGGGGAGGCATCAAGAACGCGGTGGTCGAAGGGCATAGTTTTGCTGGAGAGTAAAAATATGATCGCAAGAAAGGCTGATTTGACGCCTTTTTGATTCATTTCTTGAATTTTCTCTAAAATGTACTATACCTATTATGACTGTAGGCCGTTTAAAAATATAATTTCAGGAGGTTAATATGCAGGACCCTACCGAAGACAAAATTCGCGCTTTGTCAAAAGCCATTACTCCTCAACAGTTAAAAGATTTTATTGATGCATTTCCTGAGTTTGCGCAGATGAATGATTCTCCAGAATTTCGAAGACTGGTTTCTTTGGCATTCCTGTTTGCACAAAACAAGATTGAAAAGGATGATTTTCCCTCTATTCGCATTGAGCATCTTAAAGAGTTATGTATTAATTTACTGGGTGAGGATATTTCTCCTGTTAATTCTGAATTATTTAAGTGGATAAATTCTGCAGGTAAAGGAAAAAAGGGCCCGGAAAACTTTGATAAATTTTTGGGAAGTTTCGAGCGGTTTCTTGCAAGTAAGCTAAAAAGTGCTTTTATGCAAAAAATTACATTTGAAGAGTTAAAACAGCTTTTTCCTGTGTTTAGTGAGGTAAATGCTGAAGCTGTGAAGGAGCGTGAAGTTAGAATTGATGAGCTACTCACGTTAATTTTTCGATTTCGTTTATGTAAAGATATGAAGGCTGAAAGGTATAAAATGATGTGGTTGATTTTAGAGATAGGAGAAATTGCTGAAAAAATTATACCTAAAGAATACCAGGGCGGTAATCTCAGTAATTTAGAGGGAAAAATGTCGGCACAAAACTACTTGCTAGATAAATCTGTGCAGTTTCAATTATTTAGAACCGCAAGGAATGTTGCAACTGATTTTCTTCCATTGATGTATACAGATAAAATTGTTTCTTTTTTAGAAGTTTGCTCGGATTTATGTATGGGAAGAGTCATTCCAGATCGTTTATATCGAGCCTGCAATGAGTGGGCTAATCAATATACAAGAGGAGAAGATCTGATTCCTTTGTTAAGAGGAAAAGCAGAAGAGCAAGCAAAAATGTTTGCCCAGATGGGGTATTTTTTGTATAGGGCAAAGCAGTTTTTTGAGCAGGGAGAGGACGGGCGAGAATCAGTTTGCATGGCTCTTGTCGCTGCTGGAATATGCGCTCGTTTAATTAACAAAGCCGGAATTGCAAAATCTGCTGGGAGGAATGTTAGATTTAGTAGTACCTCACAGTTAATGAACATTAGAACGATTCTTGCTCATTCTCGGGCCCCAGAATACTCGGAAATGAGCGTATATGATACAATAGCCAAGACTATTCCAAAGATTGATGGGTTGATCCTAGAGTGTGAAGAAGACGCTAAAAGGGCTCGTTTAGATGTAAATGTTTTAAGCTATGTTCAGAGGGAAAAGCCGAATAAAGATTCGGAATCCCCTAGGATTTTTAAGAAGATCTAATGTTGGAGGGCGTGTTATGTATGAGTTAACTGACGAATTTAAGGTTGCACTCTCAAGGTTGAAAAATAGAGAGGTAATAAAGGCTATTTCTGCATATGTAAAAGAGCAGTTCGATGGCGTTGCTTTTATTATTTTAAAAAACGTGGATGAAGGTCAAGAAGATAAAATAGAATTTTTAATTGAAACAGGCCAGAATCTTGATTTATTTCAGTTATCGAGTATTGCGAGTTTCATTCAAGAAGCTATTAATTACGAGGGTGACGTTATTGCTCGCCCGAAAAAATGGGTTGCATCTGACTACGCTTCTAAAATGGAAAAGAGAATTCTTTTGTATAGTGAAGATGGTTTTGCCAAGCTTCAGAAAGCATTAAATACTAAAGAGTGGGCTTCTGAAGCATCGCCACCGCCTTCTTACTTTTTTGACCCAGCATCTGAAAATAAAGCCCCTGAAGCACATGGTGATACAGTTTTATCCAGGACGCTTAGACTTATGGAGTTAGCCGTTGCGGATGATCCTAAAAACTTAGAAAAAATTGTGCAAAAAGTAAAAGAATTAGGTTCGCCTACGAGTTCGCTTGAAAAATAAAAGCGTTTGTTCTGAAAAGTGATTATCTCTCTAAGGGGTTTTCGTCGTATTTACTTCTGAATTCATCACATTCGAAATAACGCACTTTTTTGCATCGAATAGGCTTCGCTCCATGCAAAAAGATAAATTGTTCATCAACGGGCAATTCACGTATTTCATTTAAGGGAATTAAATCAACGCCGGTTTCATGTGCACTTTCGCTTTCGCCACTAGACGAGGTACCACCAGAAATAATTTTATTATTTTGTTTAGATGTTCCTTTGTTAGAAGAGAGTGTCTGAGTAACAATAGTTTTTTTGCCGCCCAATGTTTGAATCCATTGCATAGTTTTTGTGTCATCGATGGTAAAGATTTGTTTTAAGGGGAAGCCTTTAAATAAATCCGGTTTTTTGAATAATTCAATTTGATTTAAGGATTGAAAAACCGTCCAGACCACAACTCCTCGTGATCGTAATACTTCAATACATTGTTCGACATCAGGGCAATAACCCAGTTGTGCTAATTCATCCAATAAAAACAATATTTTTTGTTTCGGTAATTCGCTGGGATTGGCTTGTACAATAAGACTCATTAATAAAGAAAGCATCATCCTTACCAAGCGGCTGTGTTCTTTGATTTGGTCTTCAGGTAGCACAATATAAATGTCCATATTACCTGTAAGGAAATCACGCAAATCAAAATTGCTATGAGATAACGTTGCTTGAATATTATAATCGCTCATCCAATCAATTTGGCGATAACTGGTGGAAAGGATACTGCCTTTTTCATCATTGCCAACTCGGCTAATCTGATTGGCAGCCGCTTCAGCACGCCCACTGCTACTTAGCATTTGACTAAAAGTATTGTTTGCAGAAGCAACATTTTCAGACATCAAATCAAAGAGGGTAGAGAGTGTGCGCTCTTCTTTGAGCTTTGAACTCATAATAAAATCGATATATCCACGAATCAGAATTTTGGCGTTTTCATCGAAGTGATTTGAATATCCACCTTCATTAATTATGAAGGAAGAAGCGAACGCATTAATCATCCTGTCTCTCGCGCCTTGATGTTCAGGAACCCAATCAAAAGGATTCAGCGTATATTTTTTTAAAAGCGCTTCAGGTTTATTTTTTGCAAAATCTTGGCTTCTGGTGACATCGTAAGGATCAATGACAACAATTTTTCGGCCTAACGTTTCAGAGCGATATCTTGCCGTTGTGGCCCATAGTTCTCCTTTAATATCAAACACAAATACGGGTCCTTTGTGAGATAAAAGTGCAGGAATGGTTGATGAAGTAGTTTTTCCTCCTCCTGGAGGGGAAATTGTGAGTTTGTTGCAAAGCGGTAAATATAAACTTCGATTATTATTATCTGTTCCAATAAATAAACCGTTTTCAGGTGAATACGCTCCGAGTTTAGTTAAATCAGAAATATCAGCCCAATCTGCAGAACCAAAATGACCACTGGTTTTTTTGCTGGGCATTCCTTGTTTTAACTTCAGTAAAAAACTGCAAATACCTGCAAAGATAATGATCAATAAGAAAGGGATAACTTCTGTAATACGTTGTTTAAATTTGAAAGAAAGTAATTTCAGAAATTCAAAACCATAAATGCCTAGGTTAAGCGCAGTATTTTTGGCATCAAGAAATGAGTAGATAAGAATCCAAAGAGAGATAAAACCAGAAAGTGCAGCGATTAGCTTTGTCACTCGTTTTAACCAGACCATTTCAGTAAGGCTAAAATCTTGCGTAAGAATGAGTATGCCGTAAATGATTCCTGTAACTATAACTAATGCGATGCTGAAAAACGATGCCATTTTATTATCCTCTTAAAAACAAAATTTTGATTATCATTAAAGTTAAAACAGTATTTTTTTGCAAGTAGGCTTGATTTTATTTCTATGCCTAGGACATAAAAACGATGCCAGTTTTATGTTCGTAAGTACCTTGAAAGAAGTATTTTAAAAGGGAGCTTCCAAACGACAGTTTTAAGCTTGTTCTGGGTGAGATGCCGTCAGAATAGGCTTTTCAAAGCCCTCCAATCCTCGAAATCCTTACTATACTTACTGATAAGTAAACCTAAGGTGGAGGTAAGGTCATGGATGAGAAGAAAAAGGGTTCAGTTAACGAACGGCCCCAAATTGTGTTGGAAGGAAAAATTCCAGGCACGGAAGAGCCTGTTTATTTCACTGAAGAAAAAGTTGATGATAAAGGCGACTGCGGCTTCATTGCGCTCGGTGTTAGCAGAGAGGCAGTAGTTGAGGGATTAATAAATCTGGCATCCATTGATGAGGTGCGCGATCAACTATGGCAAGAAATTTATGAAGCATTCGAAACTAATAGATTACCACGTACACCAGAATTCGAGGCACTTTTCAATGCGTTTCAAGAACCCAATCTTCCCCATGATATTTATGATGCAAGGCTTAGAGCAATTGAAAAATATTGCAAGAGCGAAGATGTTTTTAAACTATATGTAGCAGCGTATCGCGATAAATTGTGGTTAGGTTATAAAAGTGCATTACTTTTTGCCCAAGAGAAAAAAATGACGGTGTATGTCTGGAGAAAAGATAACAATGCTGACACGTTAGAAGTGCTAGATTCTCATGTAGAAAAAGGCAGTCCCCAAGTTATTCACATGCTTCTCACACAAGGATACTCACATTACAACCTGTTGGTTGAAGCAAAAAAACCAGTTAAATCAGCTGATGTCTCATCTTATGTTCAAAAAATGCCCGCACTTAATTTCAGGAATGATGCTCACTATTCCTTTATAGAAAAAGTTTTTCTTTTAACAGAAGAAGAAATGTCAGAAGTTTTGGTTGTTCCACCTGTAGAAGAAGTAAAAAAAGTTAAAAATCTTGAAAGACAGTTTCATTTAGGACGAGAAAATAATGCTCGCTCTAACCGAGGCAAAGAATTATTCGAAGAAATCAGTGCTCTAGCGCGTAGCGTATTTCCTGAGTTAAGACATCCTTTGCTCAATGAAGAATTAAAGGCATTAATTTTAAATGCTAAGCAGATCGTAGAAGAAAGTTCTTTGTTAAAAGGGAAGTCAAGTAGTTCACCTAAAAAAGATGTTTTGCCTCTCAAAGAAAACGAAAAATCAAAAGCTTTAATTTCTGCCGCTTCAAAAGAAAGTAAGCCTCTTGCTGTGGTTCCCAGCTCGGCGATGGATCTCAGCAAAGGAGATTTTTATTCCATCATCGATAAATTAGAAGAACTCGTTTTAGAATCGCTTAAACCGTATGGTTATATTGCTTATAAAAGGACAGACGATTCACGGGCATTTGTTAAAAATGATGGTTCATCACTTGAAATCTCTAAAAACGGAGAAATTAGAACAGACGTTGATTTAAAAGGTGATACCGAAACTCAGGCGAGAATATGCGCGGATAAATTTATTGCTATGATTATGTTGTACTTTGAAGCTGCAAAAAGAGAGGGGGCAGATGAGGTGTTTCCTCCAAAGGGCCTAAATATGGAAATGAATTTAGGCAAAGTGAAACATGCCGAAGAAATCACTAATTTGACGAATATGTATGTTAAAAAAGAGCTTGCAGGCCCTGTTCTTTATTCGATAAAAGATAAATTCTCTTTTAATGGTGAGCTTCTTTTTAAACCTAAAGCTAAAGATGAATTAAACCTTTCGAGTGCCTTGAATTCACAAGGGGAAATGACGGATAATTCACTTAGTGACGCTAGTGAAACCTTATCTGATACTAATTTTCCTCGCAGATTAAGTGGTAAGGCACGATAGTAACGCTGCATTCTAAAATTTCTTTTAATTCCAAATTAAATCTCATGTATTAATCAAAATTTTTCCTTTTTAAATAGTTGCTAAAGGTGAGATTTTTTTGCGAAATATTCGATTTTTCGGAGAAAAGACATGGAAGATGTTGAAACCAGAAAAGCACGAGAGGCAAAAGAAGTTTTAGAAATGCAAAGACTGGTGAGAAAAAGGGAGATGGATCAATTTCATATTCCTTTCGCTACGCAGGTGGGGGATAAGGTAATTGCAAGTTTTGTTACTAATAAAGCGTCACCTTGGCAAGAACTCTTCAGGTTAGGAATGCACTCTGCAGGAATTACCGATAGCGGGGCACAAACGCTGGCAGCTCACCTTCCTCAATGTTCTGGGCTAAATTTTTTAGATTTACATAATAATAAAATTGGTAATGAGGGTGCAAAAGCAATTGAATCGGTTGTGGTGAGGTGTCCTGCTTTAACATGTATTAATTTAGACGGAAATCCAATCGATGATAGCTTGAAACAACGAATAGAGACACTACTAAAGCATAATAAATTTTTGTGTGATGGTTTTTTAGCTGCGGCGGCTTCTGGCAATTTACTCCAACTACAGGAGTTTTTGGGCAAAGGAGCTGGCATTCGTGCGCGAGATGCTGATTGGAATACTGCTTTACATCTTAGCGCTCGAGGAGGGCACGCAAAGGTTGCTGAGCTTTTATTTGAAAATGGGTTGTCTTTTTTTTCTCGAAATAAGGAAGATAGACTTCCTACAGAATTAGCAGAATTATCTGGAAATATTGAAACCAATAGATGTTTTGATAAGATAGCAGCAGAAATTGTAAATACAGTAGTATTTAAACAGCCTCCTTCTGTTCCCGTTCCCTCAGCACCAGCTTTAACAGAACCTCTTCCTGTATTGAATGAAGGACAAAGTTTTAACTCACAGCCCAGTGCACCGGTGATGAGTGAGCAAACACAACTTAATTTAAAAGAAAGCGCAAAACCACCGTATATTGATTTTGAGAAAATTCATCTCAGTGATAAACCGATTGCCAGCGGCGGAATGGGGGTTATCTACAGTGGAATTTTGAAGCAAGAAGGGGAAGTACCACAAACAGTAGCGGTCAAAATGTTGGTTGAACTACAAAGAAATAATGAAAAGCTAATTGCAGCTATCCGAAAAGAGTATGATATTTTAGGAACTCTGTGTCATCCCCATGTTGTTAGTGTGATTGGATATTCTGCGAATAAAAGCGGCTCATTTTGTTTAATAATGGAATTTTATCCTAGAGGCTCGCTCGGTGAATATATATTCGCGCGTGATAACTGGGATAGTCCATTTTTATGGCGCTTAAGTTGCGCCGCACAAGTCAGTCAAGGGCTTGCTTTTCTCCATCAAAGAGGATTACTTCACTTAGATTTAACACCTGAAAATGTTTTACTGAGTGATAATTGGCGAGCAGTAATCAGTGATTTTGGAATTTCTCGTCCTTTGCAAGAAGAG
>JANRJR010000017.1:0-8483 GCA_033763845.1 Gammaproteobacteria bacterium | reverse complement strand
CTAATCCCACACGCATACATAATTTGTTGATGAATAGTCATCATTTCCATTCCGGATGCTTTGCTTTTTAAATCCGAGAAGAAAATAAGTAAAATTATAAAAATCACAATGCGTAAAAAACCAATGCGTTGATGTGTAATTACCGTGTGACACTCTTTATCCCATGATGTGGAGCCACTGGACGATAACGACGCATACGCATAAATTAACGTAATAATAGAAAGAAAGGGGAGTAGCAATGCAAGTCCACGAAAATACATTAAAAACGTTCGTTTTAAGGCAAGTGTAAAAGATAATTTCTTATCGTCAGCAGTTTTCAGCGAAACACGAAATAACCATTTTCCTAATGTTGTGCCAAAGGTGCTTAATAAAAGACTTTCAAAAATAATATAAACAGCGAGGCTGATTAATCCCAATGCAGCGATTTGTTGAAAGAAAGAATACCACTGAATAGCAATGTGTTCTTGCATGTAAATTGAGAAATTCACCAACGATGGAAAAGCAAAAGTAATAATTAAAGAATATAAACTGATATCTAAACCGCGTGCCCAAAATCGAACCCAAGGCCTTGCGTTATTCATTGACAGTTTCTCCTGTGATAACAGTTGCTGAAATTTCCCCATCTTTTACGCGCGCCGTAATTTTATCGCCAGCTTTAATATTATTTATAGAATGTATTACCGTTTGATTTTTATCTAATAATATGGAATAGCCGCGATCCAATGTTGCCAATGGGCTCATGGTATTCAATGCACGGCTTAACTCAACTAATTTCAATTTTTTTTCTTGAATATAATTTTGTATTGCGCGATATAATTTTTCTTCAAAATAATCCAATTGCTGCGTAATATTCCGAGAGGTTTGGAATAACAAATAATGTAATCGCGCTGACATCTTATCTAAGGTTGAAAATAATTCTGTTTGATCAGGGCTTAATAATTCAGCCGCTGCAGAAGGCGTAGGTGCACGAACATCGGCAACAAAATCCGCAATTGTAATATCCACTTCGTGACCAACGGCGCTCACAATTGGAATTTCACTGTTAAAAATCGCACGCGCAACAATTTCTTCATTAAAAGGCCATAAATCTTCGAGCGATCCACCGCCGCGTCCAACAATTAAAACATCGCATTTTTTATGCTTGTTTGCGGTTTGTATGGCTTCGACAATTTCTCCTGCAGCACTACCACCTTGCACGGCAGTGGGGTAAATAATGACATTAATTAACGGAAAGCGTCTGTTTAGCACATGCAAAATATCATGTATGGCAGCGCCGGTTGGTGATGTTACAACGCCAATTGTTTTAGGCCATTTTGGTAGAGGTTTTTTATGGTCTTGTTCAAATAAGCCTTCTTGTAATAATTTTTCTTTGAGCAAGTTAAACTTTTTCTGCAATAACCCATCACCCGCCGCTTCGACATGATCCGCAATGAATTGGTAATCGCCTCGTGGGGTATACAGGCTAACCCGTCCATGAAGAATGACTTGATCGCCATTTTGAGGGGTAATTTGAATGCCACGCGCTTTAGGCTTGAAAAGGGCGCAGCGAATTGAAGCTTGGTCATCTTTCAGCGTGAAGTACCAGTGGCCTGAACTGGGGCACGCAAAATTCGAGATTTCCCCCGTGATCCATAGGGGCATGACCTGGTTTTCCAAGAAATCACGGATCTCCTGGTTTAACTGAGAAACGCTATAAATGGGCTCTGAGATTTCAGTATTCATGGTACAATTCTGGCATTTACCTGCGGAGGGGTCTATGAGAATTTTCGGAGCCGTTGCTTTATCACTGTTGCTCAGCGCCTGTTCAACGCCTACGGCTAAACCACTGGTTCAACTTTATCCAAACGCCAACGTAGAATCGTCGTCGATTGGTAATCAGCAATTGGTATATGTGTCTGCAACGGATGCTAGAGATCTTTCAAGTTATAGCACAGCAAATATTAATCCTGCTCAGAATGTGCCGAAAATATTAACACGTGAAATTTCGCAAGGCTTAAAAAATCAGGGTTTTAAAACGGTAACGACACCCGCTGGAAAAGAAGATCAAATCAGCATTAAATTAGTTACGTTAGATTATCGTGCATTATCTGGTATGGCATCGAATCAAACCGAAACATCTGCCAAAGCAGAAGTCACTGCAACAAAACCGTCCGGTACTGTTTATAAGAAAGTGTATACGGCTAGTGCGACCAATCAAAGTGTGTTGGGAATTTCTTCACAGACACCTTCTTCGCAAGTTAATCAAGCATTGGATAAATTATTGAATAATATTTTAAATGATTCTTCTCTTACGCAATTTTTGGTGAAAAATTAACTATGGATGATCAGGACTATCTGCGGTTAGCGTTAAATTTAGCGCAAAAATGGAAAGGATTCTGTGCGCCCAATCCTTCGGTGGGCGCGATTGTTGTAAAAAACGGTGAAGTGATTGCGGAAGGTGAACATTTGGGTGCGGGACATCCCCATGCTGAAGTGGTTGCATTAAATCATGTAGAAAAAGATATAGACGGTGCGACGCTATATGTGACATTAGAGCCCTGTTGTCATTGGGGAAAAACTCCGCCGTGTACGGAACGTATTATGCAATCGGGTATTCGTCGTGTGGTGTATGGTTTTTGTGACCCCAATCCCCAAGTTAGTGGCGCAGGTGATAAAACCTTACAAGAATTGGGCGTAGATTGTCATTATGTACAATTACCTGAAATTGATGAGTTTTATGAAAGCTATGCGTGGTGGTGGAAAAATAAAAAACCATGGGTGACAGCGAAGTTAGCGATAAGTCTCGATGGAAAAATTGCCGGCAAAAACGGTGAGCCGATTTCGATAACAGGTCAAGAATTAAAACAATTTACGCATGAGTGGAGAAAACGATCCGATGCTATTTTAACAACGGCAAGAACAATTATCAGTGATGATCCGTCGTTGAATGCGAGACTATATGGCGAAGTAATTCCAAAGTCTGTTTATATTATTGATCGCAATCTTGAAATTCCGGTGAGTGCGAAAATTTTTCAAACGGCAAAAGATGTGCGCGTATTTCAAAATGAAAGTTTATCTGAAATGCTGGAAAAAATTGCAGAAGATGGTGTGCATGATTTATGGGTAGAGGCGGGCGGTCAATTGTTTACGAGTTTATTAACGGAAAAATTAGTTCAGCGTGCGTTTGTGTATGTTGCCCCAAAAATCATTGGCAAAGGCGGAGTTGAAGGATTTATTTCCGAACAAAATATTTTTCGGAATGCAAAAGATATCCGTTGGGAAAATTATGGTGCAGATGTTGTTTGCGAAATGAGGTGGGTATAATTTTATGTTTACGGGAATTGTAGATCATTGTGGTGAAATTGTTTCTTTTGAAACGATTCCCAATGGCTATCGATTTTTAATCAAAACCGATTTTGATGATTTTGTGAAAGGCGAAAGTATTGCTGTGGATGGAATTTGTTTGACCGTCACAGATTTTCGCGACAGTCATTTTAGCTGTGAGGTTTCGCCCGAGACCTTAAAATTAACCACTGCCAATAAATTTAAACCCCAATACAAAGTTAACTTAGAAAAATCGTTAAAATTACAAGATCGCATGGGTGGCCACATGGTCATGGGGCATGTAGATACTCAAGCGAATATTACGCATATTGAAAAAACGGGTGATTTTGTTGTGATGCGATTTCAGCCAATGTTATTTGACAGTTTTAAATTTATTTCTAAAAAAGGCAGTATTTCCATAAACGGCGTGAGTTTGACCGTAAATGATGTCGCTGAAGATTATTTTGAAGTCATGTTGATTCCCCATACATTGTTTAGAACTAATTTAGTGGATTTAATTGTTGGAGATAACGTTAATTTAGAAGTCGATTATTTTGCACGATATATTATTAATTACTTAGAGAGCCAAAAACAGTGAATTCCATTCAAGAAGCGATAAACGATCTCAAAGCTGGCAAGATGGTGATTTTAGTCGACGATATTCGTCGTGAAAATGAAGGTGATTTTGTGGTTGCGGCTGAAAAAATAAAACCCGAACATTTAAATTTTATTACACACTATGGCCATGTGATTACCTGTTTAAGTATGGGTCAGTCCGATCTAAAACGGTTGAATATTCCCATGATGACTACGGAAAATAATACGCACATGGGCACTGCATTTACTGTTTCGATTGAAGCCACAAAAGGAGTTACTACCGGAAGCTCTGTATTTGATCGCGTGAAAACCATTCAAGCGGCAGTCAATCCAAAATCGGGTCCTGCTGATATTGTTATGCCAGGACATGTTTTCCCATTAGCGGCAAAAAACGGCGGAGTATTTATTCGTCGTGGTCATACAGAAGGCGGATTGGATTTAATGCGAATCGCGGGTTTAAAGCCGATGGCCGTGATTTCTGAAATTATTAAAAAAGATGGCACGATGGCAAGAATGCCAGATTTAGAAAAAATTGCGAAAGCGCATAAGCTTAAAATTATTTCAATACAGCAGATTATTGAGCATCGAATACAGCATGATCCCGTATTTAAAAAAACAGCAGCGGCAAAATTGCCTACAAAGTACGGTGAATTTGATGTGGCGGTGTTTTCATCGCCATACCATCCCGAAAATCATTTAGTGATCTCTAAAAAAACCAAAAAGAAATCGGATATTCCGCTTGTCCGTATTCATTCGGAGTGTATGACGGGTGATTTATTAGGATCATTGCGTTGTGATTGTGGATGGCAATTAGACACGGCGTTGAAAAAAATTAGCCAAGAAGGCGGGGCATTATTGTATATGCGTCAAGAAGGACGCGGAATTGGTTTGTTAAACAAAATTAAAGCGTATGGTCTTCAGGATAAACATAATTTAGATACAGTTGAGGCCAATGAACAGTTAGGGTTTTTAGCAGACGAGCGAAATTATATTGATGCTGCGCAAATTTTGCATTGCCTTAATTTAGATAAAATTAAATTACTGACGAATAATCCGCAGAAAATCAATAATCTTAAAAGTTATGGTATACAAGTTGCAGAGCGAGTTTCCATCATATCAGAGCCACATTCGCAAAATAAGAAATATTTAAAAACCAAGCGTGAAAAATTGGGGCATTTATTATGAGAGTTGCCATCGTTACAAGTAAGTTTAATCATGAAATTACAGAAAAATTATACGCGATTGCTGTTGCTCGATTAAAAGAACGAAATATTTCTGACGCTAATATTCATAGCGTATGGGTGCCAGGCGCTATTGAAATTCCTTTATTGGCTCAGCATTTGGCTAAACAAAAAAAATACGATGCGATTATTTGTATGGGCGCAGTGATACGTGGTGAAACCAGTCACTATGATTATGTGTGCCAACAAGTCAGCTATGGTTGTCAGCGAGTTGCATTGGATTATCATATTCCCGTTATATTTGGTGTGTTAACTACCGAAGATGAAGCACAAGCAGAGTCGAGAATTCAAACGGCACGGGATTGGGTGGATGGTGCATTTAAAATGGTTTCATTATTGAGTGAGTAATTTATGAAAATTCTTCAAGAAGCCCTGACATTTGATGACGTATTATTAGTTCCGCGTCACACGGAAGTATTGCCAAAAGAGGTCCAGCTCGCAACGAAATTAACCAAAAAAATAGAATTACAAATTCCAATATTATCTTCAGCAATGGATACCGTTACTGAAGCACGCTTGGCGATTGCGCTAGCGCAGGAAGGTGGTATGGGCATTATTCATAAAAATATGTCTATTGAAGAACAAGCGAGACAAGTTCGTAAAGTGAAAAAATTCGAAAGCGGAATCGTCAAAGATCCGATTACCGTTAATCCCAATATTACTGTGAAAGAATTATTAAGTATTACAGAATCACACAATATTTCGGGTGTTCCCGTTGTAGAAGGCGAGCAATTAGTTGGAATCGTTACGGGGCGAGATATTCGTTTTGAAACGAACTTAAAACAACCTGTGTCTAAAATTATGACGCCCAAACAAAAATTAATTACCGTGAAAGAAGGCGCATCGCGTAATGAAATTATTGATTTGTTGCATAAAAATCGCATCGAAAAAATATTAGTGGTCAACGATAAATTTCAATTACGTGGATTAGTGACTGTAAAAGATATTCAAAAAGCAAAAACCAAGCCACTTGCAAGTAAAGATCATCTGGGACAATTAAGGGTTGGCGCTGCGGTAGGAATTAACCCGAGCAATGACGAGAGAATTAAAGCATTGGTTGATGCTGGCGTGGATGTTTTGGTGGTTGATACTGCGCATGGTCATGCACAAAGTGTATTGGATCGTGTGAAATGGATTAAAAAATATTTCTCAGGAATTGAGGTGGTTGCGGGAAATATCGCAACGGCTGATGCAGCTGCTGCATTAATTAAAGCCGGTGCCGATGCATTAAAAGTTGGCGTAGGTCCTGGGTCCATTTGCACAACGCGTATTATTAGTGGCGTGGGTGTTCCTCAAGTTACGGCGATACAAAATGTCTATGCGATGGCGAAGAAAAAACATATTCCAGTAATATCAGATGGCGGTATTCGTTTTTCCGGCGATATTTGTAAAGCATTAGCGGCGGGTGCATCGTGTGTGATGATTGGCAGTTTATTTGCTGGAACAGAAGAGTCTCCGGGTGAAATTGAATTATATCAAGGCCGTACCTATAAATCCTATCGCGGTATGGGATCATTAGCGGCAATGGCACAAGGTTCAAGTGAGCGATATTTTCAAGATTTACAGAGCAATGCAGATAAATTAGTTCCTGAAGGTATTGAAGGGCGTGTGCCATACAAAGGTAATTTAGGAAATGTTATTTTTCAATTAATGGGTGGTGTCCGTTCGGGGATGGGGTATTTGGGCGCAAAAACGATTTTAGAATTACAACAGAAAGCAGAATGGGTAAAAATTACACAAGCGGGATTTCGTGAAAGTCACGCGCATGATGTCACCATGACAAAAGAACCTCCAAATTATGCCGGCGAATAATCCTACCCATATTTTAATTTTAGATTTTGGTTCGCAATATAGCCAATTAATTGCGCGTCGTGTACGTGAATTGGGCGTTTATTGTGAATTAATGCCGTACAACACTTCAGCAGATGTTATTACGCGTTTTAATCCTGCAGGAATTATTTTATCTGGTGGACCCGAAACGGTATTAGAAAATTTCTCGCCACGCATTCCCGACGTGGTATTTCAATTAAATGTTCCCGTACTAGGCATTTGTTATGGTATGCAAGCGATGGCCATACAATTAGGCGGACGTGTAACCAAAGAAAAGCACAGTGAATTTGGCTATGCCAAATTGGTTGACTGCAAGTCTTCACCATTATTAGAAAATTTTAATAATACAACAGTGTGGATGAGTCATGGCGATCAAGTTACGGGTGTGCCAGAAGGATTTATTTCAACGGCGTCTTCTACAAATACGGCTATCGCTGTGATGGAAAACAAAACCAAAAAATATTATGGCGTACAGTTTCATCCTGAAGTAACGCATACACCGGATGGCGAAAAATTATTTAAAAACTTTATTTTTGATATTTGTAATTGTAAACAAAACTGGTCAGCAGAAAATATTATTGAAAAAATTATTCAGGATATTCGCCAAAAAGTCGGCAAAGAAAAAGTGTTGCTTGGATTGTCTGGCGGAGTCGATTCCCTTGTTACAGCTGTTTTATTGCATAAAGCAATCGGCTCACAATTAATTTGTTTATATGTCGATCACGGTTTGCAACGCCTTAACGAAGCAGATTATTTATTAAATCATCAGGCTAAGCGTATTGGCTTAAAAGTAAAATCCAGCCAAGCTGAAGGTTTGTTTTTGAGCAAGTTACATAATATTGAAGATCCCGAAGAAAAACGAAAAATGGTAGGGCAATTATTTATTGATGTCTTTATGCAGGAAGTGAAGAAAACGCCGGAAATAAAATGGCTTGCGCAAGGGACTATTTATAGCGATGTGATTGAGTCAGCGAAGTCTAGTCACGGATCGCATACCATCAAATCTCATCATAATGTGGGCGGTTTGCCGGAAAAATTGCATTTAAAATTAGTTGAGCCGTTGCGTGAATTATTTAAAGATGAGGTGCGCAAAATTGGTTTGGCATTAGAGTTACCGTTTGAAGAATTGTATCGACATCCGTTTCCGGGGCCCGGTTTAGCTTTGCGCGTGATTGGTGCTGTGACAAAAGAAAAATTGGAAACGTTGCGCAAAGCGGATTTTATTTTCATGGAAGAGCTGCATAAACATGATTTATATCACAAAGTATCGCAAGCTTTTTGTGTGTATTTACCCATAAAATCAGTGGGTGTTGTGGGGGATGCGAGATTATACGCACCCATTATTGCACTACGTGCCGTAGAAAGCACTGATTTTATGACAGCAACTTCAGCGCATTTATCGCATGATTTTTTAGAGCATGTTGCGCGACGTATTATTAATGAAGTCAAAAATATTTCGCGTGTTGTATATGATGTAACGAGTAAACCTCCTGCGACAATCGAATGGGAGTA
>JANRJR010000016.1:0-103362 GCA_033763845.1 Gammaproteobacteria bacterium | reverse complement strand
AAATGGCACTCCGATGAATACAGTAATTGTCCAAAAACATAAATTATATGAATTATTAAACCAATCTCAACGTCAAAATGGCATTTTAGAAATCAACGCAAGTGCACCAGGTTTAGAAGCATATGCGTTTACGTTTGGATAATGGTGTGCTTTAATTGGCGCAAGTTTTATTATTCATATTTTTTTAAGGATAGCTATGAAGTTACGCCTCCCTGTTTTAATAAGTGGTATTGCATTGAGCACACTAGCAACCAATGTGTTTGCCGTTGAAACCGCAAATTCTCCGACAACACCGTCACCTGCAACAGCAATGACCGCTTCACCAACAACCACATCATCGAATCCCTTATTAAAATCAGATAACGACAAAGTGAGCTACGCGATTGGTGTCGATATTGGTCGGAATTTTAAAAACCGCGGATTAACACTCAATCCCCAAGCGCTTCAAGCCGGCGTTGAAGACGGTCTGTCTGGCGCAAAAACACAAATTTCCCCAGACGAAATGCAAAATGCATTGACCAATTTCCAAAAAAACATCACTGAAAAGCAAGAGGCGCAAATGGCACAAGTTGGCACGAAAAATTTAGCAGACGGTAACGCTTATTTAGAACAAAATAAAACCAAGCCTGGCGTTGTAACATTGGCCGATGGTTTGCAATATAAAATTATTAAAGCTGGCGAAGGAACGTCTCCGACAGATAACGACATGGTGACGGTGAATTACACTGGCACTTTTATTAATGGAAAAGTATTTGACAGCTCATATGTACACGGCAAGCCTGTTTCATTCCCTGTTTCGCAAGTAATTCCTGGCTGGACTGAAGCATTAAAATTAATGAAACCCGGCGCGGTATGGGAACTCGCGATACCTCCAGCGTTAGCGTACGGCGATAAAGGCGCAGGACCTATTGGCCCAAATGAAACGTTATTATTCAAAGTCGAATTAATTGCGGTAACACCACAGAAAACCGCTTCCGCTACTCAGTAACGTGAAACGATTAATTCGTTTATTTAATCTTCGAACGTTTTCGATATTGTTACTTGGTTTTTCCTCAGGACTTCCCCTTGCATTGTCGGGATCGACATTGCAAGCGTGGTTCGCGCAACAAAATATTTCATTGGTCGAAATCGGTTTTTTATCGTTAGTCGGACAACCCTACGTTTATAAATTCTTGTGGGCACCATTCCTAGATCGTTTTGTTCCAGCATTTTTAGGCAGGCGTCGAGGATGGATCTTGTTGATGCAATTGTCCGTTGCAGCTGTGTTGATTTTTATGGCATTCGGTCATCCACGCTCACATGGATTTGAATTAGCGTGCCTCGCTTTCGCATTAGCATTTTTCTCTGCCACGCAAGATACCAGTATCGATGCGTACCGAACAGATTTATTACCGCCTGATGAACGGGGACTAGGTGCTGCATTTACGATTACAGGTTATCGTCTTGCGATGCTTGTATCCGGCGGATTAGCCTTAATTTTGGCGGGAAGTTATGGCTTTAGAATAACGTACTTGATCATGGCTATACTCATGGTCTTATTAACCCTTACAACTTTTTTTAGCCCTGAACCCAAACATATCTCCCCACCTAAATCGCTAAAAAACGCAGTAATTGATCCGTTTAAAGAATTCTTATCTCGCCCCGGGGCAATATTAGTTCTCGTATTTTTATTGTTATATCGATTTGGGGATGCCTTCACCGTCAGTTTAACCACCGCATTTTTAATTAAGTCTCTCCATTTTTCACTCGCAACCATTGGCATGTTAAATAAAATGCTCGGTATTGCAGCGTCTATCATTGGGGGAATCATCGGCGGAATACTGTTAGCGCGTTTAAGTTTGTTTCGCGCCTTACTTTATTTTGGTTTATTGCAAGCATTTTGCAGTTTCTTATTCATGGCGCTTGCCATTGTGGGCAAAAATGTTCCGCTACTAGCCACCACCATTTTTATGGACAATTTTTCCAGCGGAATGGTTTCCGCTGCTGCCGTCGTTTTTATTACAATTTTGTGCGATAAAAAATTCAGTGCAACTCAGTTTGCGCTGTTCAGCGCCCTCAGCGCATTTGCCCGTGTCTTTATAGGCCCACTTTCTGGAATCTGCGCACAAATCATGGGATGGCCACATTATTTCCTTTTATCCTTTTTCCTTTCCATTCCAGGCTTACTATTGCTATGGCCGCTCAGAAATAGTTATTATGGAAAATCGCTAAAATTTCAGGAGTCATAATCCATGTCAAATTCACACGCGCCTAAGCGTGCCTTAGGTTTATGGATGTTAACCGCGCTCGTCGCTGGAAACATGATTGGTTCCGGAATCTTTTTATTGCCGGCCTCTTTGGCGAGTTTCGGTAGTATCAGTTTAGTCGCATGGATACTGACGTCATTAGGTGCGATCTGTTTAGGATTGGTATTTGCGAAGTTAGGAAGTTTATTACCACGTGTCGGCGGACCTTACGCGTATTGTCGCGAAGGCTTTGGTAATTTCACCGGTTTTCAAATTGCCTACAACTACTGGATTGCATTGTGGGTCGGTAACGCAGCAATTGCGGTTGCGGCTGTCAGTTATTTAAGCGTATTTTTTCCAACCTTTAAAGATAATGCTGAATTAACACTTGCTGTTAGTTTAGGTTTGGTATGGTTACTGACCTTTGTTAATATTTTAGGCGTTAAGCAAGCGGGCATTTTTCAGTTAGTTACCACCATTTTGAAATTACTGCCGTTAATTTTAATTGGTACGTTTGGATTGTTATATATTCATCCGCATTATTTAATGAATATTAATACAACGTCTCAATCCCATTTTTCAGCGATTACGGGTGCTGCAACATTAACGCTATGGTCATTCATCGGATTAGAATCCGCTTCTGTTCCTGCGGACGATGTTGAAGATCCGCAACGCACCATTCCTCGCGCAACTATTTTGGGTGTTGTACTGACCGCAGTTGTTTATATTTTCAGTACAGTTGCCATCATGGGTGTCATTCCCATGACGCAACTGGCAAAATCTAACTCTCCGTATGCTGACGCAGCGCAATTAATGTTTGGTCACACAGCGTATTATATTATTGCGATCGGTGCGGTAATCTCTTGTCTAGGCGCACTAAACGGTTGGACATTACTGCAAGGTCAAATTCCATTGGCTGCTGCGCGTGATGGATTATTTCCACGTGTATTTGCAAAAGAAACCAAACAAGGCACGCCTTACGTTGGTCTGATTGTTTCCAGCCTATTAATCACCGCGTTAATGATTTCAACGTATGGGTTTGGTTTAGTTCAACAATTTACGCTGATTATTTTAATTGCAACGTTAGCGTCATTAATTCCTTATTTCTTTACATGTATGGCTGAATTAATGATTTTCATTAAATATAAAGAACAGTTTAGCGGTAAGCGTTTAACCAAATCCGTTATTATTAGCATTCTTGGTATGCTTTATTCTTTCTGGGCAATTTATGGTTCAGGGCAACAAATTTTGTTTTATGGTGGTTTACTGTTCTTCAGTAGCGTGCCGATATATGTTTGGATGCAGTGGAGTGCATCGCGCGCGAAGTAAGAATTTTCGTCGTCATTTTTTTGTTTTTACATAAAAGGACTGTCATTCATGGACAATGCATTGAAACAACGTATTTTAGGCATCATCGTATTATTTGCGTTAATTGGTATTTGCATCAGTGTCTTGTTGCATAACAATAAAACAGAGCGTGAAAAAGGTATTCAACGCGCACATCAATTGTTAGCGGAACAACAACAGAGACAAACAGCGCCAACAACACCGCCAACCACAGAGACTCAAATGACCGCGGTTTCACAACCCGTTGCGGCGACTACCCAGCAGCCTCAACAAACTGAATCCGCACCAGCGACGCCTTCATCAACAAGCGTATTTAGTCAAACGAGCGCACCTACGACAACAACGACTCAAACAACTTCTACACCCGATACTACTTCAACATTAAATAATTTCACACCACCCATCACCACCACTCATCCAGCAACAAAAACAACCAAAACAAAAGCAACAACGACCACGGCTACGACTCAAAAAACATTTATCGTTCAAGTTGGAACGTTTTCCAACAAATCAAACGCAACAGCATTAGTGAAAGCATTGCATGAGCGTGGTTTTAATGCCACAGCACACTCTACCAAAACGTCTCATGGTATTTTGACGAAAGTAATTGTTGGCGGAGAAAAAGGTTTAACGAAAGCTGAAGCAGAAACCGCAAAATTACGTTTAAAAAAGACTTTAGACCTGAATGGTATTATTTCTCCGATGTCCACTCCGACACATCACACGGCAAAAAAATCAACAACCACCAAAAAAACAACAACTACGCACCATGAAACAAAATCCACAACAACTTCTTCATCAGAATCCGCTGTTCAGCAAAAAGATTCTGGTGCTGTAGTAATACCTTAAGAGGGCATTCTTTTGACAGGCGTCGCATTTAATGTAGCGGATATTACAATTGTCGGGATTGTTTTGCTTTCGGCGCTCATCAGTCTTTTTCGGGGTTTTGTTCGCGAAGCGCTCTCGTTAGTTTCTTGGGTATTAGCGTTTTGGTTTGCGTTAAGCTTTAGTCATCCCATCGCAGAATTATTAACGAATTACATTAAATCTCCCACCTTCCGTTTAGCTGCTGCATTTGGTGGTATATTTATTGTAGTCTTAATCGCGTGTGCAATTATTAATGCATTGATAGCAGGCATCGTAGAACGCACGGGACTATCAGGTACAGATAGATTACTTGGCATTGTCTTTGGATTGATTCGCGGCATTTTGCTGGTAGCAGCGTTATTACTTGTCGCGCGACTAACCACGCCGATGCCACAAGAAACATGGTGGACCGGTTCGGGGTTGATTAATTATTTTGATCCAGTTGAAAACTGGCTACAGGGATTCATTCCACAAACAGTCATTGAAAACTTCAAGTTGTCGAAGTCGTAAACTCAAAGTACCTTCTTTAAAATCTCTTTCCGAAATATTTCCGGAACCCCAGCCTGTTTTAATACGTCGGCCTTAGCTTCATTATTTTTTCGTTCATGCGATTCGAACGTAATAGGGCTTTCCTGAAAGAGCGTTACTTTATAGTCATGTATTTTAGGTGCGTACTCTGTTCTTATAAGCGCCAGTGAGAGGTTTCGTTTGTCACCCTCACTCAGATATTCCGAAGGAATAACGCCATCAAGCCGAGCGGGTTTGTCTAAATGATACTTGGCATGTTCTTCATAATTTCCATTAACATCTTTGGGTGTTGATTGTGTTATGGGATTGACTTGAATACCAAATGACAAACAGTCACGAGAACGATACCCAGACTCCTTTCCTTTTAAGAATTCCCCTATAAAAAAGTGGCCTCCACAGTGTTTAAAAGGCACCTGTTCATTTTTATCAGGATTTGCCCATTTAGCTGGCATTTTTGGACCATTCATTTTGGGTAAGGGGATTTCAAAAGCTGTTAAAAGCTCATCTCTTCTTTTCAACGTAATAACCATTAGAAGAAATCCAATGGCATCAATGGTCGATTTTTCATCAATCGCTAAATTATAAAGCAATTTATTCCAAAAAGTATCAAAAAATTTTCTTTCACCTGAAACAAGCTTGTAAAGCAATTTGCGCGTTTTCTCGGGATGCTTTTGTTTAAACGTTTTTAAAAATGTAGGGATATCTTCGTAACGCCCAACCCCACATGGAAGTAAAAAACGATCCGTTTCTTCTTGAATAAATCTTTCTAGCTTTCTCACATCAACATTTTTTAAATCTTGCTTAGCCTCTGTCAGACCTCCTAACATCAAATACATTTTGGCAATCCTATCTAATACTTCGCTTGAAGAAAAACAGTCATACACTGTTTTTATAATCTTTTTGACAGCATAGATTCGTGTTTTTACGGCAGACTCTCCTTCAGACGTATCATAAAAAATAAAATTGAAATTAGCTCTAATAACATCCAATCTGACTGCTTCGGTTAATGATTTAAACTTAGCTAAAAATGAAATAGGATCGCTTTGAAACTCTTCTAAAAATACTCTATCAGATGCCCAAGGTGTTGTACGATTCCAATCGAATTCTTTTAACATAAACTCAGGCTGGCATGTGAGAACTCTATTGACTATACGAGTGGTGTATTTTTTTTCTTTGCTGGGTTGTTGCATTTTTGTCTCCTTTTTTTAAATTTAAATTCGAGTTTTATTTAACGACTATCTTTGCAACCTTTAACTTACCGACCTGATAAATATCTGAAGAGCCTGATTTTATGGCGAAATTAATATCTGTCACCTTTTCGCCATTCACTTTAACACCCCCGCCCTGAATTAAACGTCGCGCTTCCGAAACACTCGGACACAAGCCTGTTTCTTTTAATAAATTGGCTAGCGATAAATTAGGCGTTGATAAGTTATGTTTAATTTCCGGAATATCTTGCGGTAATTGATGCTTTTGAAAACGGCTGGTGAAATTTTCCTGCGCACTTTCTGCCGCTTTTTTATCATGAAATCTTTCGACAATTTCTTTGGCTAAAATAAATTTAATATCGCGGGGATTTTTTCCCGACTTAACTTCATCTTTAAATTGTTGAATCGTTTCAGACGATTCAAAACTCAGCAAATCAAAATAACGCCACATTAAATTGTCCGAAATCGACATGATTTTGCCAAACATATTGTCCGGCGTTTCATTAATACCTATATAATTATCGAGCGATTTAGACATTTTTTTCTCGCCGTCTAAACCCTCTAATAATGGCATGGTCATCACGACTTGCGGTTTTTGACCGCAATGCTTTTGTAATTCACGTCCCATTAACAAATTGAATTTTTGATCCGTTCCGCCTAATTCAATATCTGATTTTAACTCAACAGAATCATAGCCTTGTAATAACGGATATAAAAATTCATGGATTGCGATGGGTTGCTCTGACGAATAACGTTTCTGAAAATCATCGCGCTCTAACATACGAGCAACCGTATATTTTGCTGCGATTTCAATTAAATCTGCGGCAGATTTTTTGCCTAACCATTCGGAGTTAAACATGACCTTTGTTTTCTTTGGATCTAAAATTTTAAATACCTGATCTTTATATGTTGTTGCGTTTTGGTTAACTTGTTCGCGTGTTAACGGCTGACGCGTAACATTTTTGCCTGTGGGATCACCAATCATCCCCGTAAAATCACCAATCAAGAAAATAATTTCATGGCCTAAATCTTGAAAATGCTTGAGTTTATTTAACAAAACCGTATGGCCTAAATGAATATCAGGCGCTGTCGGATCAAAACCGGCTTTAACACGTAATTTCTTGCCGCTGGCTACTAATTCATCCAGTTCCTTCTCAACGAGAATTTCGTCGGTTCCGCGTTTGATTAATGCTAATTTTTCATTCATTGTTTCAATAACCCCTAATACCAATGTACCCCACAAACATCTAATAAATGCACCAAATTCTGCCCCGGAAGCGTCTTGCCTCGCCGCCAATATATCTCAAGATAACTTTCAAGAATATAACGGTATTCCTGCTTAAGTAAAACCGGCATAATCTTCTCGGCCCGCTCAATGTCTTTTTGTTTGTAATGACGACAACACTGAAATAATACCGCGCCCAAAACTGATGCTTTTGAGGCTTTTCGCGGACGAGAGGCATCCTCAAAACTTTTTAAACAATCATATAAGGCTCTGTCTTCATCCCATACTTGCCATTGCTGATAAAACAATAACGCATCACCCATATTGCGACGCAAACTTGCCGGTTGGTTATCTGTCTCCTGACACATCAATACAAATAAAATAGCAGGAATTGCCGCCTCAACATTTGACCACGAACAATTCCCTGTAGTTTGCGATGACAACGGCAAACGAATTAATAAACTCAAATTCAACACTCTTTTATACCCTTCTTGAATAAATTCCGGGGGTTGTTTTTTATACATTAATTGCTTAAAAAATTCGGGGGTTAATGCCTTACGATTTCCAACATGATAAACACAAATACTGCCTTCTTTTAAACTGTTTTCACCGCGATCACATTTAATAAATAAATCACCAAAAGACACAAACGTAATGGCATGACCTCGGTGTGCTACCGGAATAATCAATAATTCTTCAGATAATAATTGCTTAATGCGACCAGAATGCTGTTCTAAATTGGTTAAATATTGCTGGTAATGAATTAACTCCGCTGCAGTTTCAAATGCAGAAATTAATACTCGCACAAATTTAAAATAACGCCGCATACTACGCGCCGCAAAATTATTTCGATAGCGATTCAGCGAATGCAAAATAATACTAACCGTAAATTCTAAGAAAAACCCTTCAAAATCGACTTCAAGAAATTTACCTTTGGGATTTACAATATCTGCGGACCCTATTAATTCAAATCGATGACCTAATAATTTCGTATTAATATAATCCAATGCAAAATTTAAATCGGCACCATAACCATAAAGAACGTTTTTAACTTTAGTTTCATTTCTCAACAAAGGCGTGACCAGTACCGACTGACTTGAGCGCGTGTAATGATTAGGATTGGCACCTTTCGACAATAATAAATCACATAATTTTGCATTATTATTTTCAACCGCCCAATGCAATGTCGTGCGCCCTGTTGAATCTTCTTGATCCACTTGCGCACCGTGGTCCAACAATAGTCGTGCAATATCTGTTTTATTCGCAATCCCCGCTTCAACTAACGGACGATAACCGTATTCGTCAACTTCATTCGGATCGGCACCTTGTTGCAAAGCCTGTAAAACATGCTCTTTTTCCCCATAAATAATGGTATTCGCTAAAGACATGAATTATCGATCTCGCTTCATCGTAGGTGACGAATTTAAACCCAACTGATTACGTAATTGAGGGTTGAGCTCTAACTGTAAACGCTGCGCATTTTCAGCTGCTTCGGGATTAATAGACGCGTCAGGATTAGATTTAGGATCAACACCATCCATCTGTGGCTTATCTTGCATCAAGGGGTGGGACTGAAGCGATTCGCCAGCGCTTAATCCATGGCTACGCTCTTGCTTGTGAATATCCGTAAAAGGAACGGCCCCAAAACGTTTCTCGCCTTCACGCATTTGCGCCAAAAATAACTGCATTTTGTCGCTTAATTCTTTTAAATTGGCATTATTTGCAAAAACTTCGTTGATTTTATTAAATAATATGTCAAATTGCGTCTCATTAAATGCTTCTGCGGTTTTTTGAGCTTCTGTGATGACACTTTGTGCTTCATCGGGATTTACTGCGAGATAACAATTTCCTTTGCTAAAATCGATTTTTGTTCGGGATTTTCCAACTAATTTTATCAATACACAGTGCTGAGAAATGGTTTCTAAGACTTCTGCCATTTTTTCAGGAGATTCCAAAGAAGGTAATGCCTCCGTCAGCTCGCGCAACAACAAGCAACACGGACGCTTTTCGATTGTTTCAAGAAATTCAGCCATAAGACTTAAGTAAATCAGGTTTCCGCAGTCATTGCCAGTGTTATCAAAGGCGCAATAGTGCTCACGGAGGATTTATAAATCACTTGCTGACTGGGCTCCTGAAGAAAAATTGCATGAACATCAAATCCCCCAATCGTTCCCTTCAGTTTAATGCCATTTTTGAGGTAAATTGCCACAGGAGTTTTCTTTTCAGCAAGGTTGCTGAGAAAAGTAGACTGAAGACTGCTGAAATTGGGCATCGCCATCTCCATATGTCGATAAAATAATTAAAAGATAAGTGACACCATGCTACCATATTCATGGCAAAAAATGCTATAATTGGAATCTTTATGCGCTATTCGCTGGAGACTTCCCAATGAAAAATGCCCCGCAACCTTTAGCCGTTTCTCTTCCCATCGGCAATCAAGACGCTTATCTTGCGGCAACCAAGCATTTTCCCTTACTCACCGAAGCTGAAGAAAAAGCGCTCACTGAACGCTGGTTTTACCATCAAGATATCGACGCTGCCCGACAATTAGTTCTCTCTCATTTACGTTATGTCGTAAGCGTTGCTCGACGCTATTTAGGTTATGGCCTTAATTTTTCGGATTTAATCCAAGAAGGTAATGTAGGCTTGATGAAAGCGGTTAAAAAATTCGACCCAAATCAAGGCGTGCGACTCGTTTCATTTGCAATTCATTGGATCAAAGCTGAAATACACGAATTTATCTTGAAAAACTGGCGTATTGTAAAAATCGCCACCACGAAAGCACAACGCAAATTATTCTTTAAATTAAAATCATTCAAAGAAAAATTTGGCGAAAATATGAGCTTAATTGCTAAAGAAATGGGCATCAAGACAGAAACCGTTAACGACATGAACAACCGCATGATGCATCAAGATGCGAATGTCGAAGAAGCTTATGAAATTGCCGATCATTTTGCGGATCCTGCATTGCTCATTGAATCGAGAGACAGCGATGACAATAAAGATCGCCTACTGATGGCGCTCGAAAAACTAGATTCCCGCAGCCGGGATATTCTTAACTGCCGCTGGCTAAATGAAGAAAAAGATACGCTACATGACCTCGCGGGGAAATATAACGTATCCGCAGAACGCATCCGCCAACTTGAAAAAAATGCGATGGAAAAATTACGCCTCGCGCTACTCTGAGGCGTTTTTCTCAATCTTCACATTCCGTCTTTGTAAATATGCATTTCGTACAAACACATACGGGTCAAATGCTTGATCATATACGCTATTATAGGTCAGCAAATTCGCTCGCGCGTTTACCACATACAAACCATACAACATCATGCTGGTGTCTTCATTCAGATACGGATAAATACTCGCAACATAGTCTACGGGCAATCCTGCGGTATCTCGAACAGTACTAGGCCCTAACAATGGCAAAACCACATAGCTAGAATCTTTGTAGCCCCACTTTGCTAAAGTTAAGCCAAAATCTTCGTAATGCTTTTGTAGACCAACATCTGTCGCGACATCAAATAAGCCACCGACACCGGCTGTCGTATTAATCAAAAATCGAGTGGAATCTCTACCCACATAACGTGGATTTCCCTGCAAACCATCATTAACAACTGTAGGAATTTCATCTAGATTTGAAAATACATGCGTTACCCCTTTGCGTGCACTAGAGGGTACTACGGTTTGATATAGCGTTGCGACTGGCTTAAAAATAGCTTTGTCTAAGGAATCATTGAGAGCAAACATATGTCGATTGAAATCTTGATAGGGATCATTGGGATCCGCATTCGTCACAGCCAAAGCAGAAACTGTCACTGTAGATAGTAAGAGACCTCCCAACAGCATCGAAAATCGCATTGAAATTCCTTCCTCTTTCCATTGAAATCCGCCGAAGTATACCCATCTTTAGGGCTAGCAGTCTATGAACGAAAACCCATGGGTGTGCTAAAATCGATTTCTTTACTGTATTTGAATTTGAGGAGAAAACAACATGAATCTACGTCCATTACATGACCGAGTCATTGTAAAGCGTTTGGAAGAAGAACGCGTAAGCCAGGGTGGCATTATTATTCCAGATACCGCCGCAGAAAAACCGATGAAGGGTGAAATCATTGCAGTCGGCACAGGCAAGTTACTTGAAAATGGCGAAATTCGTAAATTAGATATCAAAAAGGGCGACAAGATTTTATTTGGAAAATATTCAGGAACCGAAGTGAAGGTCAATGGCCAAGACGTTTTAGTCATGCGCGAAGACGACATCATGGCAGTATTTGAGTAAATAAATTTTATTTTTGTGAGGAGTTATAAACATGGCAAAAGAATTACGTTTTGAAACTGAAGCACGTCAATCCATATTAGTTGGCTTAGACGCTTTGGCAAATGCAGTAGCAGTGACGATGGGCCCCAGTGGTCGCAACGTTTTAATTGAACGCTCTTATGGTGATCCGTTAATCACGAAAGACGGTGTAACGGTTGCGAAAGAAATTCAATTTAAAAATAAATTTGAAAATATGGGTGCGCAATTAGTGAAATCTGTTGCATCACAAGCGTCAGACGAAGCAGGCGATGGCACAACCACCGCAACTGTTTTAACACGCGCGATTTTCAAAGAAGGCATCAAATACGTTACCGCCGGTGCAAATCCGATGGAATTAAAACGCGGTATTGATAAAGCGGTTTCTGCTGCTGTTGAAGCATTGAAAAAACTTTCTACTGAATGTAAAGATACCAAATCCATCAAACAAGTCGGTACAATTTCTGCAAATTCAGAAATTAAAGTCGGCGAATTAATTAGCACCGCGATGGAAAAAGTCGGTCAAAAAGGTGTAATTACCGTTGAAGAAGGCAAAGGCTTCGAAGATGAATTAGATGTGGTCGAAGGCATGCAGTTCGATCGTGGTTATATTTCTCCGTACTTCACCAACAAACAAGAAAATATGTCATGCGAATTGGAAAATCCATTTATTTTGTTAGTCGACAAAAAGATTTCCAATATTCGTGAATTATTACCAACACTTGAAGGTGTTGCAAAAGCGGGCCGTGCATTATTAATCATTGCAGAAGATGTTGAAGGCGAAGCATTAGCAACATTAGTCGTTAATACCATTCGTGGTATCGTTAAAGTCTGCGCAGTAAAAGCGCCAGGTTTTGGTGACCGTCGTAAAGCAATGCTACAAGACATTGCCATTTTAACTGGCGGACAAGTGATTTCCGAAGAAGTGGGTGCAACATTAGAAGCAGCAAAACAAACTGACTTAGGCAGCGCAAAGCGTGTTGTGGTTACAAAAGAAAACACGACGATTATTGATGGCGCAGGCAAAGCGGCAGAAATCAAAGCACGTGTCGCTGAAATTCAAGCTCAAATTAAAGATTCTACGTCAGACTATGACAAAGAAAAATTAAGAGAGCGTGAAGCGAAACTTTCAGGCGGTGTTGCAGTAATTAAAGTCGGTGCAGCAACTGAGTTTGAAATGAAAGAAAAGAAAGCGCGCGTTGACGATGCATTACATGCAACACGAGCAGCAGTTGAAGAAGGTGTAGTACCTGGCGGTGGTGTTGCGTTGGTTCGTTCATTGCAAGCAATTGATAAACTCAAAGGCGACAATCATGATCAAGATTTGGGTATCAACATCATTCGTAAAGCGATGGAAGCGCCGTTACGTCAAATCGTGGATAACACTGGCGAAGAAGCATCAGTGGTATTCCAAAAAGTATTAGACGGCAAAGGCAACCATGGCTACAACGCTGCAACGAAAGAGTACGGTGACATGATGAATATGGGAATTATTGATCCTACTAAAGTCACACGTACGGCGTTGCAAAAATCTGCGTCTGTTGCAGGATTAATGTTAACAACAGAATGCATGATTGCGGATGCACCAAAGAAAGAAGAGCATTCACATGGTGGCGCAGGTGGTATGGGCGGCATGGGTGGAATGGGTGGTATGGAAGGAATGATGTAATTTACAACGGCACAAACAAAAAACCCCGCGAAAGCGGGGTTTTTTCATGGTCTGAAATAGCGTTAACCGTATAAATTATTTCGGAAGAGCAGAAGGCAAAGAAGAAACACCCCCTGGATTTCTTTCTAGCCTCCACTCACCAATCCAGCTCACTTCTTCGAGAGTGATAGGTACCCAGAAGTTACTCCTTTTTTAGTTTCATAACCTGTAATCAATTGTTTTTTTTGTTCTTCCAACGCAACCAATTGTGTATAAAAAATTATCGAATCAACATCCAAACCATTAACATCAATGCTTATTTCAAATCTTAAATCTTTCGCAACAATCTCGGGGATGCCAGAGCATTTTGCTAAATCCTGCAGTATCAAAGATGTAGGATTTTTCCCATTCTCTTTCACTGCCGCAGTACTGAATTTATCAGTATTCAACCCGCTCAGAAAAAATTCATCAGTGAGGCCTTTTTCATATTCTGTAATACAATCAAGAACAATTGAAAACATCCTCGTGTGCATCAATAAATCTTCTGGCGACAAATTGTCTTTAATCACTAACCGACCTGTAGAAAGATCACTGGTACAAATTAATTTAAAACTTCCTGCTTCACTCCCTCCAGCAATATCACCATCACTACGATTTTTAAAAAATTTTATCGCCCTGTCTTTATCAGAAAACTCAAAAAACACTTCGGGATTACGCTGTTCATTTGCCGCAATAAAAGTTAACTTGATTGTCGTCTTAGGTTTTTTTGTTAAATATTCAGTCGGTTTAGCAGAAGCCGCAGCAAACATGGTAGTGCTCCTATATTTAATTTAAATTTGATTACAAAAAAACCCGCGAAAGCGGGTTTTTTTTGATATCCTTTGCTACCGCTCAGGATTACATTCTATGCTGTCTCTTCGTTTTGCTCGGGCAATGCCACGTTTAATTCCAACACAGAGCAACTACCCATGCGTTGCAATTCAACGCGAACACTGTTTTTATCAATGCCCGTGAAATATTTCGCAATCACATCAATAATTTCTTGCTGAAGGACGGGAAGAAAATCACGACCGGTGTGATTAGTGGCACGTTCATGCGAAACAATAATTTGAAGTCTTTCTTTGGCAACCTGAGCGGAATTTTTCTGAGGACGACGAAAAAGTAATTCCAAAATATTCATTAAACCGCATCCTCCACTTTATCCCTATTTGCCCAACCAAATATGCGCCCCAAAATTCCTTTTTTGTTCTCGGTGATAAATCGATGAGGTCTATTTTCACCCAAAAAGCGCGCAACAACATCCAAATACGCTTGTCCTGCATCCGATTCTTTTTCTAAAGATACGGGAATACCATTATTGGAGGCATTCAATACAGCTTGTGATTCAGGAATTACGCCTAATAACGGAATATGCAGAATATCAACAACATCATTCACACTTAACATTTCATTACGAGCAACGCGAGCAGGCGAATAACGAGTGACCAATAAATATTCACGAATCGGTTCTTGTTTGCTTTCAGCACGTTTCGATTTGCTGGATAAAATGCCTAAAATACGGTCAGAATCTCTTACAGATGAAACTTCAGGATTCGTCACGACAATGGCAGTATCAGCAAAATACAGCGCCATAATTGCACCGCGTTCAATTCCTGCGGGAGAATCACAAACGATATAATCAAATTCACGCTGTAATTCTTGCAATACGCGCTCTACACCTTCTTGTGTTAACGCATCTTTATCACGCGTTTGCGATGCAGCCAAAATAAACAAATTTTCAACACGTTTATCTTTAATTAAAGCCTGCTGTAAATTGGCTTCGCCGTGAATAACATTGATCAAATCATAAACGACACGACGCTCACAACCCATCACGAGGTCTAAATTACGTAAACCCACGTCAAAATCGATAACGACTGTTTTAAAACCACGCATCGCTAAACCTGTTGCGAAGGAGGCACTACTCGTCGTCTTACCAACACCACCTTTACCGGAGGTAATAACAATAATCTGCGCTGCCAAGGGAGGTTCCTTTTTTATATCAGAGAGAAGAAATAGACAGCACCTAGTCTACCTATCTTTTCTTAAATTAGAAAGTCCCCATGTGCAAACGTTCTTCATCTAAATAAATTTGAATGGTTTGCCCGTCTGGCATTGGAGCAAGATCTTCGTTGACCCAATAATGTCCCGCAATAGAAACCAATTCCGCATCAATTTGTTTACAAAAAATACGCGCGTGCTTGTCACCATTCACACCGGCCAACGCACGACCACGTAACGAACCATAAATGTGAATATTTCCATCCGCCAATACTTCTGCACCTGGACTCACCGAATTTAAAATGACTAAATCACCGCCTCTGGCATAAATTTGCTGACCTGAACGTACCTGCTGTGTAACAAGCTTCGTTGTCACATTTCGAGTTCCAGACGACTCTTCCGACACAACTGAATCCACTTTACTTGTTCTTTCACCACGAGTTGCAGCAAGTAATGGCAAACCAAATGTTTTGACGGCTTCCTGTTGTTCCGGATTACCACCACGAATCCCAACCGGGACAAGACCGTGCTCACGCAACAACTCAAAAATAATAGGATAGTCTAAAGGTGTTGTTACCGATTGAATTTTTTTGAGGTCAATGATTAACGGCATCCCGCGAAATAGATCAGGCGTTTGCTTCACCAGAGATAAAAACTGGGAACGAATTGCCGACATATCTGCCTTGAGTAATTCTAAGACGGTAATGGTCAGAACACTGCCTTTTAATTGAAAGGCTTTTAAATTTGCTTTCGTATCGTTCATCTTCCTAATGAGTACCACTATGCTTGTGTTTTTGGGACTATCAAGATAGGGTTAGCCGCTGAAATTGTCAAGATTCACCTGGAGAGTAACGTAATGGAAAAGATTTGGCTAAAAAACTACCCCGATGACGTACCCGCTGAAATTGATTTCAAACAACTGCACTCCATTTTGGATATTTTCAACGAGGCCTGCGAAAAATACCGCGACAAACCGGCATTCGAGAATCTTCACCATACGATTACTTATGGCGAATTGAATAAACAAAGCCAAAATTTTGCGAATTATCTGACACAAATATTAAAACTAAAAAAAGGCGACAGAGTTGCCATTATGCTGCCCAACCTTCTGCAATACCCGATTGCGTTATTTGGAATTTTACGTGCGGGGTTAATCGTTGTTAACGTAAACCCGCTTTATACCCACTCAGAACTAGAGCATCAATTATCAGATGCACAAGCAGAAACCATTATTATTCTCGTGAATTTTGCATCTACTCTGGAATCAGCTTTGCCTCGCACACCCATTAAAAATATTATTGTTACCGAACTAGGGGACTGCTTTCCGTTTATTAAACGCCATCTTGTTAATTTTGTGATAAAAAAAATCAAAAAAATGGTTCCGTCTTACACACTTCCCAACCCCATTCTTTTTCGCGATGCGTTAACAGTCGGCGCGCAAAATCCTTCGTCTTTTGACGAAAAAACGTTACGTCAAAATGATATTGCCTTTTTACAATATACGGGCGGCACAACGGGTATCGCAAAAGGCGCGATGTTAACGCATCACAACATGGTCGCAAATATGTTACAAGCCAAAGCATGGATGGGTGATAGTTTAAAAGAAGGCCAGGAGATAATTGTCACTGCATTACCGCTTTATCATATTTTTTCACTCACCGTGAATTGTTTAATTTTCCTCGAGATTGGCGCAAAAAATGTATTGATTACAAACCCCCGTGATATTCCTGGTTTTATTAAAAACATTAAACATTTGAAGTTTACTGCAATTACAGGCGTCAATACATTATTTAATGCACTGCTTCATCACCCTGATTTTGAAAATGTCGATTTTAGTCATTTGCATATCAGTGTCGGCGGTGGAATGGCCGTGCAAAAAATCGTCGCAGAACGTTGGGAAACTGTAACAAAATGTGGATTGCTGGAGGGCTATGGTTTAACAGAAGCGTCCCCTGCAATTTCGATGACGCCTTTAAATTTAAAACATTACAACGGCAGTATTGGTTTACCGTTACCTTCTACGGATATTTCAATTCGTGATGAAAGTGGCAAAGAAGTCGCACTCGGCGAGTCAGGAGAATTATGCGTTAAAGGCCCGCAGGTTATGCTGGGATACTGGAGAAATCCACAAGAAACTGAAAATGTTATCAAAGCGGATGGCTGGTTATACACCGGTGACATTGCGAAAATGGATAATAACGGTTTTATTTATATTGTAGATCGCAAAAAAGACATGATTAATGTGTCGGGTTTTAAAGTATTTCCAACCGAAATTGAAGGTGTGATAGCAAAACATCCGGGCGTAAAAGAAGTTGGCGTGGTCGGCGTAAATGATCCCGTTCACGGCGAATTAGTAAAAGCCGTTATTATCAAAAAAGATCCGGCATTAACCAAAGAAGAGATTATTCGTTTTTGCCATGAAGAATTAACCGGTTACAAAATCCCGAAAATTATTGAGTTTTGGGATGCGCTGCCTAAAACAACGGTAGGAAAAACATTACGGCGGGCGTTGCGGTGACCTCACAGGACCGGGCATGGCCCGGTCCCTACACCCTTATTTAACTTTGCGCGTACTGAAATAAAGTTACTACTCGTTGTACACCTGACACACGTCGCGCAACATCTGACGCTAATTGCGCTTGATGTTTCGATACAATTCCTAATAAATATACCACTTTATTTTCTGTCACAACTTTAATCTGCCCCGAATGCAATCCTTTTTCGCTTAACATATTTGCCTTAACTTTCGTGGTAATCCATGTGTCTTTCGTACGTTGTGTCATGGTTGTTTCAGGACGAACTTGTAATTGATTATAAACACGCGACACTTTTGGTAACGACTGAACTAATGACTGTACTTGTTCCTTAACAGAATCACTCGGCACTTGACCAACTAATAATACAGCATGATTAAATGAAACAACCGAAATATGGCTATTTTCATTCAACGCGGGATTTTGATTAATCTCACTACCGGCGGTGTATTCAATATTACTGTCATCACTGATAGCATTCATTGAACGGTTTTCATTAACCACTGCTGCAGTTCCTGCAGCTCCCGCACCTGCAGCAGCAACGACTACACATCCTTGTAAACTCATCGCCATTGACAGCGTGAGCAATCCAAATGCTATTTTCTTCATTACCTTTCTCCTTTACTAAATGTTCTCATTGAAACGCATCTTGTATCCAAGCAATACAAGGATTATGTAAATCACCTGATAATGTAACGACATCAAAACGACTCAACAACGTTTTTGCTAATATACACCGTAAACTAAAATATTGCGCCGCGCGAATTAATCGTTGTTGTTTACGCCATGTAATACTTTCCGCGGCTCCACCAAAAAAATTATTTTTTCGATAACGCACTTCAATAAAAATCAACGTGGTTTCGTCTCGCATAATTAAATCAATTTCACCACATTTTAATCGATAATTTTTTTCGATAAGACGCAATCCGCGCTTTTCTAAATAATCACACGCCAATTGTTCTGCATAAAAACCACGATGTCGTGTTAATTGACTTCGGTTGGAATACCTTTCTGAAATATTGCCCATGATAATTTTCTTACTATATGTTGATCTGAACCTAAGGATAATTGCCCTGTTGCGCCATTAATTCCTGAATTCAATGCACTTAAATTTTGTGTTAGCTGTGCTGCATCATAACCCAAACCATACAATCGAATATATTGTTGTACAAACACGGGTTGTGAAAGTGTTAATTGTTGGCGCACCATTGACCATCGACCGTCCTGATCTATCACCAAAGGTTCGTCACCAAACTTTATTCCATTTAAATTTTTATCTTTGGCTGAATCTAATAATCCAGTATAAATTAATGACGTTCCATACACGGGAATAGTATTTGGCAACAATGGATTAATTTCACGCGCTAAGGATGGCCGCGCCACTAAAAAAATAACATCAGCATGCGCCGTTAGTCCTTGAATTTTTTCTTTTAAATTTTCATCGTTATTCACGGAAAGACTTTGCGAAACAACCCCGCCATCGTGTTGCCATTGCGCTCGCAAGGATTGCGCAATCGTTTCACCCCATGAACCTGACGGCGTAATTAATATCGCTGTACGATATCCCGCAGCTGCTGCTTTATTTGCCACTTGCTGCGCTTCATCTGTCGGCGACAACGGAAATTGAAATAAATGAGGAACAATATTATTTCCATCTGCATCATTCAGCGCGATGGTATTCACCCTCACTTGACCACTTTTTTCTAACTCTGTCACTTTCGATTTATCCAAAGGACCGACGACATAATTCGCTCCATCTTGAATCGCTTTTTGATAAATCGACGTGATATCACCCTGTGACGTATCGTAAACAGCTACTGCGGGATGAAAAGAGCTTGACGCATAACTTGCATCAAAACCTGCTTTTATTGCTTTACCCGCATTTTCCAATCCACCACTCAGGGGAATCAATAACGCAATTTTTGTGGGTTGAGGTTGCTGACTCAATGTCATGGGAAGTGCTGCAGCGGGTTTTGCTGGTTCGGGGACAGCGGGCGATGCAGAAAACATCTGCGACGAACAACCCGTTAATGCCATAAAACAGAGACAACTGAAGCCTAATCGCAAAGATTTTGCTACCATTTCACTTTCCTTGATTTCAGACTAACGCGGTGAGACCGGATGTGAGCATACTTTATATTGTTGCAACCCCCATTGGCAATCTCAACGACATTTCTACACACGCAATCGAGACATTAAAATCAGTGGATTTTATTGCCTGCGAAGATACGCGTCACACCAAACAATTATTGTCGCATTTTGGCATCTCAACGCCAACTTTTTCTTATCATGAACACAATGAACAAAAAAGTGCAGATAAAATTATTCAATGCCTTCAAGAAAAAAAATCCATCGCATTAGTCAGTGATGCAGGAACGCCATTAATTAGCGATCCCGGTTATGCCATTGTTTCTCGTGCGCATGAATTAAATATTACGCTATCCCCCATTCCTGGACCTTGTGCAGCAATTGCAGCGTTGAGTGTTTCCGGATTACCCAGCGATAAATTTATTTTCGAAGGTTTTTTACCTGCGAAAACGGGCACGCGCCAACATCGTCTTCTGGAATTGGCCACCGAATCGCGAACGTTAATATTTTATGAAGCCCCGCACCGCATTCTGGAAACCGTTCAAGATATTATTATTATTTTTGGCGGCGCGCGCGAAATAACAATATGCCGCGAATTAACCAAAACTTTTGAAACCATTTATAAATCTACTACAAAAAATGTTTTGAAATGGCTCGAAGAAAATTCAAATCATCAAAAAGGCGAGTTTGTTTTAGTTGTTGCTGGCATTTCTGACGACGAAAAAGAAACGCTCAACCAACAACAAGCACAACAACTTGTTAAAAAATTAATTACAGATTTACCCTTAAAAAAATCCGTACACATTGCAGCAGAGTTATTTCACGTTTCAAAAAATACGCTCTACGATTGGGCATTAACACTTAAAAGGTAATGATATGACACGCAAATTTAATATTGCTTTATTGGGCGCCACTGGTGCGGTAGGTCAAACCGTTTTAGAAATTTTGGCTGAACGAGAATTCCCTGTGGACAAATTAATTCCGCTGGCGAGCAAAAGATCGGCTGGAAATACAGTGGAGTTTAAAAACAAATCTCTTCGCATTGAAGATGCCGAAACATTTGATTTTAGTACCGTTCAGATTTGTTTTTGTGCCGTTGATGCAGATTTAGCAAAAATATATGCCCCTAAAGCCGCGGAAGCCGGATGTATTGTCATTGATAAATCTTCTCATTTTCGCTACGAAGAAGATGTTCCGTTGGTAATTCCCGAAGTCAATCCTGAAGCCATTGAGAATTACCGTGAACGCAATATTATTGCGACACCCAATTGCTCCACCATACCCTTATTAGTTGCGTTAAAACCTATTTATGACGCTGTGGGCATTGAACGAATTAATGTTGCAACATACCAATCAGTTTCGGGAACAGGAAAACCGGGTATTGAAGAATTATCACAACAAGTGACGGATTTGTTAAACAACAAAGATTTCACGCCCAAAGTCTATCCCGTACAAATCGCATTTAATTTAATTCCGCACATTGATGGATTTTTAGACAATGGTTATACGAAAGAAGAAATGAAAATAGTGTGGGAAAGTAAAAAAATTCTGAATGACCCGAATATTTTAATTAATCCCACGGCTGTACGCGTTCCTGTTTTTTATGGACATTCTGAAGCAGTGCATATTGAAACCCGTGAAAAAATTACCGCAGAAGCCGCTCGACATTTGCTGCAAGAATCGCCAGGAATTATCGTCATTGATGAACAAACGGCAGGAGGATACCCAACGCCCGTGGATATTTGCCGCCGAGAAGACGCGGTATATGTAGGCCGCATTCGCGACGATATTTCTCACCATTTAGGCCTAAATCTCTGGATTGTCGCGGACAACATTAGAAAAGGCGCTGCGCTAAATGCGATACAGATTGCAGAAATTTTGGTACGAGACTATCTCTAAACTCAGACACAATGCTGCTGTTTTTTGTATAATGGAGTTATACGCTGAGGAAGAGGAACACGTGATGGACATAGATGAATTAAAAGCAAAGATTGAAGCACTATCAGAAGAAAATCATCTATATAAACAAATCATCGACAAAATACCCATACACTTGTATTGGAAAAATAATGAGGGCGCCTATGAAGGATGCAGTCGTGCTCAAGCGACTTCCCTCGGTTTAAAATCTCCCCAAGAAATTGAAGGCAAATGCCTGAACGATTTGGTTGAAGGCTCTTATGTTCCTCGTCTAGATAAAAACGATAAGCGTGTTATGCGAACAAAAAAATCGCTTACTGTTGAAGAACCTGGCTATAAAATTCACAAAGACGAACTAAAACACGCTGTTTTCCTTACTACAAAAACGCCTCTTTTCGATAAAAAAGGGAATATCCGAGGCCTCGTGGGGTTTTCTCAAGATATCAGCGAAATGAAAAAAACTGAATTTTTATCCAGTATCTATTTTCAAAACATTCTTGATGTGTTGCCAGAAAACTTTTATTGGGTTGACAAAAATGGGTATGTCCTCGGTTGTAATGCCAATCAAGCTAGATTATTCGGTTTCAATACCGCAGAAGAAATAATAGGAAAAACTATTTTTGATATTGGTAAAAAACTGGGGTGGACAAAAGAAACCGCCAAAATGGTCCGAAAAAATGATTTGTTGGTTATGAAAACACGCGCTCAACTTAAAGCTGAAGAATCCTGCGTTTTAGATGGAGAAGCCAGAACCTTTCTTTCATATAAAAATCCCCTCATTGATAAAAAAGATAAAGTCATGGGCGTCTTTGGAATTACCATTGACATAACGACTCAAAAAGAACTGGAAAATAAATTAAGAGAAGCAAAAGAAAAAGCAGAAGAAACGAGCAACATGAAATCCGAATTTATACATAACATGGAGCACGATATAAGAACGCCTTTTGCAGGAATTCACGGCATGAGCCTTATATTAGCTAGACAAGAAAATGATCCTGAAAAAAAAGAAGCCTTAGAATTAATTGCAGAATCCAGCAAAGAGCTACTAGATTATGCAAATCATATTCTAGCATTCGCTAAGATTGAAGAAGATTACAAAATTATTGACTCTAGTCCTTTTTCTCCTAAAAAAATCGTCGAATCTGTTTTTAACATGGAAAAACCTGCTGCCAAAGCCAAAAATATTAAACTCAGTTTATCGATAAATGACGAACTTCCTGAGATAGTTATTGGCGATCAAGGACGGTTAAAAGGCATTTTAATTAACTTGATCAGTAATGCGATTAAATTTACAAAAAAAGGAGAAGTAAACATTAACCTCTCAGCAAAGAAAAAAAACAAAAATTCTGTCTCTATTTGCTTTGAAGTTAAAGATACTGGTGTAGGCATTCCAAAAGACAAACAAAAGTCTATTTATGAAAAATTCTTTCGAGTCCATCCTTCAAATCAAGGTATTTACAAAGGATTTGGCTTGGGTCTTCAAGTCGTTAAAAAATTTGTAGATGAAATGCAAGGCACCATAGATATAGATAGTACTGTAGGAAAAGGCACTTCCTTTAAAGTCACGCTTCGCTTTAAATTACCTGAGCAGGCTTAAGCATGCTTTCCATTCTTGTTGTTGAAGACAATCTGCTAGCCAGAACTGCCACAAAATTCCTTTTTAAATCCTTCACCTGCACCCTTGATTTTGCGCAAACAGGAAAGGAAACCTTAAAACTTTTAGAGAAAAAACATTACGATGTAGTGTTTCTAGATTTAGGCTTGCCTGATATTGAAGGAATAGAGTTAATTAAAAAAATTAGAAAAAACAAAAAAAATTCACACCTTAGAATTGCTGTTCTAACTGCACACAATGACCCGCAGTACAAAAATTCCAGCGTAACTGCGGGAGCGGATCGTTTTTACACAAAGCCATTAAGGGCAGAAAATATCGAAGAAATGCTATCTATCTGAACTACCAAGCGTTGCCACCACCTGCTGTCTTGCCCATTGAAAGCGAATTATGTCTCGCATTATTTAAACTGCCTTCTTCACTAACCTGAGGCGGCGTGTAAAATAAGGGTTGCGCTGAAGGGGCCTCAAATAATGTTGATAAAAATTTAAGCTGCACCGGACCACTTACACCACTATTAAGCGTCACTCTAGCAAGCTGATCTCGCAAAGCCATCTCTTCGATGGGGTTTACACCGTCCACCCTTGGAGGCGAACCAGAAACCACTACTTGCGAAGGCGTTGTTGAGTCAGAGTAAGGTCGTTGGGGTACTACCGCAACACCTGAAGATAGAGGAAGAGGATCCGACATAGAATGCCCTCGTGAGCTATCCACTGCAAACATACCTACACTACCCATCTTTATAGCGTCGCTAGAGCCGGGGAGGCCATTATTTTTAGGCGAATTCGATCCGGTTTTTGGTTTAGATGCCTCATCGGAATCCGAATCTGAGCCATCACCCTTCTTTCCTCCAGAAGAACCTCGTTTATGTTGTTTTTGCTGTTTGTGCGGAACAAAATTTGCCGAATAAAACTTTAAACCGATATCAATTCCTTGATTTGCAATAACAGTTTTTACGCCTTTTACGACAAGCTGAGATACTCTGCTTTGCCCCATAGGGTAAATAAAATCGCAATCCTTAAATTGTTCGTCAACCAAAACGGCTGATTCTTCTAAAATGTAATCTCTGTCTTTTTGTTTAAATTTTTCTCTGTGAGTGTCTAACGCATCGCCATAAGAATCAGCTTCACATTCCCTGAGATGAATCACTCTGAGCTCATCCACCGCGTTATTTACAAATTTTTGATATCCATTGACCTTGCCAAACTCAGCGTCAACTTTTCTTCTATTCCCTGCGTATGAATGATTTCTTTCCACCGATGTTTGCCACTCAATAACTTCGACTTCGATTTCACGATCTGGAAATACTTCATTAATGGCAGCTCGATTTCTTTCTATCCACTCTTTTTCTTTTTTCAACCCATCTTCATTTGCTGTTGGTTGCATTAATTTATCAAATTTATCAAATTCTTCAGCGGATAATTCGTGTATTTTTTTACCTTGGTACAACAGGTCAGGAGAAAGCCCTTCTTTTGTCGCTTGCTTGATCGCTAACAAACGCAAGTAATTATATCGCTGTAAATATCCACCGACTAAAATTTTAACTTTTTTATATCCTGCTTTTTTTATTCCCATTAAAATTGCTTTAAAGTGATCCCCTTCGTGGTACTGAGCACCAACACTAATTGCGACAAGCGCAGCTCTTCCTTCCGGATTAGGATGTGATTTATCATCTACATTAGATAGATTCGCGCCTTTCAATGTTCGTTTCTCAATACTCATAAAACTCACCCGTCATTTTTTAACTGGTTAAATATTAGTGGGAAAGAAAAAGGTTAATTTTTTGTAAAATGATTGTATTATAAATTTGTAAGCCTTTAGCCATTGGCATAATAGCACATTTCTTACAAAAGTGAAAAGATTCAATAAAAGATGCTACTTTTTGCCTCGGCGAATAAAAAATGGGGGCAGTGAAAACAACAAAATTCCGGCCGCTAAAATTAACTCATACAATTCGTTACTGGCTATTTGAAGATTTGTGGGTGGTAAAAACCCGAGAGCAATAACACCAATCGACGTTAATATACCGATTCCCGCCACAAACCATATTCCAATTTTCCCACCCGGGATGCGATAAGAACGTTTCACTTCGGGAGAACTGTATCGAAGACGAATCGCCGCAGCAAAAAATAATATATAAAAGAGTAAAGCAAGCTGAGAGGTCAAGGCTGTGAGAATCCAGTATGAACTGTTCACGCTTGGCATCAACAAGAACACTGCACACAGTAACGTCACAATCACTGCCTGCAAAATTAAAATTCTTGACGGCATGCCTTTACTATTAAGCTTCGCGAAATAACGCGAAATATTTCCTTCTTCCGCCGCTACCCACAGCCCTCGGGTTGGACCTATCACCCAAGCAGACATGTTGGCCAATCCGCTTAAAAAAATCATCGCTACCATAACAGGTACTGCCCACACCCATTGGTGTGCTTTAAAGAAGATTGCATATGCATCAATCAAACTGGATACCAAGCTAATTTGATTGGGTGGAATAACGATGGCAATCGCTAATGAACCACCAATTAATGTCACTAAAATAATTAAGGAAGAATATAATAACGCTCGAGGATAATCTTTTTGCGGGTTTTTTACATCGCCCGCGTGAACAGCGGACATTTCCATTCCCACTAAACCAAATAATACTGCAACTAAATATCCTAAGTTATCAAGGTTATTTAAATGCGGAAATAAACTGGCTTTATCAAAATGTACTTGAGAAACGTGACCATTCATAACCCACATCAAACCCAAAAAAATAATTACTAAAATGGGAATCATCGTTCCGACAATCGCACCGAGCACACTGAATCGACTAGAAATTTTAATCCCCATACAACTTAATAATGTCGATACCCAAAATAAAATTAAAATAATACTTAATGTATACGTTGTATTATTTGCTAATGTAGGATTAATCAAAGTCGCCAATGTCCCGGCTAAAAACGCTAAAATAGTGGGATACCATACAACGTTATAAATCCATTGCAACCAAATGGCTAAAAATCCTGTTTTGGGTCCAAATGCTTTTGTCACCCACACATATGCGCCACCCGTATTTGGCCAACCTGTTGCTAATTCTGCTGTCACTAATGCGGTAGGAATAAAAAATCCAATGGCTGCAACAATATAATAAAAAATTAAAGAAGAACCATATTCGGCGCTGATCGGTAATGTACGCAAACTATCCACTGCGATAACATTGATCATCATTAATGTAAAAACACTTAATGCCTTACCTTTCGTGCTGATTTGCATCACAACTCTCCACTATTGACCAATCATTTGCCCCATTTTTAAACCATCACCATTTTTTAAATGGGATTCCCATTGTATTTGATTCGATTGAAATAACACAATGACAGTAGAGCCTAATTGAAAATACCCCATTTCCTCGCCTTTTTGGATAAAAACATCATCGTATGTCCAACGTCGAACTTGTCGTGTGCGTGGTGGCGTCACTAACCCTGCCCACTGTGTAACAATGCTGGCGACAATCATGGCACCAACTAAAATCATCGCAACCTTGCCTTTTTCCGTCTCAAATATACATACGACTCTTTCATTTCTCGCAAAAAGATCAGGAACATTTCGCGCAGTTCGTTGATTAACCGAAAATAATTTTCCAGGGATATGCGTCATGGATTTTAATTGCCCTGAAATCGGCATATGAATACGATGATAATCTTTCGGCGATAAATAAAGCGTTGCGTAGTCACCGTTTTCAAACGCTGCCGCCAAAGTTGAATCATTTCCTAATAACGATAACAAACTGTAATGATGATTTTTAGCTTGAAATATTTTCCTATCGTGAATTTTTCCAATTTCACTGATTTCGCCATCGACAGGACTGATGATATTGTTTCCCAACGGACGTAATTCTGGACGAAGAACACGAGTAAAAAACGCATTAAAGTCGACATAACTTTCAGGAGTGCTAACTAACGCTTCGGACATGTCTACCCGATACTTTTTGATAAACAGGCGAATACACACGTTTTTGATGAAGGCGGGTCTACGTAATTTGGCCAACCAACCAAAAGCTCGGGTGACCGCCCTCTGGGGAAGTCCGTATTGCGGCAGTGTCTTGAGTCTATCTATCATATACGGTTCCAATGCTATTTGCGCATTACAAAATTGTTACTATACTTGTATATAGGGTGTTTTTGGGAAGTGCTACCTTGAACTTTAATAGTGAGGCACTAACGGAGATCAATATAGCATCACGGTGTGCAGGTCCTTGCTATAGCAGGAAAGCCTAAAGTGTTGCCGCGATCCCCATACTTTTAAACTCGGTTTCAAGTGCGCTAACTTTCCTGAAATCACCCTTTTTATTTCTACGAAGGATTTTCTCCATGGATGCGCTTAAAAAACAAGCTGCTCTCGCTGCCCTAAACTATGTTGAACCTTATACCATACTTGGTGTCGGAACGGGCAGTACAGTGAACTACTTTATTGAAGGCTTGACTTCGATTAAATCCAAACTAGAAGGTGTCGTTTCTAGCTCAACCCAAAGTACCGAAAAACTTAAAAAATTAGGCATCCCCGTATTTGATCCCAATTCCGTTGATAATTTGCCGCTTTATGTGGATGGCGCAGACAAAATTAACAACCATCTTCAAATGATTAAAGGTGGCGGTGGTGCACATACGCGTGAAAAGATCGTTGCGTCGATGGCAAAAAATTTCGTGTGTATTGCCGATGAAAGCAAATGGACCGATTTATTATCAACAGATGAAACTCCTTTACCCATTGAAGTTCTTCCCATGGCGCGCAGTTATGTTGCAAGAGAAATCGTAAAATTAGGGGGTGTTCCTGTTTATCGCCAGGGTTTTGTAACAGACAATCAAAATATTATTATTGATGTTTATCATCTTTCCTTAATTGATCCACTTAAGCTGGAAATGACATTAAATAATATTGTAGGCGTTATTGATAATGGTTTATTTGCACACAGGCCTGCGGACACACTTATTCTTGCCACTTCAAAGGGACTGAAAGTTATCAATGGATAAATTGCTCTCTCAGCCTGCCATTAAAATTTCCTTTATTACCGCCATTGTTACGTTAGCCTTGGCAGGATTAAAAATATTTTTTGGTTACGCAGGCGAATCCCACGCACTTGTCGCTGACGGATTTCACTCTCTAGCCGATGTTTTAGTTGCGCTGCTGGTATTATTTGCTGCACATTACGGCACACAAAAAGCGGACCACAATCATCCGTATGGTCATGGAAGAATTGAAACCGCTGCTACATTTGGATTAGCACTAATTTTAATTCTCACCGGTCTCGGTATTATGTCTAATGCTGGCGTTCATTTATGGGGACACGAGCCTATTCCTAAACCAGAATTAATTACACTGTGGATTGCTATTATCACAACCGTCGTAAATGAAATACTGTTTCAAGTCACGTACCGCATTTCGAAGAAAATTAACTCAGATATGTTAGCCGCCAATGCCTGGCACTCTCGAAGTGATGCATGGGTTTCAATAGTTGTTATTTTGGGTATTTTAGGCGCAATTGCCGGCTATCGTTATTTAGATGTCATAGGTGCGTTAATCGTTGGCTTAATGATTATTAAATTAGGCGGAGAATTGGGCTGGAAAAGCATCTCCGAGTTAGTTGATACAGGTGCAGATGAAAAAACATTAGCGAAGATTAAACAACTTATTAATGAAGTTCCTGGTGTATGTACCCTACACATGCTACGCACACGCACTATTAAAAATAATATTTTGGTGGATGTTCATATTTTAGTGTCTCCACATATTAGCGTCTCAGAAGGACATTTTATTGGCGATCAAGTATGGCGCTCTCTAAAAAAATTACCTGAAATTACCGATGTTACTGTACACGTTGATCCCGAAGACGATGAGCTAATGCATTTTTCCTCTGCATTGCCCGATCGAAAAACACTCGAACCCATACTGCATAATCAACTTAAACACATGCCTTATGCGAACAATATAAAATTTAAATTACACTATTTGAATGGAAAAATTGAAGTCGATTTATTTGTTCCAGTGATTTTTTTACGCGGTGATGACTTCAATCAATTAAGCAAGGAATACACTCAAGCTATTAATCATATTTCTGATATCAGTCGCATAAGCGTCTATTTTTATCCGGCTTGAAATGCTACAGTTTGTTTTTTCGAGGGAGAAACTGCATGTTTATATTGCCAAAAAAGCAAATGGGTCTAGCAGAGACACTAAAAGCACTGTTTTCTAGCTGGTTATCATTGATTATTACCTTACTTCCGTTGAGCTTTTTATGTGAAGGTTTAAAAATCATTCCTGCCGTCATGGTTTCACAGGACTGGATCAGCGCTGATCAAAAAAGTCTTGTATTATCCTTGCTCATTATTTTCTCTATTCTTTCTGTGATTCCCATGGGCGGATTAATTGCCAAAATCAATGACGCAATTCATGGCAAAGCGCTATCCAATAAAACAGCTTTGCACATAGGTTTTGTCCGTTTATTAAAAGTCATCTTTGTTGGCATTATTTTTTATCTCGTAATGTTTCTTCTAGGTAAACTGGGTAGTCTGTTAGTTCCCCATCTTGGAAACGATGCGACGCTGATAACCATATCTATCGTCATTATTTTGTTGTCACCTTATGTGATTTCAACGCTTCCCTTGATTATCGTCGACAATAAATGGCCCTTTGATGCAATTGCATCAAGCGTTCGTCAGACAAAAGGTCATTGGGCACACTGCTTAGTTGTTATGTTAGTCTCCATTATCGTGAGCGTGGTCATCAATTATTTATTTGCTCTTTTATTGCATGTTTCTGAGCTCAGCTCAGGATTTTGGGTTTATCTTGGCATCATTCCAACACTGATCACGCTACCGTTAGGTATTTGTATGGCAGTGATTGTTTCTGAAAACCTCAAACTCTCGAAATAATGGAGTTATCTGTTCAGAAAACCATAATAAAAATTTTTGAACTCTGGAAAAAAAGCTATATTTCGCTTTTTCCGTTTACATTGCTGTCTATTCTTTTTTTCAACAGCTCTTTTTTTCCAGGAAATTATCTGCTCGCCTTATTAATGATTATTCCTGGGTTATATTGCTATAATATCATTCTCTTGAAATTATCTTCTATTGTTCAACAAACTCTAACTACAAATGATATTTATTTTGTTGCACTCAAGCGATTACCTAATATGCTGTTATTTTTCATCAGCTTAGCGATTCTGGGAACTACACTTGTAGGATTAATGTATCTAACGTTAGGGCTAATCGCTGCGTTACTTAGCGTATTAGTGTTACTAATTTTTTATTCTTGTTTACTATTTTCATATCCAATGATTGTCATCGATGGGCTTAGCCCACTCGTTGCCATAAAGAAAAGCTATGCTTTTATTAACAAACATGTCTGGTACGTTACAGGAATATTTTTGATAGCAAGTATTACCCAGGTAATTTTTTTTGGCATATTTGCAATTGTGATAGGCTTAAATGCAGGGGCGATATTATATAATCTTTTATTCACAACATTTAATTTGGCATTAATCGTTGTGCTACTTGATAATTCAAAAAAAACCTCTTAAGCCACTGGCTGGGTTACGTAAGATTTCAATCGCTGTGCAAATTGCTTCAAGACTTCTATTCCACTCTCTTCAGCTGATGCACACCAGTGATGTAATGCGTCTAGCAGCTCTTTCTGAGAAGCACTGGTTCGACTCCAAATATCTTGAAGCGATAAACGATATTGATAAACTAAATTTAAGACTTTTTGTTTCTGTAGCAAAAACAATAATTTTTTTTGATCGAAATGGTCAATCAAACTTTTTTCGCGAATTAATAATGCTTTTACCCGAGAATCGATTTTATGTTTTTCTGTTTTCAGCATCGGCAAAACAACTTCTTTCGTATAGTTCGATAACACACTAAATCGATTCAATAGCACTGCCTTTAATGTTTCTGCATCAATAAATTGCTTTGATGGATTGGAGATTAACTTTGGGGGAAGTTTTTTGACTTTAGCTAATTTCAATAAACTAAAAGACTTAATAATCGCCCATCCCAGATCAAATTCCCACCACTTAGACGAAAGCTTCGCGGAACTTCCAAAGGTGTGATGGTTATTATGTAATTCTTCACCCGACAACAATAATCCAAAAGGAACAATATTTCGCGCCGCATCCGGACATTCAAAATTGCGGTATCCCCAATAATGGCCAATGCCATTAATAACACCAGCGGCAAAGAACGGAATCCACATCATTTGTATCGCCCAAATGGTGATCCCCGGGAATCCAAACAACATCACATTAGTCAATAACATGATCACAACACCCATCACGCTATGTTTTTCATAAATATTTTTTTCGATCCAATCTTCGGGTGTACCCTGACCATAACGCACCAACGTTTCTTGATTGCGCTTTTCTTTACGATAAAGCTCAGCGCCACTCAACAATACTGTTTTTAAACCTAATAATACGGGGCTATGTGGGTCTTCTGCCGTTTCACATTTAGCGTGATGTTTGCGATGTATTGCAGTCCACGCTTTCGTTGTCATCCCTGTGGTTAACCACAGCCAAAAACGGAAAAAATGACTAATGGCAGGGTGTAGTTCTAACGCGCGATGCGCTTGGCACCGATGAAGATAAATGGTCACACTAATGACCGTGATTTGGGTCAAAATGAGTGTGTAGAGGACCATGCCCCAGAAAGAAAAATGCAGAAGACCATGAACCATCTTAAACTCCTCGTTTAGCTGTAGTGCTTCTCACGAATTTCATCAATGGTTTTACAATCAATACATAAAGTTGCAGTAGGACGCGCTTCCAATCGGCTAATGCCAATTTCCACACCACAGGCATCACAGTAACCGTAATCATTGTTATCGATTCGAGAAATTGTCTCATCGATTTTCTTAATTAATTTACGCTCACGATCACGCGCGCGCAACTCCAAACTGAACTCTTCTTCTTGTGTAGCTCTGTCATTCGGATCGGGAAAATTCGCTGCATCATCCTGCATATGGTGCACAGTTCTTTCCATTTCATGCAATAATTGACGTTTCCAGGATAATAACATTTTTCTAAAATGCTCACACTGAGCATTGTTCATGTATTCTTCGTTTTTACCTGCTTGATAGGGCTTAACATGGCTGACAAAAGGCGATGGAAGTTGTTTTAGCTTTTTGGCTTTTTCAGAAAGACTTGCTTTTGTGGCTTTTGTCGATATTTTCTTAAGGGATTTCTTCTTTTTAGGTTGAGACACTGGCTTTTTGGCAGGCGTTTTTTTCTTGGTGACAGGTTTGCTTCGCTTCACGGGAAACGTTTTTTTTGAGTTTGTTTTTTTCCCTTTTGTACTGCGCTTCGCCATAAAGTTCTCCAAAAATGCGAGTATACACCAAAACTACGGATGCGTTGCAATTGTTACCCGTGGTTGGTGATTTAAATCATCCAGGGTTTTGATGTCTTTAAAGCCATGTTCATGAAGACAATTCTGCACTGCCTCGGCCTGATTGTACCCATGTTCCAAAACAATCTCTCCTTCCTGAACAAGATAACCTGTTGCGCCTTTGATGATTTTTTTTATAGCGTCTAAACCTTCGTGCCCAGAAATTAACGCCCCATGAGGCTCGTAGGATAAATCACGCAAATGGGGATCATCTTTAGCAATATAAGGGGGATTGCTGATGATCAAGTCATATTTCTCGACTTTGATATTGCTATACCAATCCGACTCAATCCATCGAATAGTCTTTGCATCATGAAAATGACTGTTACGTTTCGCAATAGTTAGAGCTCCCGCTGAAATATCTGTCGCTGTAATATTCCAATCGGGTCTATATTTCGCCAAGGTAATTGCAATAATCCCGCTACCTGTTCCTAATTCAAGCACAGAGGCTGTTTTAACTTTCAGGTTATCCAGTATGTAATCAATCAATAATTCTGTCTCTGGGCGAGGAACAAGAACGTCTGGAGTGATGTCAAATGCTAATCCATAAAATTCGGTTTTTCCTGTGATATAAACCAATGGCTCACCTTGTTCACGCCTTTTGATTAATTGGTTAAATTGATCACACTGTTCAGAGGTGAGCGGTTCTTCCGGGTGAGAATATAAATATACGCGCGGTTTATTCAACACATGCGACAATAATATTTCGACCTCTAATCGCTCAATCGTCGCTGAGACTTGCGAGCAGATCTGCTTGATATTCATGACGTAATGGCTCAATGACACCATCCAAATCACCTTCCATGATATCGGACAGTTTATACAACGTAAGATTAATGCGATGATCCGTCAATCGACCTTGTGGGAAATTGTACGTTCGAATTCGCTCCGAACGATCTCCGGTTCCAACAAGATTACGACGCGTTTCCGCTTCATGCTTTTGCTGCTTGGCAACTTCCGCATTCAACAATCGTGATTTTAATAACGACATTGCTCTCGCTCGATTTTTATGTTGCGATCGTTCTTCTTGGCATTCCACAACTGTTCCCGTTGGAATATGTGTAATACGAATGGCGGAATCTGTTTTATTGACGTGCTGACCACCCGCACCCGATGCACGATACGTATCAATTTTTAAATCCGCTGGATTAATATTTATGTCTTCCACTTCTTCAAGTTCAGGCAGCACCGCAACAGTACACGTTGACGTATGCACTCTTCCTTGCGCTTCGGTTTCAGGAACACGCTGTACGCGATGTGCGCCTGATTCAAATTTTAATTTAGCATACACGCCTTCGCCACTAACTCGCGCGATAATGGACTTATATCCCCCATGCTCACCAGCATTGGATTGTAAAATTTCGATCAACCAGCGTTTTTTTTCTGCGTAACGTGAGTACATACGAAACAAATCACCCGCAAAAATAGAAGACTCATCACCTCCAGCAGCTGCTCTAATTTCTAAAAATATATTGCGGTTATCATTGGGATCTTGAGGCAATAAAAACCCTTGTAATTCCGCTTCGCTCTTTTCTTGTTCTATTTTTAATTGTTCAGATTCTTCATTTGCCATCGCACGCATATCACCGTCGCTGTCTTCTAATAACGCTAATGCGGCAGCTAATTGGTTATTAATATCTTCGTATTTTTTATAAGCATCAACTACTTTTTGTAATTCCGAATATTCTTTGGAAAGCTCACGGAACTTCGTGTTGTCACTAATAATTTCTGGTGAACTTAATAAATGATTGATTTCTTCATGACGCTCTACCAAATGGATGAGTTTTTTAGACAGCGTGGGTTTTAACATAATTTAAATATCCCACAGTTTTTCTAATGCATGAATCAATACCCAGTCTTCCTGACAAGCAGCTTTTTTTAAATTCACCGAAGGTGCATGCAAAAATTTATTCGTAATTTGGTGAGACAGTTTTTTAATCACTTTCTCGGGACATTCACCCGTTCGTAGCGATGCCAAAGATTTTTCTAAATACTCATCACGAACAAACAACATTTTTTGTCGGTATTTTTTTACGGCTTCGGAAACACTACAGGATCGCAAGCTTGCAATAAATTTTTTGGTTTGTGCATCAATCATCATTTCTGCATCAACCACACAACTTAATCGCTTTTCTTTATTCTTATCCAACAAGTCTTTCATTTCATCAAAACTAAATAACTCAACATGCTTAAAAGATTTAATTTCTGGTGCAATATTTCGAGGGACCCCTAGATCAAAAAATAAGATGGGCTTTTGGTTCCTTTTTTTCAGTGCAGAAAACACAGTTTTTTTATCGATAACAGGCGTTTGGCTTCCTACAGCAGAAATAACAACATCCGCTTGAGATAAATCTATTTCACTTAGTTTACAAACAGAGGCTTTTAATTGCGCAGCGATTTTTTTTGCATGTTTTTGTGTCCGGTTTGCAACCCTAATATGCTGAAAATCTTGGTGTTTTATAACGTCAACAACAGATTCAATAACTTCACCCGCACCAAGAATCAAAATTTTTTGGCGTGAAATATCACGATTCTTTTTTCGCATTAATTGAAGAATAACGTGTCCCAGTGATAAAGAATTAACACCAATACTCGTCTCAGCCCGAATTTTTTTTCCCACTGAAAAAGCATGATGAAAAAATTTTCGAAGTGCACCGTTTAAGGTCCCTGCTTTTTCTGCAATCGAAACAGCTTCCTTCAATTGACCAAAAATTTGTGGTTCGCCTAAAACCATAGAATCAATGCCACTCGCCACACGAAATACATGCTTAACGCTTTCCTCGCCGTGATGCATATACAAATACGAAGAAAGACTCTCAGGTGATATAGCATGATGATGCGCTAGCCAATCAGATAAGGCTTTAGGATTCGATACTGATGAACAATAAATTTCAGTACGATTGCAGGTGGATAAAATCACTGCGTCTTTCACCAGCACTGATTTTTTCAATGCAAGCAATGAATCGGCAATTTTTTCTTTGGGGAAATAAAACTGTTCACGCACACTGACGGGAGCGGTTTTATAACTTAATCCACATGCAACAAATGACATTTATTTCATCCAGGCTGCTGTTACATCCAACATTCGGTTGGAAAAGCCCCACTCGTTATCATACCAAGACAAAACTTTAACTAATTTCCCTATCACCTTTGTTTGCGTTGCATCGAAAATAGACGATGCAGAGTGATGGTTAAAATCCACCGAGACCAACGGCACTGTATTATACGTCAAAATCCCTTTCATTTCGCCTTCTGCCGCTTTTTGAATGGCTTGATTGATTTCGTCCACCGTTGTTTGGCGTTTAGCCATAAACGAAAGATCAACTACAGATACGTTCAAAGTGGGAACACGCATCGCAAAACCATCCAATTTGCCCTTCAAATCAGGCAATACTAAACCCAAAGCGCTTGCTGCACCGGTCTTTGTGGGAATCATGGACTGTGTCGCTGAACGAGCCCGTCGTAAATCGCTATGATAACTGTCAACCAGTACTTGATCGTTGGTATAAGCATGGACCGTTGTCATCAGGCCTTCTTCAATTCCAACCGTTTGCTGCAAGACCTTAGCTAACGGCGCTAAGCAATTGGTCGTACACGAGGCATTAGAGATCACTTCATGCTCAGATTTTAAAATCGAATGATTAACGCCAAAAACTATGGTAGCGTCTACATCATCACCACCGGGCGCAGAAATAATCACCTTTTTTGCACCACTACGAATATGAACCATGGATTTTTCTTTGCTTGTAAAAATTCCGGTACATTCAAGAACCACATCAATCCCTAATTGCCCCCACGGTAATTTAGTAGGATCTCGTTCGCTAAAAACTTTGATAGCATCACCGTTTACAATTAAATCGTTGCCTTGCGTACTGACTTGCCCAGAAAATTTCCCGTGAGTGGAATCATATTGGGTTAAATGGGCATTCGTTTTGACATCGCCCATATCGTTAATCGCTACAATTTGAATCTTCCCATTATGCGGACCTTCATAAAGCGCTCTTAAAATATTCCTTCCAATACGGCCATATCCGTTAATAGCAATTTTTATGCCCATAGATTCCTCGCGTAATGTCTAAATAATAGATTTTTATCCTATCATATTATTATTAATAATATTAATTTATATGTATTGATGATGAAGGATACCGTTTTCTGTGAATACCGTAATTTTTTTCATATAAAACAATAATTTACATGGGGATATAAGTTATGTAAAAGTAGGTGATATGGCCGTGAATAACTTGTGGATAAATCCTGTCGTAGAAAAACTTTAGTTATGTTACGCTAGTTTTCCACTGTTACTCACAGAGATATCCACAGGTTTCTATGTCAATGATTACGGATAAAAATTGGGAAAATTGTCTTTCAGCGCTTTCTCAAGAGATGAGCTCTCAAGAATTTGATACGTGGATAAAGCCACTTCAGTTTCATTCGCATGACGGAAAATTATATTTATTTGCGCCTAATCACTTTATTACTGAACGTGTTTCGTCGAAATTTCTTTCTAAAATTAAATCATTAATGGGTGAAGACATTATTGTAACTGTAGGCTTTCCGCAAAAAGAAGCGGATAAAAGGGTGGAAAACAGTGGCGACCCGGAGTTTTTTCAAACAAATCTAAACCCTATGTTCAACTTTGATTATTTTGTCGAAGGAAAATCTAATCAATTAGCAAAAGCTGCAGCTATCCAAGTTTCTGAAAATTTTGGACAAGCCTATAACCCCTTGTTTTTATATGGTTCTGTAGGGTTGGGGAAAACGCATCTAATGCAAGCCGTTGGTAATGGTATGCTTAAAAAAAATCCGAAACTCAAAGTACTTTACCTACATTCTGAACGATTTGTTTCTGAAATGATTCGTGCGTTGCAAACGAATACCATTACGCAATTTAAAAACTACTATCGTTCATTAGATGCATTATTTATTGATGATATTCAATTTTTTGCAGGAAAAGAGAGATCCCAGGAGGAGCTGTTTCATGTATTTAACTGCTTACTGGAATCAGGTCGGCAAATGATTTTTACCTGCGATCGTTTTCCAAAAGAAGTAGAAGGGATGGAAGAACGCTTAAAGTCACGTTTTGGTTGGGGGTTAACGGTTGCAGTTGAGCCCCCGGAATTGGAAACACGGGTAGCAATTTTGTTGAATAAAGCGGTTCAATCTAATACTTTTTTATCTTCAGAAGTTGCTTTTTTTATTGCACAACGAGTTCGTTCTAATGTCCGAGAATTAGAGGGCGCCCTAAAAAGGGTTGTTGCAAGCTCGAATTTTTTGGGTAAAGAAATCGATTTATCTTTAGCAAAAGAAGCGCTAAAAGATTTAATTGCATTACAAGAAAGAATGGTGACTATCGAAAATATCCAGAAAGTTGTTGCAGAATATTATAAAATCAAAGTGTCTGATTTATTATCTAAGCGTCGTAGTCGTTCTATAACGCGTCCCAGACAAGTTGCGATGGCATTGGCAAAAGAGCTCACTACTCACAGCTTGCCAGAAATAGGTGAAGCGTTTGGTGGACGAGACCATACAACCGTATTGCATGCAACACGAGCTGTTGCGGAATTTAGAGAAATATCAAGTACAATAAAAGAAGATTATCTCAATTTAATGCGAATATTAACCACGTAGGATTTGTGCCATGAAATTTACCACCAAACGAGATCAGTTGTTAAAAGGACTTCAATTTGTCACGGGCGTTGTAGAGCGGCGACAAAGTTTACCTATTTTGTCTCACGTTCTCATTCGTGCGCACAATAATCTTTTATCACTTGTGGGCTCTGATTTAGAGATTGAATTAACAGGGCATGCAGAACTAATTGAAAACGAGCAGTCATTTGAAACTACTGTTTCGGGTCGAAAGTTAATGGATATTTGTAGAACCTTACCTGAAAATACGGATATTTGTTTTCAATTAGACGGTACAAAAGCAGCCGTAATTGCAGGGAAAAGTCGCTTTTCATTAGTGACATTGCCTTCATCTGATTTTCCGCTGGCGGCGTTTGAAGCCTCAGGAAAGAATGTCACGTGTTTACAATCTGATTTGGCAGCACTGTTAGAATCGACATCGTTTGCAATGGCGCAACAAGATGTGCGTTTTTATTTGAATGGATTATTTTTTGAGGCGAATGCTGGGAGTATGTGTTCTGTTGCAACGGACGGGCATCGGTTAGCTGTGCGTAAAATGGATTTTCCTGAATTAACAGAGCCTACTCAATTTATTCTACCTCGAAAAGGTGTTTTTGAATTGTTGCGGCTACTATCCAAAGATGAAGGAAAAATGCTTTCAATGCACATTGGCGCGAATGCCATTCGACTTGAGTCGGACACGTTCACGTTTGTATCTCGACTAATTGAAGGGAAATTCCCGGATTATCGTAGGGTTATACCTCAAGGTGGAAATAAAAAAGCATTGGTGGATAGAGATACGCTGAAACATGCGCTGGCGCGTGCCGCTATTTTAACTAACGAAAAGTATCATGCGGTCCGTTTAAATTTTTCACCGGGAATATTGTTAATTACCGCTACGAATACAGAGCAAGAAGAAGCCAAAGAGGAGATCTCTATGAATTACGAGGGTGAGCCTCTTGAGATGGGATTTAATGTGAACTATTTACTCGATGTGCTATCGGCAGTGCCGTCAGGCGACGTTATATTTACTTTATCCAACGCAGATAACAGTGTGTTAATTTATTCTGAAGCCTTAGAAAAAGCACAGTTTGTTATTATGCCTATGTCACTTTAAATGCGGTTTTTTCAGTGTGACATTAATGCTGTTCGAAATCTCTTGTCTGTTTCATTAACGTTATCGCCTGGGTTTAATGTTTTCTTTGGGCAAAATGGCAGTGGAAAAACCAGCGTTCTGGAATCGTTGTATCTGCTCAGTCACAATCGATCTTTTCGTCATCACAGTGTTATGCCAGTCATTTATCATCAAGCCGATTCGCTTTCCGTTTTTGCGCGCCTTTATCAGCAAGAAAATGTTCGTGCAGTGGGCGTAGAAAAAAACCGAGAAGGAAAGACATCGCTTCGTCTCGATGGTGAGTCTGTATCATCTGCTGCGGCAATTGCAGAAATATTGCCGCTACAATTAATCCATCCCGATAGCGATGAGTTGTTAACGGGGTCTCCTCGCTTACGGCGACAATTCATTGATTGGGGAGTGTTCCACGTGGAACATTCATTTTTGAATATTTGGCAACGATGGCAAAGGGCTTTGAAGCAGAGGAATGCTGCCTTGAAGTTGGGGAATGTAAAAGACCAGGTTTGTGTCTGGGATAATGAGTTTGCAGAAGCCAGTGAACAAATTTCGGTGTTTCGCCGCGATTATGTTGAAAAACTGTCTGAATTGTTTGGGCTAATCATAAAAGATTTTCTTCCCTCGATTGAGTTGCAGTTATTGTATCAGCGAGGATGGTCGAAAGAATTAGGGCTTGCAGAGTTGCTTGAGCGAAATTATTTTCGGGATGCTCAGCTTAAGCATACCTATTATGGGCCTCATCGAGATGAGATGTTGGTTCGTTGTGGAGAGAGTCGTGCGAGCGAGATGCTATCTCGTGGGGAACAAAAGTTAGTTGTTATTGCTTTGCGTTTAGCGCAAGGGCAGTTGTTGAAAAGCAGTCGGGGTGTTTCGTGTGTTTATTTGTTGGATGATTTTGCGGCGGAGTTGGACGCGAAACACCGTCGTTGCGTGGTCGAACATCTGCGCGATTTTAAGTCGCAGGTGTTTTTGACAACGATTGATTACGACGAGGTGAGAGGCTGCATTGATTTTGTTGAGCCGGCATTGTTCCACGTGGAACATGGACGTGTAATCGGGGTATAATGAGCGGATTGTTTTGAATGAATATGGACTTGAAAAATGAATACCTCAGCAGACACTTACGATTCCTCGAATATTAAAGTCCTTAAAGGTCTTGATGCCGTAAAAAAACGTCCTGGAATGTATATTGGCGATACAGATGACGGCACGGGTTTGCATCATATGGTTTTTGAGGTAGTAGACAATTCAATTGATGAGGCGTTGGCCGGACATTGTCACCAAGTTTCCGTAATTATTCATACCGACGGTTCTGTAACCGTTAAAGATGATGGTCGAGGAATTCCTGTTGATATTCATGCGGAAGAAGGTCGTTCAGCGGCCGAAGTGATTATGACAGTGCTTCACGCAGGTGGTAAATTTGATAGTAACTCTTATAAGGTATCAGGTGGTTTGCATGGCGTAGGCGTTTCAGTTGTGAATGCATTGTCAGAGAAATTACATTTATTAATTCGTCGTAATGGAAAAGTGCATGAGCAAGATTACGCAGATGGCGAGCCATTGGGTCCATTAACCGTAACTGGAGATGCAACAAAAACTGGCACAGAGGTTCGATTCAAACCCAGCACTGTTATTTTTACCAACACAGAATTTTCTTATGATGTCTTGGCGAAGCGATTACGTGAGTTATCGTTTTTAAATTCTGGAGTGCGTATTTCTTTAATGGATGAGCGCACAGGGCGACATGAAATTTTTGAATATGAGGGTGGAATTGGCGCGTTTGTTAAGCATTTAAGTACAAACAAAACCGTTATTCATCCCTCGATATTTTATTTTTGTGCAGATAAAGAAAATATTACGGTTGAAGTTGCGATGCAATGGAATGACGGTTTTCAAGAAAGTATTTTTTGTTATACCAATAATATTCCTCAGCGGGATGGTGGTACGCATTTAACAGGATTTAGAGGTGCGTTGACCCGAACATTAGGAAATTATTTAGATAAAGAGGGCTTCACGAAAAAAGAAAAAGTAGAAATGACAGGAGATGATGTTCGTGAAGGATTAACGGCTGTTATTTCAGTAAAGTTACCCGATCCAAAATTTTCTTCGCAAACAAAAGAAAAATTAGTATCTTCTGAGGTAACACCCGTCGTTACACAAATCATGGCGGAAAAATTAGAAGAATTTTTATTGGAAAAACCCGCTGAAGCAAAAAGTATTGTATTAAAAATTGTTGATGCTGTTCGTGCGCGAGAAGCTGCGCGCAAAGCACGCGAAATGACGCGACGTAAAAGTGCATTGGATATCGCAGGGTTACCCGGAAAATTAGCTGATTGCCAAGAGAAGGACCCTGCAAATTCGGAGTTGTTTTTAGTTGAGGGTGAATCCGCAGGGGGTTCTGCAAAACAAGCGCGTGATAGAAAAAATCAGGCAATACTCCCTCTTAAAGGTAAAATCCTTAATGTTGAAAAAGCACGCTTTGACAAAATGTTAGCATCACAAGAAGTGGGAACATTAATTACAGCGTTGGGATGTGGAATTGGTCGTGATGAGTATAATCCCGATAAATTACGCTATCACCGAATTATTATTATGACTGACGCGGACGTTGATGGTTCTCATATTCGAACATTGTTGTTAACGTTTTTCTATCGTCAAATGCCTGAGTTAATTTCTCGTGGGTATGTCTATGTGGGGCAGCCACCGTTGTATAAAATAAAGAAAGGCAAGCAAGAGCAATATTTAAAAGATGACGATGCGCTGAACGAATATTTGATTCAAACAGCGTTGGATGAAGCTGCACTATACCCGGGTGAAAATGAATTGCCGATTACTGGGGTGGCGTTAGAAAAATTACTTAAAGAGCATCATGAAGTCACGAAAGCGTTGAAACGATTATCGCGTCGATATCCGATTGATTTTCTCCGCGAGGTTGCCCATGTGGCAGACATCAGATCGGAAGATTTAGCGTCAGAAGAAAAAGTGACGGCGTGGACGAAGCAATTGCAAGAAAAATTAAAACCGCTGGAGTCCCATGGAATAGTCTGTCAGCTGAAAGTTGTGCCAAATGCGGAACATCAAGAATTTATTCCGGAATTAGAGTTTTTGCAGCATGGTCAAGCGCACCATTATTCATTAGGTCATGAATTTTTTAATTCGTCGGATTATATTCGATTACATTCTCTGCACGCTGCTTTGGATGGATTGCTGCAAGAGAGTGCGTATGTTCAACGCGACGGTAGAAAACAAAAAGTGGAAACTTTTGGACAAAGCGTTTTGTGGTTATTAGACGAAGCGAAGCGCGGACAAGTGACTCAACGTTATAAAGGGTTGGGTGAGATGAATCCTGAGCAATTATGGGAAACCACCATGAATCCAGAGACGCGTCGTCTGCTGAGAGTAAATATTGAAGATGCTGTGGCAGCGGATTTATTATTTACCACGTTGATGGGCGATCAAGTTGAACCACGTCGCGCATTTATTGAGTCAAACGCGTTACTAGCGGAGAACATTGATGTCTGATTATTCTATTTTTACGTCGGAGTCGGTTTCTGAAGGACATCCTGATAAAATTGCTGATCAAATTTCAGATGCGGTGCTCGATGCAATTTTGACACAAGATCCTGTCGCGCGTGTTGCATGCGAAACGTTTGTGAAAACGGGTATGGTGTTGGTCGGTGGAGAAATTACAACGCATGCGTGGGTTGATATTGAATCCATTGCCCGTGACGTGATTAAAGAAATTGGATACAACAGTTCTGAAATGGGATTTGATTGGGAATCGTGTGCGGTTATTACTGCGATTGGTAAACAATCACCGGATATCGCGATGGGTGTAAATCATCGTCCGGATCATGAGCAAGGTGCCGGGGATCAGGGATTGATGTTTGGATATGCAACCAATGAAACTGATGTATTGATGCCAGCGTCAATTACATATTCACATCGCTTGGTTAAAAAATTAGCTGAACTACGAAAGCATGAGATTATAAAGTGGCTAAGACCGGATGCGAAAAGTCAGTTAACCGTTCGATATGAAAATGGAAAGCCAACTGGTGTAGAAGCGGTTGTGATTTCAACGCAGCATTCCCCAGATGTTTCACAAAATGAAATTAAAGAAGCGATCATGGAAGAGGTGATCAAAAAAGTATTACCCTCAAAATGGTTAGATAAAAACACAAAATATTATATTAATCCCACAGGACGATTTGTCATTGGTGGTCCATTAGGCGATACTGGCTTGACCGGTCGAAAAATTATTGTGGATTCCTATGGTGGAATGGCGCGACATGGTGGCGGATGTTTTTCAGGAAAAGATCCATCCAAAGTTGATCGCTCGGCTTCTTATGCTGCGCGCTATGTCGCAAAGAATATTGTCGCCGCAGGATTAGCAGAACGATGTGAAATTCAGGTGTCATATGCCATTGGCGTGGCTGAACCCACTTCCATTAGCGTTCAAACATTTGGAACAGGAAAAATTCCTGAAGATAAATTAGTGAAACTAATTCGCGAGCATTTTGATTTACGTCCACGCGGATTGATCACTATGTTGGATTTATTACGTCCGATTTATTTGCCCACCGCTTCTTATGGTCATTTTGGTCGTGAAGAACCGAATTTTCCATGGGAAAAAACAGATAAAGCAGATGCCCTTAAATGATCGAAGACCTTAAAACTAGGACTCATATGAAACAAGATTTCCGTGTTGCCGATATTGCTCTCGCTGATTGGGGCAAAAAAGAAATTAAATTAGCTGAAATAGAAATGCCTGGATTGATGGCACTTCGAAAAGAGTACCATGGAAAAAATCCCTTAAAAGGTGCTCGTATCGCGGGTTGTTTGCATATGACCATTCAAACAGCGGTATTAATTGAAACGTTAGTTGATCTCGGCGCAGAAATTCGTTGGTCATCCTGCAATATTTTTTCTACGCAAGATCATGCGGCGGCAGCGATTGCTGCACAGAATATTCCCGTATTTGCGTGGAAAGGTGAAACGGAAGACGAATTTTGGTGGTGTATTGAACAAACGATTCATGGTCCAGACGGTTGGACGCCCAACATGATTTTAGATGATGGCGGTGATTTAACATTACGAATTTATGAAAAATACCCAGAATTATTAAAAGATATTAAGGGTATTTCTGAAGAAACGACAACAGGTGTGCATCGGTTATATGAAATGCATGCGAAAAAACAATTAAAAACGCCGGCTATAAACGTCAATGATTCTGTGACGAAATCTAAATTTGATAATTTATATGGCTGTCGTGAATCATTGATGGACGGTATTAAACGCGCGACAGATATTATGATTGCCGGAAAAATTGCGGTTGTGTGTGGTTACGGTGATGTGGGCAAAGGTTGTGCGCAGTCTTTAAGAGGACTGGGAGCAACGGTTCATATTACCGAAATCGATCCTATTATTGCATTGCAGGCAGCGATGGAAGGGTATCGTGTTGTAACGATGGATGATGCAGCATCGTATGGCGATATTTTTGTGACGGCAACGGGTAATATTGATGTTATAACTCATGAACATTTATTAAAGATGAAACATCAGTCCCTCGTTTGCAACATTGGTCATTTTGATTCTGAGATTGATGTGGCGTCGTTACGAAAATATAAATGGACAAATATTAAGCCTCAAGTAGATTTGGTTGAAATGCCACATGGAAAAACAGTTCTTTTATTAGCCGAAGGTCGATTGGTGAATTTAGGTTGTGCGACGGGACATTCGAGTTTTGTGATGTCGACGTCCTTTACGAATCAAGTGATTGCACAAATTGAATTGTGGAATCATGCCGACAAATATTCAGTTGGTGTTCACGTATTGCCGAAAGATTTGGATGAGAAAGTGGCTAGGCTGCATTTAGACAAATTGGGTGTAAATTTGACCAAATTGACGAAAAAACAGGCAGATTATCTTGGTTTAAGTGTCGAAGGTCCGTATAAAACGGAACGGTATAGATATTAAATTATTAATCCCGCAACAACATTTCTGCCTTCTCCTGCTAACACATTGAAGGTTCTACAGGCAGCTGAGGTATTCATGACCTCGACGCCTATTTTATTTTCATAAAAAGGCGATAAGAATTTCGGGGAGAGGATTTTGAAGGCTTCACCAGTACCTAATAAAACAATAATAGGATTTAATTTTAAAATAGGCTCAAGATTATTTTCATCCCACGGGTAAATTAATTTATTTGCAGAAATAATTAAATTCTGCGTAATCGTTTTTTCATTGACGACAATTTTCCCTCGTTCATAGGAGCGAATTTGATAATGACTTGGGGAATTGTCCAGCGTAAAATCCATCATGATTTGATTCTAAAGGATTTTGCATGACGCGAACAGCAATGAGAAGAACGCTCAAACAACGTCAATTCTCTCACGAACCGGATTTGCTCAAGCGTATCTATGCTAATCGCGGCATTGAAGATACCGATGAACTCAATACTGAACTATCACAACTCCTCAACTTTGATAATTTGCTGAATAGTCATAAGGCTGGCGAAATTATTGGGAAGGGCATTCAAGAACAAAAAAAATTTTTAATTCTAGGGGATTTTGATACAGATGGCGCAACCAGTACTGCTGTTGCCGTAGGTGCATTGAAAGTGATGGGTGCACAACATGTCGATTATTTAATCCCAAATCGATTTGAATATGGTTATGGTCTTACGCCAGAGATTGTCGAATTAGCTGCTCAACGAAATCCCGATATTTTAATTACCGTAGATAATGGCATTAGCAGTCATGAAGGCGTAAAAAAAGCCAAAGAATATGGCATGACAGTTGTAGTTACCGATCATCATCTTGCGGGTGAAACATTACCTGATGCAGATGTTATCGTAAATCCCAATCAGCCCAATGATAAATTCGAAAGTAAAAATATTGCGGGTGTGGGTGTAATCTTTTATGTCATGTTAGCGACGAGAAAATATCTAAATCATTCTGTATCGATGGCCCAATTTCTAGATTTAGTTGCGCTAGGAACAGTCGCTGATGTCGTTAGCTTAGATAAAAATAATAGAATATTGGTCTCTCAAGGTATAAAAAGAATTCGGGCCGGATTATCTCGCCCAGGAATTTATGCCTTATTAAAAGTCTCGAGACGTGACGCGCAACGTGTACGAACTGCCGATTTGGGATTTTCTGTTGGGCCACGTTTGAATGCTGCGGGGCGATTAGAAGATATGTCGTTAGGTGTCGCGTGTCTTTTAAGCAGCGACGATATTTCGGCGTATCGAATGGCCATTGAATTAGACTCATTAAATCAAAATCGCCGTGATATTGAATCCGACATGTTAGCGCAAGCAGAAAAAATATTAGCGCATATTAGTTTTGAGTCAGTTCCAGAAAGTATTTGTTTATACCATGCGGATTTTCATCAAGGTGTGATTGGCATTTTAGCCGGACGCATTAAAGATCGTTATCACCGACCGACGGTAATATTTTCTAAAATTAGTGACACAGAATTAAAAGCGTCTGCGCGATCAATACCTGGATTACATTTAAGAGATATTTTGGCATTGATAGATACCCGCAATCCCGGACTGATTAAAAAATTTGGTGGACATGCGATGGCCGCAGGATTATCTATTCCGTTAGAAAAATTCGAAAAATTTGCTGAAGTTTTTAATCAGACCGTTTCTGAAAAAGCAGATAAAAATTATTTTGAAAATGTTTTGTTAACTGATGGGGAATTAATTGCGTCGCAATTAAATATAGAAAATGCAATGTTATTGAGAGATTGCGCGCCCTGGGGGCAAGGATTTTCAGAGCCGTTATTTGAGGGAGAGTTTGGCATTGCAAATCAACAACTCATTCAAGATAAACATTTGAAATTATTTTTGACGCAACATAAAAATGCTAAACCTATAGAAGCGATGCTATTTAATTATGGTTCGATATTAAATACAGAAAAAATTAAAACAGTGTATCGATTGGATGTTAATCATTTTAATCAACAACAAAAGTTGCAGTTGATCATTGAATATTGGGAGACATAAAAAAACCCGCTTCTCTCAAAGCGGGTTTTTTGTGAAGATTTACTGCAAACTGAAATTACGCGTTTGCGCCAGTTGTTTCAGTTTGTTTTGTTTGCGTTGCTTCGTGATGCTTGAACTTCTTTCCACCTTTGCGATGTTCAGCGATTTTTTTGTGGCTGGTTTTCTTTTCTGTTTGTGTTGCCGTTGTAGAATTTGTATCGGTTGTAGCTGTTACTGACGTACCTTGTGTTGCAGTGGTTGTTGTATCAGCAGCAAATGCAGGGGTGCTAACAACAGCGGCAACAGCAGCAGCAACTAAAGCCTTTTTCAACATTGACATGGTGTATTCTCCAAAAGGGTTAACAAGGCGGCTATCATAATGCGGAGAGTGTCTGCTGTGAAGCCCCTCTAGCGATTTTTAGTCTTTTTTGTGATGTTTACTATGATGGCGACGATGATGTTTAGCTTTAAGTTTCTTATGGTGTTTCAGTTTTTCATGTGAAGGCGTGGCCGGAGTTGCGTGAGTCGCAGGGATGGCGCGATGAACACTGGGAACTGCAGGCGAAGCCGGTTTTGCCGGTGTAGCGGGAGTTGCTGCAGCAAGAGCATTTGCGCTAACAAGTGTTAATAGAGTTGCCGTAAATAGTGATTTTGCTGACGTTAACATGGTGAACTCCCTTTAGGTTTAAACGAAATTAGTTAAATCGGTGTGATATCATAGTCTGATGACTGTTCAGTGTGAAGCTTCTTCTTATAATACGCGCTCCATTTTCTCTGTAGCTCCGATGATTGATTGGAGTGACCGGCACAGCCGTTTTTTCATGCGATTGCTTTCAAAGCACGCGTTACTGTATACCGAAATGATTACCACAGGTGCTATCTTGAAAGGTGATGCGCATCGTCATTTGGATTTTAATCCCGTTGAACATCCGGTTGCATTGCAGTTGGGTGGTTCTAATCCTAATGATTTAGCGGAATGTGCAAAGCGCGGTGAAGATTGGGGATATGATGAAATTAATCTTAATTTAGGCTGCCCTAGCGATAAAGTGCAAAAAGGAAAGTTTGGCGCATGTTTAATGAAAGAGCCTGATTTGGTTGCGGAATGTATTTCTGCTATGAAATCAGCCGTAAAAATTCCCGTTACGGTAAAAACTCGAATTGGCGTTGATGAGCATGACCATTATGAATTATTGCAGCATTTTATTCATAAATTATCAGACGCGGGTTGTGAGCGATTTATTATTCACGCACGTAAAGCGTGGTTAAAAGGTTTAAGCCCAAAAGAAAATCGTGAAATTCCACCGTTACAGTATGACGTTGTTAAAAAACTAAAATTAGATTTTCCTGAATTAAAATTTATTTTAAACGGTGGTATAAAAGATTTAACTTCTGCAAAGCAATTGGCAACTGAATTTGATGGCGTGATGTTAGGTAGAGCCATTATGGATAATCCGTATTTATTAGCAGAGGTTGATGCTATTTTTTATGGCCAAAAAACTATTCCGTTAAGTCGTGAAAATGCGTTAGAATGTTATGTTGCGTATGTTAAAGAGCAGCGCAAAAAAAATATTCCTGTGTCTATATTATCGCGACCTATTATGGGCTTATACCAGGGGTGTATAGGAGCAAAAGCGTGGCGTCGAAATCTACTTCATTTTTTACAGACTGTGTAAGCGGTGTTTCGCCGTTAAAAGAAATGCCGGATGTGCTATTGCCCATTGAAAAGGATGTGCTTCAATTTTTTGATGATCTTAAAAATAAGCGTGTAATTGATCAAAATAAATTAACTGATTGTAAAACTATATTATCTGATTTAATTTCAAATGAATTATTGCCTTCGGGAAATTCTGTTAGTTTAGGGCAGCATGCAAAAGATTTACAGAGACAGATTGTCGCGATTGAATATGCTTTGCGTAATCCCTCGTTTGATGTTGAAGGATATTTACGTTTAGTAAAAATAAATCAAAAAAAACCTGTGGTCAGAACAGAATCGCAATTTAAACAGTCCAAAAAAGTTTTGCCAATTGATGAGGCTCAGTGCATGATTTTTTTGAAGTCGACACAAGCGAAAATTCAAGAATTTCATCATTTATTAAAACCGCTTGAAGTTCAGCCGCCGTTATCTATGGTGATTCCGCCGTTTGAAGAAGAATCCGAAGTGTACTCTTATGTTACGCCATTTGAAGCGCGCGCAGAGCGAGCGGTATGGTTGAATAACTTGAAGGGCGAGTTGAGTGAGTTGTCTCGCGGGCTTAAGAAATATGAGGGGGTGTTTGACCCTATGCTAAAGCGTTTGCGGGATCAGTGTTTGCAAGGCGTTCTGTCCCTCTCGAAGCGAATCGTGGTGTTGCGGTCGGATTTCACGCAGCGTCCGACGACGTCCAAAGAGGCCCTTGCTGTGGCGCGGGCATCGAAGGACAGCCTGTTCCACAGCCCTAGAACGCCAGGGATTTTTTCGCAAAAACCAGGAAATTTAACGTTATCTTAAGGATTCTGGACTATAGTTATAGTCGTAGATAAGCCATGTAAACGAGGTGGGTTATGGAAGAAGGTAAACCTGAATCATTTAAGGTTAAAATCATCGGAGATGCGGGAGAAAACATTTCTGCTTTTTCTGCTCTCGTAGGGGATACAAAAAATCTTGATGTCGGTAATCAGCCCGTTACCTTAGCGGTTTCTTTAGATAACGCATTCGCATCGGAGGTACACGATAGATTTCGCGGATTTCACGGTTATGTTGTTGTTTTTGATTTCGCGGATGCGGAGCCGTATAACAATGTGCGTGAGTGGTTGAGGCAAATTGGAAGGCATGCAATAGGTGTCCATCGGATTGTTCTTGTAGGCTTGAATAGTGATAAAGCAGATCCCGCCTTCGATTCAGATGCAGCCGCAGAATTTGCTGCAAACGAGGGGTTATCTTATATCGAAGCGTCTGCAAGCAAAAATAGAAATATTGATGTAATTTTTGAGACGTTAGCCAGAGAGATGGACCAGACGTTAAAAAATAAAGCGGTTGAGCCGCGAGTTGTTTTAGATAATGAAAAATTACCCTTAGCAGCAAAAGCTACACCAGAGCCAATAGTTTCCCCCTCACCAGAAACAAAAAAAATTGATGCGAGTAGTGTCGTATTCACGGCTGAAGTTGCTGAGATAAAAAACAATGGTGACTTAACCTATTTGCAAAAGCTAGAAAATTTAGCTGCGATCCGTGCTAAAAATCCTTTTCCTCTTGATGAAGCTTTCATGCATAAATTTGCTGAAGGAGAGAATCTAAATATTTTACTTGATGAGTCAATTACTGTCGTTTGGAAAAAAGTTCAAGATTACAATGAATTATTAGAAAAATATAAATTACCGAATATTCATGCCTCAGAGTTTAGTCAAATTCAAGAAACGTTAAAATTAAGAGCAGCTGAAGAAGTTACTGCAAAAATCAGTGAAGTGATTAATGGTGACGGAACATATCTCTCTAAGCTCAAAAAATTAAAAGGATTGTACTGGTCGTATCGAGGTCTTGGTGACGTTAAACCGACAGAATTTACCTGTTCAGAGGCCGAGCTAAATATCGATCAAGAAGATAATGTAAAAGCATTAGCGCAATTGGTGGAATATAAAGTGCTTTTTCAATTATTAGGTATTGATGTAGCGAACTTTCCGGTATTTAAAAACGCAGAAGAAAATGTGCAGCGACGTGTTCAGGAAAAATATAATAACGACATTGATGCGATCATTAATGGATCTGGCAGTCCTTTAGAAAAATTAAAAAGCGCCAAGGAAGTATTTGACAGTAATGGTTCAAATAAGTTTTTGACGCATGAAAAAATGGCGGGTTTAGTGGATGTGCTGAAAGCAATAGAGTTTTCGTCGGAGACTAATTATATCTATCGGCTTGCCCAACTAAAAGAATATCAAGTTCTTTGTGCGAGCATGAAGTTATCGCAGGGTGAGGCTGTCATCAAAGAGAAAATAAAAAATTTAAAATTTGATTTAAAGGCGGATATCGTTTTCCTTGAAATTCAGTCCATCCAGGCAGATCAAAAATTGAGCGCTGCAGAAAAACTTTCACGGCTAAATTTATTGCTCGGCCAGTGCTCAGATCATGACATTAAACTTTCAAGTGCAACAAAAGTGTATTTCAATGAGATCGTTAAAGAATTATCCAATCAAGTCGCTACTCAACTTATCGAAGCATCAAAACAGAAATTTCTCGACATTGATTGGGAGCTTTTCTCAAAAGATCCCACGAAAACTTCAGCGACAAAATACGCTGCTGACCTAACCATGTTTGTGCAAAAAATGATTTTAGGAAACATGGATAAAGTTGCGGCCAGTTTATGTATTGGTCAGTGGTTACACATCGCTAACGAGTGCGTGAAAAATAGGGATTATCATTCTGCCCATGCGATTTGCCAAGCGTTTACGACAAGTGCAGTTAGCCGTGTGATGGAAATGGTTGCGACGGAGAAAGAAAAACAAATATTAGAACAACTTCGTATTATGTTTCCTGCTAAAGAGGGGGATGTTTCGCGATACGCGATAGCAGAAAGTGCTCAAGTAGACAAAGATGTTGTTCCCTCTTTAATTTATCCAGCCACTCAAATTGGAAATGCATATGCAGCAGCTGAAGGTATTGGAGGAAAAGCGGATCCTGATGTTATTGCAAAAATCATGTTTGTCAGTCAAGGCATACAAAAGAGTAGTGGAATCCCCAAGAACAAAGAATTTAATGAAATGCAGTTTAATGAATTTGTTTCCGACGAGGGTTTATATGCGTTAAGTCTTGAAACGATCAAGCGGCTTAGTGACGAAGAAAAGCAAGCAGAGAAAGTAAAAGTTGGCGGTGTGCGAAAAGATTTTGATACGCTTTCAGCTGAAGATGAAAAAGAGTTGAGAACATTGGTTCATCCTTTAGAAGTACGAATGCTTGCAGCGCAAGTCTTTAAGATTTTTGATGAGCATGCTAGTAAGGGAGTGAAAGAAAAAGCTGAAAAAGATAGGAAGGGTTTTGTTGATAGGATTGCTGAGCTTGATGTTGGGAAGAGGCCAAAACTCACTGAAGAAAGTAAGTCCACGAGTTCTAAAGAGATTAATAGAAAAATCGGTGAAATAAAAGAATTGCTCTTAAAAGCTGTGCCGGGAGTTAATAACGAAGAATTTAACGATAAAATGATAGGCCTGATTCAGTCATTGGAGTTGAAAGCCCAAACGACTAAATCGGGTGAAGATAAAAAGAATGTCATCGAAAGAAATGTACAAATACTTCGCGCAGTGGCGCATGAATTTAATATTGATATTCCTAAAGCAGACTATTTAGCTGATACATCAACAATAGAAGTCGGTGCGCTAAAAACGCCGCAACCCTCCGGCTTTTTCGCAAACATTCAACAACGTATTACTGCAGCAGGCGGGTTGGTTAATTTTGTAAGAAATATTTTTGGTGATGAGTCAGTGACTGCTTCGCCTACAAGTGAAACTCCACCTGTTGCCGCAAAAGAAGCGCAAGAAGCTGTCGTCGAACCTAGTGTCCCTTCCGTTTCTGTTGAAGGAAATAAACCTGAAATTTTGCAGAGCATTACATGGAACGATTACTGGAAAGTCTATGACGAAACAAAAGCTGAAATCGAAAACAGCCTTTCAGTAAAGGGAAAAGAAGAAGAACAAATCACAGGGCCATTAGCAATTCATAAAAAGGTGGCGGAAAAATTAAAAATTGAAATCCTAGATTTAAACGGAATCGCAAACCTGAATCGGTACAGCTTTGAATTAAAAGTAAATGAATTAGTTAAGGAAGGCAGGGTCAAAGGTCCTACCACTATCGAAACGGCTCAGAAAACTGCGGTAGCGAGAGTAATGGAAGAGCTTGTTCATATTAATAATACTTTTTATAAAGATTTTTTAGAAATAGAGCCAAAAGTAATCACTTTTACGCAGGACCATGAGAGAGATGTATTAGTTTCAGAATTTCATGAGATGTATTACGCGGTATTAAATTTCTTTAATAAAGTAACAGCTATTGCTGAAACTGATCCTATAAAAAAAACTGAAATAATTGCCCAAATACTGGTTGAAGACGACGGCAAAATTGCGAAAGACATTGTTCGTTTTACCGAATTAAAAACACAGGTCAGCGCAAAATATCCTCAGCAATTTACAGGTAATACTCAAGAAGCTCGTGCATTTGATAATGCAGTGATCTTGCCTTCTCAATGGGTAACCAAAGCTGTTATCGTGCTAGACGCAGTGAAAAAAGAAAGAATTGATGGTGTTGATCTAGCATTTGATTTATTTAAAGCAGCTGCATCGCTTGCAAATAAAACCGAAAGCGTCATTTCGGAAGCAGCGGTGGCGGTAGAGCTTGAGCGATTAGTAGAGGGAACGTCATCAACATCAAAAATACCTTCCGCAGTACTTAATATGCAAGCAGAAGAAGTTGAAAGTTTTTTAACGCCACAGTTTGCTAATTTAAGCAGCATACATAAAACTCGAACGCTCGAACAAGTTTATGGCTTGATGACAGCGTATGTTGAAAAAATATCAGGAAAAGGTGGTCGAGAATTAAACGAAACAGAAGTCGGAAATATCAAAGTAATACTTACAAATTTAAGTAAGCTTTCAGATTTTGTTAAACGGCATGATCCATCTTTTGCCGAACGACAAAAAGAAATCCCGTTAGGAAATGCAATTGGTCGCTTGAAGTTGGTTGGTCATAAAGAATTATCTGATCAATGCGGCAAAGTGTTGATTCAGTTTAATGACATTAGCATTAGCGAAAAAGTCCAAGAAGCAACGGCAGAGCCAGTAGAAAAGCAACTTTCTTCTTCTACGAAAAAAGACGCACTGACTCAATCTCAACCCCTTATGCCATTTGCATTGAAAGATTCGCCACAGCAGCGAAAAATTAATTCTGCTTCTGGAATCCAAAGCCGTGAGAGCAAGAGACGATCAGAGCTTACCCAAACAAATGCAGATTTATCTTCGCTGCGTGATTTTTTAAACGCTGAAGAGAAAGCGGATGCGGGGAAACCAAAGAGACTCAGAGACCGTTCACTATCTGAAATCATCGGGGCAGTGATAAAAAATCCAGAATTTGCGAAAGATGTTTTTGCTAAAAACGCACCGTACCGTTCAGATCTTTTAGAAATTGTAAATCTGCATTTGGTTCAAGATATGATATCCGCAGAAGGGAAGAACGGGGAACAATTACGTAAAATAATTAGAGACCTAGGATTACTCGACTCTAGCCATTTTGGCTCGGGTAAAAACGCCGAGAAAAAAGCGATTTGGCAGGTTTATTTAAAGGTATTATTAGATCCTGATAAGGCGAAAGATATTCTTTCTTCAGAAGAAACGAAAGAAGTACTTAAGAAAAATCTTGATGACGCCCACAAGCATATCGAAGAACTGGTTAATAAGGCGGCGGGCTATAATGAAGAGAATGTTCCTGCATTTGCAGATACTGGAAATCGTGATTTACGTTTAGCGATAATTACATCGGGTATCCTTGATATATTTACTGATAAACAAAAGCTAGGTTTTATATCGCGCCTGAAGCAGCAATTTGAAGACGTGGTTATTGAAAAAATTACTACCAGTGCTCAACTTGATGAAATGCTTAAAGACCCCAGTTTTATCGAAGATTTAAAATGGAATCCATCCCAAATCGATAGATTAAAAAAGATTCCAGAAGTTACTGGTGAACAAATCAAACTATTGGATGCAATTTACGAATCGGCTACTAATAAATCGGGGCAATGGTGCAAGGGAGATTTCTATGTTGCGTTGAAAGCAGTGGAATTCAAAAATGAAAAATTACAAGAATTTCTGTTGGAAAAAATTGAAGTATTGGCTAAGGAAAATAAGCTTCCGGAAGTAAAAACCCGCGACCAAGCGGATGCCCTGAAAGGGTTTATTGAAAAGCATCTTGCAAAAGCTTCGGGTGTGGCAAATTTTGGAAATTATGATGCAATGGTTAAAAATGCACCCAAAGAAATAAAAGCAATTGCTTCAGATTTGTTTACATTGGATGAGAAAAGCTACATTGAAATACGACCTCCAAAATATATTGAAGATATTGAAGATATTGAAGGCTTCACAGGATTAGATTTAGAAAACTGGGGCAAGGTTTCAGAGTCACCCAAACCGCAAAGAGGGGAAGAAATGTTTTCTCGTGATGCGATCGAAAAAGTTTTTGATAAGGTTAAGTTCGCGGAATTGAGGGGATTGCTACTAGATAAATTAAGTTACCAAAAGATGAATTTAATTAATTCAACTGATTTGGATAAATTGAATAAAGTTGTGGAGGAGTTAAACGAAAAATTTCAGGGTGAGCCTCCATCCTACGAAGACTATAGAAAATTCTTAAAAGAATATTCCGCAACGGTTGCGGATGCATTTGAGATTGAAGAGAGGCAATACAAAGAACTACATTCTTTGGGTATTAACGAGGTCGTGGGTGGTGCAGCCGCGATAGCAGATGCAAATGATATGGTGCCTGCTTCTTCGGGAGCGCCAGCGCTTAAGAAAGGAATCTTCGCTAATATATTTGGAAGAAATAAGGCCGAGGGTAAAAAACCATTATTTGGTATGGATGCTCCTTTATCAGAATTAGAAAAATTAGTTGCAACTAAGGAAGTATTAGAAGGTCGCGATTTAGTTAGAGTCAATCGTCTGTTGGATGAAATACGCGACGAAGCTAACATAGAAAGAGAAGAGCGCAACGATCCGCTTTATTATCCTGTAGAGACAATGACCCGAATTGTTACCGTATTGGCAAAACATTACCAAACGGAGGGGTTAAATGTTGAAGCGATTCAAGGGATGTTTCCTTCTACTGACGCAGTTAATGCATATTTAAAAGCAGAAGAGGCGGAATTAGATCAAATCATTGATTCTCTTGATGCGCAGGAGTTTGGTCAGATATTTTCAGATTATTTTAAGCCTACCGATCCTGTGTATGAAAGTTTCTATAAACAAACGGATGGATCAAAAGGACAAGAAGCTGGAACATATCAACGTGAAGTAGAGGCTTATACTTTTAGAGATATTCTTAAGAAGAGTTTTGCAATTGGTTCTCAGGAGCATGGAGGGCAAGCAGGAATTGTTCGAGATAAGCCTGCGTGTGATGCGGCGGAGGAATTTTTACGAAAAACAGAAAGCAGCGTTGATAAAAAAATACAACTTATTGGCGCTTTATTGAAAGCAAGAGCAGCGTTGTCTGTTGTTGATCGATTTGGGGCAGCTCGTAATGCGTTAAGGGCTGAGGGAATAGACTCAGCTACAGTTGATTTAGCGGTGATTGGGTTAAAAACACCTAAACAAATGTTAGATAGCTATGGTTTAGAATTAAAAAAATTGATAGTCGCAAGAGTTGAGTATGTTTCTCAAAAAAAAGGAATTCAAAACCAAGCTTTGAATAAAGTGCTTGAAGAAGTTAAAAAACAGCTAAATTATTTTAGCTATGACAAAGGCTTCGTTATTAATGCAAATTTGCTGATCAGTAAAAACGCTGAAATGCCGGATGCTTTTTTAGAAAAGTATGCAGAATTTCAAAAATTTGTTATCGATGAAGTTGGAGTCCAACATTCTCCAGAGGTGCTAAAAGCGATCATTATCGCTGTTGTTAAAGGCGATATTTCTTACGAAACCAATCCAGAAAATGTTCCGGCGACAATAGATGATAATTTGGTTAAAGCAATAAGATATCAACTCGAACTAGCCAATGCGATAAAAAAGATGACAGATGCGACTCCACTTGAGCGTGAGGCGTTGATAGCAGAAAAACAAGTTGTAGATGAACATGTTAAGCAGCTCTCTGATAAATTAAAGCAAATGCGTGACGATGCACAAAAAGAAAAAAGAAAAGCTGATGCTGTATATGAACGAGTTGAAATCTCTGAAGATGAATTACGAGAGCTAAACGAATTACAAGAGGGAGATGTCCCGGCTGCCCAACCAAACACTCAAACTTGGGTGAGAGCAAAACGTCCTGCGCAACCCGAACCTTCTCGATATGAAACACTGACTAGCGAATTACAAAAACTTCTTCATCACCCAGACAATATCTTTCAAGCAGAGCAAACCGGAAAGATTGTGCTCAGGGGAGATCAACTGGAGGGCATTTCTGCTGATTTTCAGGGAACGAGTGAGCCTGCTAGAGAGGTCATTATTCGTTATTTTGGTGAAGATGAACGTAATGCAATTAATGTGGAAGATATAAGAGAACGCATTAAATTTCTTGCGGACGTTGCAAGGGAATACCACCTAGATCCATTAGGGGTACAACAAGGAAGAATAAATAGTATTCAAGAAAGATATATTGCAATGTGTGGTGAAGGTTCTGATTTCGCACGTATTGGTAATGCAGCCGGGAAAGAATTTGAAGGAATGACAGTTAAAGCACAAGAAATGTTTCTAAATATGGAAAAAGAATTGTTGGGTATTGTCGCTCCCAATACTTCTTTGTCAAAAGCGATTAAAGAATTTGAGAATAAATCGAAGTTTCTTTTAATGCGTCGTGGTCGACCCACCGTAATTCACGTGATGGCGGATGGCTTAGTCAATGTTCATATTCCGAAAGGAAAAATAAGTTTTCCCAGTGACTTTCGTGCATCGGAAAATCCAGGAACAAATCCCAACAGTGTTTTAGAAGTGATCGGGCATGTGGATGAGCATAATCAACTTAAAGTTCAAGCCACGGTTTCACGTGCGGTAAGTTTCTCTGTTCTGAAGTTAAGTAAAAAAGAGCAGGCCATTCAACGACGACGTTTAAATTATGAAAATGCAAAAGATGATATTACCAATTTATTAAAATTGATGGATGTGGAAGATGGTCAGACGGTAACCATTCAATCGACCAGTTTGGTAGCGCCATTGATGAACGCGCCAACGGAAAAAGCAACGTTGGGTCGTTTCTTGGGATTTGCCAGTGAGACACGACAGCTGCGTGACCATCATGTTGCGTTAGAAATGGTAAATGGAGAAACATTAGAGGTTAACGGTAAAAAAGTTACTGTTAATATTAATCACGTTAATATTTCTGTAAAAGATCCGAAAAAACTAAAAGGACGCGCAAATCAAAAAGAACAACGATTAATTAATGCGCGTGGATTTGCGAAATATATTGAGAATCAGTATGACTCACTAACAAAACAATTTCCTGAATTAGGAACCTGGCTTAAAGAAAATTGCTATCGTGAAGCAACGCCCGAAATAAAAGAATTAGAAAAAGAATTAAGAAAACAATACGAAGCATTAAAAGGACTTGTTACGGTTACCTCGGGTCCAGCGGTTCAGGAAAAAGTCGTGGAGGGTATACGCAAAAATATCAGAAAATTTGAAGCGAAATTAGCCGATCAGTATGAAAAATTATATGCGGATGTGAAAACCCAATGGGCAAAAAATGCGCCTGAAATCCCTGCTGAATTTGAAAACAATAAACAACTACAATATTTCGTTGATGCTCAACGGTTGTATTATTCAGGTAAATATATTGAAGCTGGATATTCCTATGTCGTTGCTACACAAATGGCACGTTCAAATGAATTAGCGGGTGTAATTGTCGCAAAAAATTGCAAGAGTACAAACGATAGAACGAACTGGTCGCTCAACCATGATAAATTGGCGTTAAAATATGAAGAAGAGCATAACGGTGATCCGTTGCTTTCAACAACTCCCGGATTTGAAAAATATGTAGAAGATCATCTACAAGTTATTCATGAAGAAGGTGCAGGGATGGATGGATATACCCGAAGCCGTCCCGGCGCACGAGGAAGTGTCGTTAATAACCCATGGGGGCATGACCCGGATAAAAGAGATTCATTGGTTTCGAAATGGAAAATTAAGCCGGGATTGCGTCAGCTTTTCAAATTATTGTTAAAGCGTGATCGTACACTCGTTGAAGAAAGTGTTGTTAGGACAGCTGAAGCGATGCGTGAAGGTGCACCTAAAGCAGAAGATGCAATGGTTGAAGCAACAAGAGCGGCTGAATTAGAAAGAAAAGCGCATGCGGCTGAAGCTTCATTGTTGAGAACGCTGGATGAATTTGAAAGAGAAACGCCTGCTAGAAAACGGGTGTTGCCGAAATTACCTACTAAACAAGCTGTCAGAAGTGTCGAAGCTTCTAGTAATGCACAAATATTGGCAGGTATAGAAAATAAAATATTACTAGACGCGATGTTATTTCAATTGGAACGTAAAGGCATTGATTTGACGAAAGGTGTGGATCTTGCTGCAGTAGAAAAAGCTGTTAAAGATATTAATGCACAAATTCCTCCTGGCGAAGATGTAATGCCGAATGAATTCTTGAAAAAATATGCTGCATTTTTAAAGTATGCCGAAGCAATTCCGGGTATCAATGAATTGAGGTCAGAATTTTTTGTTGCCGTGATTGCCCAAAACAAATCACCCATCAAGGAACAGGATTTTGCTGCGAGAATTGACTCAGCAAAAACGTATGAAGATTTGAATACACTATGGGATGATATAAACAAAGCGATAAAAGAAGTTGATGATTATACCGCTGATGTTTCAAGAGCGCGTGATGCACTTTATGAATATTTGCCCGAAGATAACGAGGAAGTTAAATCGTTAGATGCGGAGTTTAAACGTTTAGATGACATGCGTAAAAGATATGTTGAACAGAATGAGGTTGTGGCTGAAGCAAGAAGCGATATTCTATTTGGAGCTCGAAGAGCTGTAAGAGTCAATGTTTCGATGGAAACTGAAACTGTCAGTGTCGAAGTAGTTCGTATCTCCATGGTCGTTGAAGAAACAGAAACGAGTAAATTAGAAAAACCAAAACAAGATGCTGCTTTTGTCTACCGGCCCTCCGAAATTAATCCAGATGATCGCTTTGAAAAAATTTCGGGTAAAGAAAAAATAACAGAAGCCTTAAAATCGGATGACCATGTTATTGTGGTTAAAAAGGATAGCGTGAGTTACACGCAACCCAAAGACACTGAAAAATTGAATGATCAGCAAATGAGGGAACTTGTTCAAAAAATGGTTAAAGAAACCTACGAAAGATTTAAGCCTGAGAAAGCGAGTGATATTACCTATGAAGGTAGTGCAGAGTTGAAAAAAATAGCTAAAGAGTTGATGCAAGCTGAAATAAACAGAAATACACTGGCTAAAGAAGACACGGCTAAGAAAGCCGTGGACCCAGGCAGTCCCCGTGATTTTGGTCACAGAAGTGAGCGTTAAGTTTTGATCGACTTTAATTTCCGCGGTGTTGCGAAATGCCAGCCTAATTTTGCGGATAAATATTCCAGCATACTGTGTCCACGTACACTGCCGCCCTTAGGATTTAATCGCGGATTAAACACAGAAATTCCACCTAATCCAACCGCAGTTGCAATAATTAATCCCGACACACCACTTTTTGCAGGTAACCCCGTACGTAATAAATGCCGTCCCGATTCGTCATATAATCCACACGTTGCCATTGTGCTAACAACACCTCGTACACTGCGTTTGGTTAATACGCGTTTTCCCTGAAAATTTACGCCACCATTCGCCAACATAGATGAAAAACGAGAGGTTTGTATGATGGTTGCTTCGTAAGAACATAAGCTAAAATACAAACGCAATACGTCGTTGACGTCTTTTGTAATCACGCCATTACTTTTCATTAAATTCGCTAATGCAAAATTTCGGTAACCTGTGGTACGTTCTGATTCAAAAACGGATTGATTAATGCGAAGCGGTTCGCCAAATAATCGCTCCATCCATTGATCTATCCACGCTAGTTGTTTTGCAACAGTATCACCCGGAATGTGATTGCATAATGCAATTGCACCTGCGTTTACACACGGATTCGACGGTTTAGGTCCAAAAGATTCAAGTTGAACAATGTTAGAAAAATCATGGCCAGATGATTCACATCCCACCCAAGAGAAAACATCGCTTTCGCCATATTCTTCTAATAATCCTGCAAGAAGAATTAGTTTAGCCACACTCTGTAAAGTAAAGCGATAATCTTGGTTTTCGCCGGCTGTAAGGGTCTCACCATCACGAAAGGTAATGGCAGCCATGGTCATTTCGAGATCGACATTGGCTAGCTCTGGAATATAAGTGGCACATTGACCTGAATTGTTCTTCATCGCATTAGTTAGCGCATCATTTAGAATGCTCTGTATTCGTGTGCGGTTATCGGGTGAAATCATAGATTTTCCTAGTCACTTACTTTAAGATCGGGGCTTATTTTTATACAGAAAGTGCTCTATGTCGACAGCTGTTATCTATCCAGGTACGTTTGATCCCATTACATTGGGGCATGTTGATTTGATTTCGCGCGCTGCCGCGTGTTTTGAGCGCGTCATTGTTGGTGTTGCAAGCGACACGTCCAAAGAAACGTTATTGTCAGCAGAAGATCGCGTCGAACTGGCCAAGTTATCTTTGGCACAATTTTCGAATGTAGAGGTGATAGGGTTTAACGGCTTATTAGTCGATTTCGCGAAAAAAATTAAAGTCACGACTATCTTGCGAGGTATTCGCGCTATCGCTGATTTTGAATATGAGCGACAACTCGCCAGCACAAATCAACAACTATATAAAGATATCGAAACTATTTTTATGGCCCCGAACGAAAAATATGTGCATATTTCATCGACGTTTGTGCGAGACATTGCTCGATTAGGTGGTGATATTTCTCTATTTGTTCCTCCTGCAGTTGTGAAACGGTTAAAAAAATAACATGGCATTAATGATTACTGATGAATGTATTAATTGCGATGTTTGCGAGCCAGTGTGTCCCAATCAAGCAATTTCCCAAGGTGAATTTATCTACGAAATAGATCCGCATAAATGTACAGAATGTGTAGGACATTATGATAAACCCCAATGTGTTGAAGTGTGTCCAGTGGCATGTATTCCGTTAAATCCAAATTACGCAGAAACACAAGAAGAATTGTTGGAGAAATATCAACGCTTAATTGACAGTAAAAAATAATACTGCGAGACTTCGTCTTCACTTTAAGGAGGAAGTCAGATGAAGTTGAAAGTAATCGGTGTTCTTGCAGGTTCTTTGATGTGTTCTACTGCTTTTGCTGCAAAATCAGATTTTACGGGATATTATGCGGGTGTGCGTGCGGGTGGAATGGTGACGCAGGCTAAAGTTGAAAATAACACTTCCGCTACGTTCGTTAATCAATATGATAGTGATAATCAGCTTTCTGTAAACGGTAGTAATAATGTTTGGAATAATTCTTTGGCGGGCGATTTATTTTTTGGCTATGGAAAATTTGTTAACAACTCAAGATTTTATTTGGGCGGTGAAGGATTTGTGGAGCTCGCAAATCCCGAAGGCACGCTTGCTATGTCCTCTTATCACCAGCAACCTAACGATGATGATGATAGACAGACGTTGTCGACAAATACCACAGCGAGCTTGGACCATATAGGGTTTGGTGTTGATTTTCGTCCTGGATATTTGCTCGATAGCAGAACATTGGTTTACGGAAGAGTGGGACTTGCCTTTAATAGAGAAACCATTGATGCCAAAAATACGTTTACTTTTTATAATATTCCCGATGATATTACAACCAACAATACGCTTAATACATCGAAAACAAGAGATACCATCGGAATTCGATTGGGATTTGGTGCGGAGCGTAGAATTAATTCAAAATTAGCGGTGACGGTCGATTATGTTTATACGGACTATGGTCGTGTAAAAGTATTTGGAATGGGTGATGTAACCACTGATTATCCGGGTGATATGTTAATAACAAGCACTGTGACAAATGGTTTTGTGAATTCATCGAATGGATCATTGGTAACGCAAACATTGATGTTTGGTTTGAAATATAATATTGCGTAATTACTTTTGGCTAATTTTTAATATTTTATCTTGAAGGAATGCTTGGTCATCTTTGTTTAAATGTGGCCAAGCATTCATGAGTGCTTTACCTGCTGCCCTTTCTTTTACGACAGTTTGATGAATTTCCCACGGCCATTCCGCATTCATGTATAAACCAATTAAAACAGCTACCACTAAACTTAATCCCAGTGCCAGCCCCATATTTTTCCAATGAAAAACCCGTAGAATTTTTGAAACTTCCTCAACAGTTTTTACAGAATTATTTCTGGCTTGGTCATAACTTTCTTCAATGAAATATTTAAAGTCATCAACTTTAAATGCATGGATTGCTTCGTTAACATTTTTTACGGTTGCGATGGATGTTTTTTCGAACCGTGCACAGCTGTCTGAAATAGTATTTTGAATTTCTGAGTTCATTTTCTTTAAGTTTTCAAGTTGATGCTCGCCCAGCTTTAATACATTAGCTTCTGTTATGAGTTGATGTAAATCATTCATTAATGCATTAATTTTTTCGATGTGTTCATTCAGGTTTTTTTCGCGCGCATTCAAGTCGGCTAACGCTGCTTCATAGGATGTCATCAACGCCGAGAGTTGTTGTTCTATTTCGGGGGATAATTCAGTTGTCATGGAGTTCTCTTAAGCATTTTGAACAATGATCGCTTGATCTTTGGCAGATAATTGTGGCCACACGCTGAGTAGAATTTTACCGGCTTCGCGTTCTTTTAAAATTTCATTGTGCGCTTGCCATGGCCACGCATTGTCGACATATAAACTGACAACAGATGCGACAATCAGCGTTAAAAGCGTAACCGTGATAAAATTTTTCCAATGTAATGATGAAATCCGTTGCCGAATGCGCTGCGTACTTATGTTGCGACTTTTTTTTAATTCACCTAATTTTTGCTCGGTGAGTTTAGCCAAATGATTTTTTCGAACTGAACTTACCAACTGGGAAACATTTTTTACTGTCGTCATCGATGCTTTATTGAGTTGGATACATTGTGTGTTAATAATTGTTTTTGTGGTTTGATAAATGTTTTCAAGTGTTTTGGCCTCTGTTTTTACGGTGTGCGAGAGTTTATCGCTTGCTTGAGTAAGCGTATGGCGAAAATGAATAATGTCATCGGAAATACGGCGTAATTTTTGATTAAGTGTCGATGGGTCAGAATTTTCAGCACGTGCGATTAAATCAGTCATTCGCTGCAACACTGTTTTTTCCATTGACCACCTCCGGTCAAAAAATTTAAATTAATTGTTTTGACAACTCTATTGAGCGAGCGTGTGCCGCTTCAAGTGCTTTTGAAAATGCGTCTGGTGTTCGATGTGTTTCTAAAACAGCCAGTGCTTTTTCAGTAATTCCGCCTTTGGATGTGACGCGTTCGCGTAATTCTTTTGTGGATTCATTTGTCGAGAGGGCTAAGCGTGCAGCACCTAATGCAGTTTGCAATGTTAATAAATGCGCATCTTCTTCATTTAAGCCTAATTTTATCGCTGTTTTTTCCAGCGATTCCATTACGGTGAAAAAGTAAGCGGGTCCACTTCCTGAAAGTGCAGCAATGGTATCAATTAATTTTTCGTCTTTTACCCATAACGTTATTCCCACAGATCTTAAAATGGTTTCAGCCAAATCGCGTTGAAGTGCGGTGACATGTGAATTGGCATACATACCTGTTGCAGCACTTCCAACAAATGCTGCAACATTTGGCATGCAACGAACAATAGCCTTGTCTGACCCTAACCATTGATTTAATGCGGTTTCTGTAATGCCTGCAGCAATCGAAATAATTAACGGCTTGGTTTTGTGAATTAATGCAGATAGCGGAGACAGCACGTCTTTCATGACTTGCGGTTTAATGGCAAGCACTAAAATATCTGCGTGCGTCACAATGTCCGTATTTTCTTTGCTGGTATGAATCTGAAATTGCTGTGTTAAAAACGCGAGTTGCTCAGGATTGGGATCGCTTGCCCAAATATGCGAAGCGGGATAATCATCAGCAATCAGCCCATTAATTAAACAATGCGCCATGTTTCCAGCACCAATAAATCCAATGACGGGATGGTGTGCGTCGCTCATCAAATCATCTCCCTTGTCTTTCTCCAAAAATTGCGGTTCCAAGTCGTATCATTGTTGCTCCTAACGAAAGTGCTTTTTTGTAATCATTCGACATGCCCATGGATAAAGTATCGATGGCATGACCTTGTTGTTGCAGTTGAAAAAACGTGCGGGCAACTAATTCATACTCTTCAGTAATGGTGCTCATTAAACCACGCCAGTGTAGGTGCGGCAAAGTTTTTAGTGTTTTAATCAATGCAGGTAATTTGTCCAGTGGGATACCTGGTTTTTGAGTGAGACAGCTATTGTTGATTTCGATACAGACTTGAAGCGGAGGAAGTGATGTGGGGCGTTGTTTATTGAGCCGTTCTGCTATTTTTATGTCATCCAGGCTTTGTACCCAATCAAAATGCTCTGCGATGTCGCGTGTTTTGTTAGATTGAATTTTTCCGATGAAATGCCATTCTAGCTTTTCATGCTTGAGAGCTTGAATTTTGGGTAAAGCTTCTTGAAGATAATTTTCGCCGAACATACGGTGACCGGAGACAATAGCGGCGTGGATTTTTTCCAGGGATTGGCCTTTAGAAACAGCGACAATGATCATCGTGACTCGCTTCTCCTTCTAATAGCCAAAAAAAACCCCGCTCGAAAGCAGGGTTTTTTTAGTGTAAAGAAAAGAATTATTCTTCTGCAGAAGCTTCTTTTTCTTTCCCAGCGGGTTCAACTGCAGTCGCCTGCATACCCTTCGGGCCTCTTTCTGCACTAAACGTGACAGGCTGACCTTCATGCAAGGTGCGGAAACCCGAACCTTTAATAGAGGAAAAATGTACGAATACATCTTCGCTGCCGTCGTTTGGGGTGATAAAACCGAAACCTTTTGCTTCATTGAACCACTTGACTGTACCTGTTGCCATAATAAAAATAAACCTCAAATAAAATGTAATAACCTTGCAGAGCACATCCCTGCAATTACCCACAGTATACAGCATATTGGAGGCCATATGGCAACTTTATTTTAATCGTTGGCCAAAATAGCCTCGACAAACTCCTTGGCGTCGAAGGGTTGGAGGTCGTCAATACCCTCTCCCATGCCGATGAAGCGGATAGGCAGTTTAAGTTGCTGGGCTATAGAGAAAAGGATGCCGCCTTTGGCTGTGCCATCCATTTTGGTTACGACCAATCCTGTGACGCCAAGTGCTTCGTGGAACTGTTTGGCTTGAGCAAACCCGTTTTGGCCTATGCTGGCATCCAAAATGAGGAGCGTTTCATGCGGAGCGGTGGGATCTAGTTTTCCTATCACCCGCTTAATTTTTTTGAGTTCTTCGATGAGATGGTTTTGAGTGTGTAGCCGACCTGCGGTATCCGCAAGTAAAACATCAATGTTTTTAGCGTTGGCAGATTGCAGTGCATCAAAAATAACAGCAGCGCTGTCAGAGCCTGAGCCTTGAGCGACAACCGAGATCCCATTTTTTTCGCCCCATGCTTTTAGTTGTTCAACGGCAGCTGCACGAAAGGTATCGCCAGCAGCTAGCATGACTTTATGATTTTCTGATTGTAATTTTTTTGCTAACTTTCCGATGGTTGTAGTTTTTCCTGCGCCATTAATGCCTATAAATAAAATAACAAAAGGCTTTGAGGTTCCATCAACCGTGAGTGGAACATCATAGGGTTGTAAAAGGTCGATTAATAATGTTTGAAGGGATTGCAGTAAAGCAGTCGGATCTTTCAGTTCTCGGCGAGAAACTTGAGTTGTGAGATGCTTCATAATGTTTTGTGTTGTCTCAACACCCACATCTGAAGTGAGTAATAACGTTTCTAATGTTTCAAACAATTCATCGTCAATGTGTTTTTTGCCGAGAAACAACGTTGCCAAGCTTTGAGTGAAGAGGGCACGCGTACGTTTGAGACTCTGTTTCAAGCGTTGTAACATAAGACATCCATCGTATTAAAGTGAGTAGTTTACCATTATGCCTCGAAAGCAGTCACATCAATTGCGTATTATTGCGGGAAAATGGCGAAGCCGGAAAATTTCTGTGTTGGAATTGGCTGAAATACGTCCTACGCCGGATAGAGTGCGTGAGACTTTATTTAACTGGTTGAGCCCTGTGATAGATGGCGCTTATTGCTTGGACTTGTTTGCAGGAAGTGGCGCACTTTCTTTTGAAGCGCTTTCGCGTGGAGCAAAACATGTCGTGATGGTGGATAAATCACCCATGGTCATTGAATCGCTGAGAACTACTGCGCAAGAATTAGGTGCAGATAATATTACGCTTTATCAAGGTCATGCGCCTGAAAAAGTCATTTTACCCAAAGAACCTTTCGATATTATTTTTTTGGATCCGCCTTTTAATCAAGATTTAATTAATGGTAGCTGCGAATGGCTTATCAAAAATAAATTAATTCATGAAAAAACATATGTATATGTTGAAATGGAAAAAGAAAATGAGACGTTTAATATTTTACCGTATTGGCATATTTTAAAAGAAGGAAAAACAAAACAAATTAAATATTTTTTATTTCGCCCCAAAATAAAATCGTCAACTTGACAAGGTATGTCCAACTTGTTTCAATGTGTCATTCTTTTTTATCTCAGTGAAGCCGCCGGAAACTATGGATATGAAACGATTCTTCGTGTTAGGTATCACCAGTTTTTTATTAGTCGGATGTGGAACTGCTACTCAAAATGTTGAAGTCACTGACAATCAAAATGCAAATATTACGTTAGCACAAGCGTCTAGTACGATCAGCGATTCGTTAACAGCATCTGAAGAAATGCAGCGCGCAACAATGCCACCGTTATCGATGAAAAATTTACCTAATGCAGATGCCTATGGCATGGATGCATTAGCTACGATTGATTGGTCCGGGCCCGCAGGTCCTATTGTCGAAAAAATTGCACAAGCAAGTCACTACACGTTACGCGTGTTTGGTCATGAGCCTGCAATGCCAATATTGATCTCAATTCATGAAAAAAATACGCCGCTCGGTTATATTTTGCGCGATATTGATTATCAAGCTGGTTCTAAAGCAAATATTGTTGTTATTCCCGATAAGCAAACGATCGAGTTACGATACGCGAGGAGTTAAACACGATGCGCAAATTGAGTTTGTGTCTTGTTGCTCTGTTCTGCGTAATAGGTTTTAGTGCGTGCACAACCGTAACAACCGAATCGGGAAATACGGATTCGCTGGGTGGTCTTCAGGATTTAAGTGCGCCGCCTCCGAGTATCGAACCTAAAACGAATACTGTTAATGAAATGCGTGCGGAAGCACTCAAAGAAGTTGCTGTCAGTTTGGCTGCACAGTCGGCATTGCATTGGCGATCGGATCAAATCAACGCATCGTTGACCGCAAAGAGTGAAACATTGGATCAAACATATGATTTTAATCGGTTGTTATTAGCACACAATGTTTTGCCGCCTGTATTATCCGAAGCGCATCAAACATTAAATTTAGACGGTCCCAATACGATTCGTTTAGCAGATGCCACGTATGAAATTACAAGTCAGGCGAAATTTGTAACGACTGCACCAACGTGGCGAGATTATTTGTGGATGGATTTTCCAAAGCCAGAGAAACCTGATTCCGGTATTTTGCCACACAACAGTAAAGAAGTGGATTTGTGGCGTAAATATACTGAAGAAGGTTGGAATAAAGGGCTTGATCAAGCCAATCAAATTTATTCAGACAATCTTTTGCGTTTAGAAAGGGATTACAAGGGAATGGTTTTGTATAGTACGTTACGAGCACAAAATATTGTCAGCGCGCCATTTGTTTCAACCACGGAATTGGGTGTCACTGGTGGTGGTGAAAATATGAATGTGAACGATCAAGTACTGCGTATTACAGCACTTCCTGCATTGGAACCTAACAGTAAACGTTGGCAACCTGGTTTAATAACGAGTCCTCAATGACCGTCGAGAACTTTTCTTTTCCGAATGAGCCACTGCGTTTTACACCCACAGAAACGGATCGATTGTTAGCATTTTGCCAACAATTAGGCGCATCTGATATTACCATTCAAACGGGTGAAAGTGTCTTCGCAGAAGTTTACGGGCGTTTATATCGCGTTACGCATCGAAGATTATCCAATACCGAAGTCGGTGAAGTTTTAAATTCCATTTATGGTCCTAACGGGACAACACAAATTTTAAGTGGTTCAGATGTTGATACACATTATGAAGTGCGTCCGACACGTACGGAACGTTATCGCTATCGTGTGAATGCGACAGGTTGCCAAGTTGAAGGACATGATGGTATTCAAATTACACTTCGTACCATTCCCAGTTTACCGCCGCATTTAGATGAAATGGAATTACCGCCAGAAATTAAAGAAGCAATTTCTCCTTATCAAGGTGTTGTATATGTAACGGGTGCGACAGGTTCGGGAAAAAGTACATTATTGGCCTCTATTATTCGTCATCTTGCTGAAAATGAAGAAAGCCATCGAAAAATATTAACGTATGAAGCACCGATTGAATTTGTATACGATGGATTAGAAATGCCAAATTCGGTGGTGAGTCAATCTGAAATTCCACGACATTTACCGTCATTTGCAGCGGGGGTACGGAATGCGTTACGTCGAAAACCCCGTTTAATTCTGGTCGGTGAGGCGCGAGATCAAGAAACGATGAGTGCGGTACTAGAAGCGGCGTTAACCGGACATCCTGTCTATACTACTTTACATAGTAATGGTGTGGCAGAAACCATGCGCCGATTAGTGACAACCTTTCCCGCCGATGAGCGTCATGGTCGAACGATTGATATTTTAGAAACCATTCGTTTAGCGGTATGGCAAAAATTGGTTCCAACTGTAGATGGAAAACGCGTCGCTTTGCGTGAATATTTAATTTTTACCGATGAAGTGCGTGATATTTTATTAGATGTTGACGTCGAAAAAATTACCGCAGCAACGCGTAAATTATTAAAAGAGCGCGGGCAGCCCATGGAAGTGGATGCGCAAAAGAGATTTAACGAAGGCATTATCTCGTCTCGCGAATATAAAATTCTCCTTGCGAGTGCGAAAAATGCAGATAAAGATGCAGGCCTTTAATATTATTTTTTCTTATTGTTTGAATTTCTTCAACGCGTTCTGTGCACGAGGATAGTTTGGCGCAGCCAGTTCATAAAGACGTATAGCTTCTGCAAGATTTTGTTTTGTGCCAATCCCTGCTTCATAGCAACAACCTAAATTATAGAGCCCAACAAGGTTTTTATTACGGGCAGATTTTTGATAATAATTAAATGCTTCTTTGGCATTCGCCCTTACCCCAATGCCTCGTTCGTACATATAACCTAAAAAATTATAAGCGGACGCGTATTCTTTTTCGCTTGCCATTTTGAACCAATATAGTGCTCGAGAAGGATCTGCGGAAATTTCGTAGCCATATAAATACATAATGCCTAACACTACTTCACCAGACGGTTGTCCTAAACCTGCAGAACGACGTGCATAAGATAATGCTTTCGATAAATTTACGGGAACACCGTAGCCGTTTAAATATAGCGTTGCGACAAAGGCTTGCGCAATGGCGTTGCCGCTATCAGCACGATGCGTTAATTCATCAATAAACATGTCGATGTTTTTTAATTCACTTCTACGATGAGCAAACATATTTATTAGCGTATCGTAGCTCTCTTGCGAGCCATTACACATCATGTCAACCATATTGCGGTTGTATTCCATAAAAAAAGTTCTCAATCACGTAGAGTATTTTAGGAAGCAGAAGGAGTGTTTCCACTACTCCCTGAGCCGCTTGGTCCAGAATTTTCGGTAGCAGATCCGGCACCATCACCGGATTTTGTATCAGCCGTTGTGCTACCTGCTGCAGCTGAACCTTCCGCTGCTGGTGTGCTTGATGAACTTGCAGCAGCATCGCCACTTTCAGTGTTACTTGACACAGCTGTGTTGGGAGCAGTTTTACCTGCATCTTGAATAGAGTTTGCTTGGTCGAGTGCCTTTTTAGCATCTTCTGTGTGAGCCTTTTTAGTAGCGCCAATTGCGCTACCTGTTTCGCCAGATCCCGTCGTTGCCCCTTCCATGCTTTTTCCAGTTTCACCTGAACCAGATTCTACGCCGCTTCTGATTGCTTGTTCAGCTTGTGCTTCGCCGCCCATTCCTTCAACTCGCATATTGATCCAACGTAATACTTGATCCGGAATAACGTGAATTAAACTAAATCCTTTTTGAATAATTTGGATTGCAATAGAGGTATAAATAATAATACAAGCAAGTGGTTTAAATGGATCTGTTGCAGTTGCAGTCGCTTGGCTAAATGCATAACCAAAACCTTGGTTTACTAACCACAACCCAACGTAGGTCACCATCATTCCAAACAGTAAACCAAAAATCATGAAAGTGGGTCTGAAAAATACATTTATCATCAATCCTACGGCAGGATCTGCTTTTCCTAAAATAGGATTAGAGCCTTCAGGATGTGAAATGCCTAACGCCACTAACGGTGCAGCTAATATTGCTTCAACGACTGCAATAAACCATCCAATTACACCGAAGCTGAAAAGAATAAACGGAATCATGGGAATGTAAAAAGACATGGTAAGACCGGTGACCATGACAGCGCCAAACACAGGGACTAAAAAGCCTGTGATTGATGTAACGATTGAAACACCTGCAGCGCCTACGCTACAAAATGGAATTGCGCCGAGTCCGATAGTAATACCAAACCCAATCAACATCATGAGTAACATAACGACAAACGACATAGTGACTAATTGGTCACCAAAGGTCGCAATACCAACAATAGGGTTGATGCCTGATGATTCTGATTTAGATAAATTACCTAAAAAACCTCCCATCGAAGAGGAAACTCCACCCGCTGCTGATTTTGCTTGTGCGCCACCCGCAGATGTTGAATTACTACTGCCGTAACTTTGAACTCCACCGTTGGTTTTTGCATCGGTAATAAATCGAGAATCCGAGCCAACAATATAATTATCTGAGGTGCTAGTTCCATTAATTAAAGTTTGTAATTGAAGAACGTAGGGGCTGCTTGCGCCACCTAAATAATTTGTAATGCCTGAAACGTTAGTTAAATCACTTTGAGGTTCAACAGCTTCAGGTGTATGAGTATCTACAACACTCGCAACTTGTTCATTAGCATTAACGATATTGAAATAATAAGCACCTGCCATGGCCCAGCCTTTTTCTTTTGCTGGTTCCATCCAAGCTTTTTTAGTTTTTTCGTTATTTGCGGCTTCACCAATTAATCGCATTGTTGATGTCATCATGCCGTAATACGTTGCTGCAGCGTCACTTAATACCGTACCTTTGATCAAAAAAGATCCGGTGTTGGGGGGTGGGCCGCCCCATGTGTTGTTATTTAATTGTCCTAAAGGGATACCTGCTAAAGGATTATTTGCGCGAATAAGATAATTGTTAACAATAGCATTCGCTGAACCAAAAAGAGTAGACACTGTTGTTGAAACTGCATCGGTTCGGCTGTTGTTTCCAGTCCACGATGCCATGAACCCAGGGTCATTTTGTAATTGTGGCGGTAATTGATCGGCGACATCTGTCCAAGTAAGAGAGCCACATACACCATTCGTACCGTAGTAATTGCTTGTTGGAAACTGAACTCGGGGATTAGTGCCATTGGTGGAAGCGTTAATTGCTTTCGTAATATCTGCTTGGAAGTTCGGCGGGGGAGTAATAGGCGATATTCCTTTGGTAATTTGATATTGACGATAACGCGTAAATTCAGCTTGAAGCATTTGGACGCAAGTTAGCGAGCGTAATAATTTGGAAGACGTCTCCACCATGGGCATTGTGTTGACCGAGCCCTTACCCGCATAATTTTGAGAAATTACAATGCCGCCGGAGTATAAATAATTTAGCGCTGTGTTCCATAAACTATCAGCAACACCAATTCCTTTGACAATAATCCACATCATTAATATCTGAATAAAAGAATAACCTGTTTGTTTCGGAATTAAGAGCGAAATGCCCAGTACGACGCGCAAAGGAATCCAAATAGAAGACCATTCCTTTCCTAAGGTTTCACCTTCGTGAGCTGTGCGTAACGTTCCGATGAAAAACGTATACAGAACAATGATTCCACCCAGGACTAATATGCCGCTATTAAATACACCGAAAAGCTGGCCTAATAATTGGCTGCCAGTACCATATAACACACCATCAACGGTACCAAACATATTGCTCAAGTAAATATAAGAAAGATCCGTGTCCGGCGGTGTTAAATTAATGCCGAAATTATATCCGCTCGCACTTTGAGCAAACAATATTGTTGGCCACAGTAATAAAAGTCCAAGAAATAACCATCGCTTCATCGTTTTTTACCCGTCCATTCAGAGAACCATTCGGCAAAGTTGCAGCCTAAACGTCTTTCGCGTAATTGAAATAACCAAAAGCTGTAGCGGAAAAACTGAGAAAATAAAATTAATAGTAACCCCAGGCAACCTAACGCAGGAAAAGTTGCTTTTTCAATAACGAGATACAACATGTAAACAAATACAATGGCAGCCAATACTAAATAAATACGTGACAGTCGAAGAAACTGAGTTTTACGACGCTCAACATCAGCTTCAGATAAATCAAGTCGCGCAAGCGCTTCTTCAAAGGTTTCCATTGCGTTTTTATTTTTAGGTATAGACAACACATCATTCGCCATTTTTCCCAAGCTCGAAGCCTGTGATTTAAGTTGCTCTGTGCCTAACGCGCTTCTCAGCGAATTAGAGACACTCTTGATAATTCCCATACGTTACTTTCTCCCATTAATAAAGGTGCCATATTAAGCAGCACCTCCGCCTGCACCACCACCACCTGCATCATTACCTGCACCAACGCTCGGAGTATCACCACCGCCTTTACTCGCATCACTTTGTAGTGAATTGGGTTTATCGTCTCCTTTCCCTTCTTTTTCTTTTTGACCTTTGGCTACGCCGCCAGCGCCTTTTCCAGCTCCGGTGCTTGCACCGACTTTGCTGCCCGCTGATTTTGCAAGCTTGCCCATACCAGCTTTAGCGCTTCCACCGATGGCTTGTTCAGCTTCGGCTTCTCCGCCCATGCCTTGGACATTGATACCAATCCAGCGCAATGTTTGATCAGGAATAATGTGAATTAAGCTGAAACTTTTCTGTACGATTTGCATCACAATCATGACGTAAATAATGATACTAATGATGGGTTTAAATATTCCGCCACCGACTTGTTGAGTGGCTTCGTTGAATGCTTCACCAAAACCTTGATTTAATAACCATAAACCGACATATGACACCATCATGCCAAACAGAAGACCAAATATCATAAACGTAGGTCTTAAAAAGACGCTGACCATAAGTCCCACGGCAGGATCCGCTTTTCCTAAAACGGCGTGAGAACCTTCAGGATGAGAAACACCCAGAGCAACAATTGGAGCAGCTAACATGGCTTCGACAACAGAAATGAACCAACCAACGACACCGAAACTGAAAATGATAAACGGGATCATCGGAATGTAGTAAGACATCGTTAAACCAACAGCGATAAGTGTGACGAAGATGGGTGTAAACATGCTTGTCATCGCGGTGACAATTGAAACACCAGCGGCACCGACGCTACAAAACGGAATGGCACCTAACCCGATTGTTGCGGCGAAACCAATAATAGATAAAAGCAAGATAGCAATAAATCCACCTATAACGAGTGAATTCCCAAATTTTGCGATCTCAATAACTGGATTTGCATTTGTACTTTGTGAATTCGCAAGGCCGGATAGAAATCCACCAATCCCATTAGAAACACCCGCCGCAGGTGCAGTGGCTTGCGCAGCTTGGGGGTTTGAAAGGGCAGTACTACCGTAGCTAAGGCCGGAAGCATATTTTACAGCGCCAGCTATGAACGGTGAAGAAATAGAAACAATATAGTTATTGGGCGGGGCACTGCTGCTCGTAGATGTGTTATTTCCATTCAGTAATGTTTGCATTTGAATTACATACATACTCGATTTGCCGCCAAGAATGCTTGTGATTTTATCTTCAAGTGTAATATCAAACGGTGCTTCTGTTATATCAGGAATATTTCCGTCGGTGATGTCTGAAACTTGTGCGTTTGCGTTGACGATATTGAAATAATACGCGCCAGCTAATGCCCAGCCTTTCTTTTCAGCTTCTTGAATCCACGTGCTGGAATAGGCCGCGCTGTTTGCGGATTGAGATATTAGTCTCATGGTGGCGGCCATGGTTCCGTAATAAGCTGAGGCGGAATCACCCAAGATAGATCCCTTGATCAAAAACGGACCGTTATTTGGCCCCGTCCATTTTTTTCCAATCATTAAACCCAGTGGAGTGGCGGTTTTTGGATCAATAGAGCGATTAATGTAATTGTTGGCAATACTTTTTGCAGCAGGAAGTAACGCCGTAACAGCTTGGCTTACTGCCGTCGAACGAGTTTTATCACCTTGCCATGTTGCTAAAAATTGTTGGTTATTGGCAAGTTGAGCAGGAAGATTTGTCCACACATCTTGCCATGACGCAGAGCCACATACACCGTTTGTGTTGTAATAATTACTTGTAGGGAAATTAACCCGATTTTTTCCATTTGATAACGTGACAGCAGTTGGAGAATTAATGGCATTTAAAATATCTCCGCCAAAATCAGGGACAGGATCGATAGCAGGAAGACCTTTTTGAATTTGAAACGTACGATAACGAATTAATTCAGAGCGAAGCATTTCTACGCAAGTGAGTGAGCGCAATAATTTTGCAGAAAGTGCGATCATCGGATAGTTGGAAACTTTTCCACCTGAGCTAGAATAATTTTGTGAAATAATAATTCCACCGGAATATAAATATTTAAGTGCAGCATTCCATACGCTATCTGCGAGACCTACGCCCTGAATGATAACCCACATCATGAATATTTGAATAAATGAATAACCTGTTTTTTTAGGAATCAATAAAGTGATTCCAAAAACAACACGAAGTGGAATAAAAATAGATGACCATTCTCTTCCAAGTACTTCACCTTCATGTGCTGTCTTTAGTGTTCCAATAAAAAATGTATAAATAACGACAATTCCGCCAAGAATTAAAACAGCGCCATTAAAAATACCAAACAGTTCGCCTAATAATTGACTACCTGTTCCAAATAACACTCCATCCACAACACCAAACATGTTGCTTAAATAAATTACAGATAAATCTGAATCTGGAGGTGTTAAGCTGAGAGAGCTTTGAGCAAACAATAATGTTGGCCAAAGTAAGAAAAAACCTAGGAAAATCCACCGTTTCATCGTTGACGATTCGCCTCTATAAAGATGAGAAATAATTGTAACATGCTTTGACAATTTTTTACTATAGATTATAATTTGCGCGCAAAGCGTTAAAGGAATATCGATGCCTGATTTAAGTCGTGAAGCAGTTCATGAATTTTGGAGTCGTTATCAAGATCCAAATGTTTATCGTGTTATTACATTTATGGAAGGTGTAGAAACATGGGCGTTGGATGGAAATCCAGATGTTGAAAATGCATTACAATTATTGGGGCAAGAGTTAGATAATCTTTCAAAAGTTGATTTAGGGCAATTAGGTCAGCAAGAATTATTTATTAAAACCGCTTGCCATGTTAAAGCCGCAAGAGTATTAAGAATATTACAAGCAATTGATACAGCTCACCCGGGTTCTGCTTCAAAATTATTAATTCATGCTGAAGAAATCAGTCAGACACCAGATGATCCCCCGGGATTATTTTTACGACGGAATATTGTATTTGAGCGATTACGTTTATTGTCGCGGGTTTTTGCGCCGCAGCGTATTGCACTTATTATGAAAGCATTGGAAGGAGAGGAGCATGCGTAAAAAGATTTTGATGTTGGCTTCATTAAGTTTATTGTGCGGAAATGTTTTTGCGCAAACTGAAAAAAACCCCTACGTTGAAAAAATGCAGCAAGAATTTCAGCAAGCCAGCAATCAAGCGCAAGCACAATTTGAAAAAAATTATCCTGCGCCTAAAATTACTCCAGCGCCAAATCAAAAAATAACACCGACAAAAGATGCCGCGCCAGCTGCACAAACTCAAACGCAGGCACAAACGGTACCAGCGCCTGTAGTGCCGACGCCTCCAAAACCACAAGCGTATGTTCCGCCAAAGCAAGAAACTCAATCGGCCGCGCCAGCTAAAAAGATCCCTGATGTTGCAGTTAAGTCTGATGGTTCATCGTCTAGTTCACCAAATATTTATGCTCCAGGAACAGGAAGTAGTAGTACCCAAAGCAATAATTCAACTTATAACCCTTATCGCTAAACCATTAGAGATTTTTTTTAGGAGAGTTTTATGCAATTGAACAGAGTGTTTTTGGGAATTGGTTTAGTGATGGTATCTGCAACGGCTATGGCACAAAGTTACGCTGCAGCACCACGAGATGTGTCCATTCCGCAGCCAGGATTGGTTTACCCTTCTTATTCGTCTCCAGTAAATGCATCACTTCAGCCTACGGTTGATGCAGCAAGTTATACTTATTTACGTTGGATGGGTTCGAATGTTCAATTATTAGTAAATTATGCAGATTTCTTTTATCAATTACAGAAATCAGAAGGAAGTTCAGCGGCTGGTGCTTATATGGCGCCTCAAACAGCATTAATTAATACGCAATTAGTGAGTGCCTTTCAAAAAACTTTGAAAAATTCTACCGATTTGACGTTAAAGAATATGCAATTTGTTTTGGCGTCGGGTGATGAAAGTACGCTGGGTGCTGGTACTTATGCCGCCGTTCCGGGAACAGATATTATGTCGCCGAATGCAGATAACTTTGCTTTCAACGCAGAAAATATTCTGGGAACGTTGGGAAATGAGGAAAAAAACTCCAAGAATGTTGATAATCTTATTATGTTTTTAACGGGAGCAGCAAAACCATTGGGAGGGTTAACTTTTAGTAAGGACGCTGATGAGCGTAAAAAACAATTAGCAGGTTCGGATGTTCAAAACTACTTGTTGCAGGCTCGTACTGCGGCAGCAGCTCAATCGGTTGCTTTTTCAAATCTCAACTATATGGCTCAAGAGAGACAAATTGTTCCGGGATTGGGAACACAGGCTGGTATGACGACATTGCCAACAGATGGTAATTCCAAGCCAGTTTCCGATGCGAGCCAAATTCAGTTAGAACAGTTTTTATCTAACCGCCGAGTTGGTAATACATCCTGGTATACTAATATCAATACGGCATCCTCTATATCGGTACAAAGAGAAACCTTGTTTGTGCTTGCGGAGATGGAAAAGCAGATGTTTGAGCAAAAAATTCTCCTTGAGCGTATGCTCGCAGAGCAGGTCGCAATGCAAGTACAACAGGCTCAATTGAATCGCACCAAGCTTGATTATGACAGACAAGACGTCCAGAAAAATTTAGCTTCATCCGATACTAATGCCTAGAACGTAAAAGCATTGGAAAGTTTTAGCTGCTTTGGATAAGATGGTTCAATCGTGTTTGGTGTAAAATATAATCATAAATGATGTTCCGTTGTAATTTTCTAACATAACGTCATGATAAGGTGGTTATATTTTATGTCTCGTATTGAATTATTCGAACTATTGCACCAAGGGTTAGTTGAGCTCAACGATGTTCCCGATAAAGGAACAGAAATTCAGTTAATTCGCTACATTGAACTGATTGCACAATGGAATCGCGTGTTTAATCTCACTGCAATTCGTGATTTAGATGCGATGGTTGTTCGCCATCTTCTTGACAGCTTGACCATCAAACCTTTTATTAAAGGAAAGACAGTGTTGGATGTGGGAACGGGCGCAGGTCTGCCAGGTATTCCACTTGCGATCATGATGCCAGATAAACAGTTTGTACTTTTGGATAGCAATCAGAAGAAAACCCGTTTTTTACAACAAACGGTATATCAATTGCGGCTGAAAAATGTTCGTGTTGTTCATCAGCGCGTTGAAGAATATAAAGTTGATCAATTATTTGATACGGTTATTTCTCGTGCGTTTAGCACATTAAGAGAGTATCTTCAATTAAGCAAACATTTAGTTCGTGCAGGCGGTCAAATTCTTGCGATGAAAGGCGTCTATCCTTTAACTGAATTGCAAGAAGTCAACGCACCTTTCAAAGTAGTTAATACGCATCCGTTAAAAGTTCCAAAATTAGATGCGGAACGTCATGTGGTTGATTTAACCTATGAACCTGAAACGGTTGCGGAAGCTGTGAATGGGTAAAATTGTCGCACTGGCAAATCAAAAAGGCGGCGTGGGTAAAACCACGACGTGTGTGAATTTAGCCGCGGCACTTGCCTCAGAAAGACAACAGATTCTTCTGGTTGATTTAGATCCTCAAGGAAATGCAACCGTTGGTTGTGGAGTTAATCCCTATCAATTAGAAGCAACTGTAAACGATGTTTTGCTTGAACGTAAAACAATCACCGATGTTATCCAAAGTGTTCCCTCAGGTTTTGATGTTGTTCCATCGAATAATGATTTAACTGAAGCAGAAGCCTGCTTGATTTCGCTTCCTTTGCGGGAGCATCGATTATTAAAAGCGTTGAGTCAATTTCGCGGGCGTTATGATTATATTTTAATTGACTGTCCTCCTGCGTTAAATATGTTAACAGTAAATGCATTGGTTGCAGCGGATTCTGTTTTGGTTCCCATGCAATGCGAATATTATGCGTTGGAAGGATTAACTGCACTGTTAGGCACAATCGAAAAGATCAGCAAAACAGCGAATCGTCGATTGCATGTTGAAGGAATTGTGCGAACAATGTTTGATGGACGCACATCATTAGCGAGCCAAGTTTCAGAACAATTAATAGAGCATTTTAAAGATAAAGTTTACATTACAACAATTCCGCGTAATATTCGTTTGGCCGAAGCACCAAGTCACGGATTGCCTGGTGTGTTGTATGATAAAACAGCGACAGGTGCATTGGCTTATTTATCATTAGCAAAAGAATTATTGGAAAAACGTTCTCAGGAAATTGCAAAACGGGAAGCTTTAGTAACATGACAACTTCAGCAAAATCGCGTGGTTTAGGAAGAGGGTTAGGGACATTATTAAGCAATGTACCTTTTGATATTACTGCATTAGCAAAAACACCCGAAATAGGCGCAGCACTTTTACCGTTGGAAAAATTACAACCTGGAAAATATCAACCACGTAAATTTTTGTCACAAGAAAATCTTCAAGAATTAGCTGAATCTATTCGTGCGCAAGGGGTAATTCAACCCATAATTGTTCGTCCGGTGTCGCAAAATCGTTATGAAATTATTGCGGGTGAGCGTCGTTGGCGTGCATCACAATTAGCAGGATTAAAAGAAGTGCCTGTTGTCGTGCGTGATGTTCCCGATAATGCCGCTATTGCGATGGCATTAATTGAAAATATCCAACGTGAAGATTTAAATGTGATTGAAGAAGCGCAAGCGCTCAAACGATTACAAGACGAGTTTAAGTTAACACAGCAGCAAGTATCTGAAGCGGTGGGTAAATCACGTGTCAGTATTACGCATACGTTACGGTTATTGGATCTTCATCCGGATGTTCAAAAATATTTGCACAGTGGAAAAATGGATAGAGGTCATGCAAAAACTCTGATGGGATTGGCGATCACTGAGCAAGCGCGGGCCGCAAACATTATCGTGACAAAAGTCATGTCTGTGCGCGAGGCAGAAAAATTAGTTCAGCAATGGTACAAAGGAACTCCTGCTGCAACACCTAAAAAAATGCCGGATCCGAATATTGGTTCTTTGGAGCGAAAACTTTCCGACAAATTGGGGACGCCTGTGATTATTCAGCACAATAAAAAAGGCCGAGGAAAATTGGTTATTCATTATCGAAATTTAGATGCGCTGGATGGGATACTCGGAAGGCTTAAATAAAGTGTTGTGGATTCTAGCGTTTCATATTGTTTCAATTGTCATGTGGTTTGCAGGTTTGTTTTATCTTCCCCGTTTGTTTGTGTATCACAGCATGATTCAAGATGAGTTAGGAAATGCTCGTTTCAAAGTTATGGAAAAAAAACTGTATGTCATGACGACGATAGGTCTTTTTTTGACAGTATTGTTTGGATTTTTATTGCTCCGGGTTGAGCCTCAGCTGATTTATGCGGGGTGGTTTCAGATAAAATTATTTTTAGTATTAACTTTGTTGATTTATCATTTTTATTGCGGATATCTGGTAAAGATTTTTAGAGAAAATGAAAATCATCGAAGTCATGTTTTTTATCGTTGGGTGAACGAATATCCCACTATCATTCTTATTATTGTAGTCATTTTGGCAGTGGTTAAACCCTGATTAGGTTGAATAGGGTTTAATAATGACACGTGTTCCTTTTTCAACAAATTCAGAATTTAACCATTTCGCATCTTCGTAATACATTCTCACGCATCCGTGACTAGCATTTTGTCCAGGTACATCTGTTGATGCATGAAGGGCATATCCACCGTGGAAAAACATGCAAAATGGCATCGGTGCGCCACCGTCAGGAATAGGGAATTTTGAAGAAACACAGCCTTCACCGCCTTTGCGGTAAACCGAAAATTCTCCTACTTTGGTGCGGCAAGAGCTTTGAATATCAGGGCACCATGATTTACCCAATGCAGCCGGACCCCAATTGACCAGTTCTCCGCTTTCATCATATGCGCCCCACGCAAGTTTAGTGGGATCTACAATAATAGTTTTTTTGTCGAGAGGACCGATTTGTTTTTCAAACGGAGCGTGGTGCATGATATTAAGGTTGTCTAAATTATCGGGAATTGCAATTACACTGCCGGGTCGAAGATTGATATTGACGCGATTGATTCGCATGACAATATCGCGTTGAGCATCATTCGGAAATAGTGTATTCCAGGTTTCACCCTGAGGAACTTTAAAACAAGTATAACCTGGTTGTTGGCAAAGTACTTGTCCGTATGCGCCTGCGGACAAGCTTTCCCGAGGAATAATGGCGAGTATAAGTGCAACGGCAACAAAAATTCCTAACGCAATTAGCTTCTTCATGAACAATCCCCCTTTTACTACTCCGTCCCAGCTCTGCTTTCCATGCACCTATATTATAGTCCACATTTCCAGTGGTTTTGAGTGAATTCAGCCTTTGGTGATGCTTGGAGTGATAAATATCAAGAGTTCTCGACGGTCTTTTTTGGTAATATTTCTCGTAAAAATAGATCCAATTATTGGTATTTTGCTTAAAAAAGGCACTCTTCCGACAATTTTTTCGTTGTTTTGTTCATAAATGCCTCCTAAAACAACGGTTTGTCTATTCTTGACAGTCACTAAAGTTTGTAGTTGGCGGGTTTCTATGACGGGAACACCCTTTATGAGAGTTGTAGTAGGCTGGTCTTGGCTTAAGTGGAGCGTCAGAATAAGCTTTTGGTCAGGTGTGATTTGTGGAGTGACGACAAGGTTAAGCAATGCTTTTTGAAAAGAAATGCTGGTTGCACCGCTTGAGGTTGCTTGCTGATAGGGGATTTCTTGGCCCGATAATATTGTGGCGGATTGTTGATTAGCCGTTAGCAATCGTGGACTGGAAATAACTTCACCCATTCCTTGTGTCTCGAGAGCAGATAACTCGAGGTCGAGTAAATTCCCATCCCCCAATTTGGCTAATGCGATACCAATGGATGCGCTGTGAGGATTGGTAGTGGGCAGGTCAACACTAAAATGTTTTATTAATCCGTCGGTTTTTTGTGTAGGCTCTGACTCGAATCGAATGCCCAATTCTCGCTCATATTTTTCATCGACGCTTACAATCCGTGCTTCAATTAATACTTGTTTGACAGGAACATCTACGCTACGGATAAACGAATGAATAGCATTGAGTTTATTGGGGATGTCTTGTACCCAAACCGTGTTTGTTCGGGGATCCGTGCTTAAACTTCCGCGAGAGGATAGAAGAGTATTCGTTTTAATGCTGGTAGCAATGTCATTGGCTTTGGCGTAGCGCAGCTTTATCAGGAGTGAATGTAGTGGTGCGAAATTTAACAAGTCTTGTTGTGTTTTTTCTTTTTGCGCCAGTTCTTGCAAAGGTGAAATCAATATCACATTTCCTGACAGTTGTTCTCCTAAGCCTGCTTCTTGAAGAATCACGGTCATTGCTTGTTGTGGCGTGAGATTGTCCAAGTGAATAGTGATATTGCCTTTGACCTTATCGCTGACAATGACATTCAAGTGACTGGCTTCAGCAATAAACTGAAGGGCTTGGCGGATGGGGATGTCATTAAAATTTAAGGCTAAAGGTTTTGAAATAACACTGAAAGGAATAAAAAGAAGCAAAATAATAAAAATTTTTCTCATGAGAGTTCTCTTATTAATGTTAAATTAAAAAAATATTAGTTATTTAAGTGTACGTAATGTTAATTCTATCATTTGTGTATTTTGTTGCACGGTAATTTTTTTTGAAGTCACATCAATCACATACGCACTATTTCCTAATTGGCTTCCAGGTTTTACCGTGTAAACGTGATTATCTGGTGCTCTAACAATGCCCAAAACATTATCTTGTTGCGTAATACTGCCGACCATGGTGAGCTGAGCGGGCGCATAACGTTTAAGTGGATGATCCAAAGGAGAAAGGCGTGAAAAAGGATCCGGAGATTGTGCGAGCACGTTATGTCCGATAGCGAATAAAACAAAGAAAAATAATAGATATTTAAATCGCATAGGCATTCCTTTAAGGCATGGTAAAAAATATTGCGCTGACATTCATTTGTAACAAACCTCGACTGGTTGTTTCGTTTAACACAGTGGTTTTAGGTTTTTCTTGCTGGGACAAGGTCCAATTCTTCCAAATGAATAGAGGTATTGTTCCTGTTGATCCAGTTTGCATAAAGTCCATAATGTTTTTATACGTTCCCAGTATCGTTAATTGAACGGGAATTTCACTGTAAAAATTTTTTGAAACGGGTGTGCCAGGCGTGATGGACTGAAATGTTAAGTGAGCGGACTCCCCGGATTTTTTGATGCCATTGAGTGCGGTGTTCAGATCTTTTGGAAACACAGCCATGGTTTGATTATAGAGGGCTTGTGTTTGCGTAAATTGCGTTGAGTAAACGCCTTTTTTGCCCAGGTCGACTTTTAATTTATCAATATTTTGTTTGAGTTCGTGATAAGCATGATGAGAATCTAAATAATTAGAATAGCTTGGGTGTAGAGAAAAATGGTAAGCAATACTTGTGATACTTAAAAAAATTAACATGCCGATGATTTTATAGGGCAACGATGATTTGGTCATGGCATTCTCCGTAAGGTGGCAGATACCGAAAAGCTGAATTGATACGGAGGTTCTGATGCATCAGGTTGTGGGGTATTCATGACAGGAGTTTCAAGCGTAGAAACTTTTTTTAAGTTATTAAGTAAAGTTTGCGTTTGTTCTGCGGTTACGGCTCTCCCCTCCAGTTGTACATGATTATCTTGCAGGGAGAGCTGCATGAGAAATACGCCTTCAGGCATTGCATGCATCAAACTTTGCAAGAGGATAGTCGAGGGCTGTTGCTGCTTTCTAAGCTGCTGCAACGTTTTCATTTGTGTTTCCATTGAGATAATTTGTGTTTTTTGGGATTGAACGGAAAAAGAAGATTGCCATGTTTTCTGGAATTCTTTCTCAAGAAAATGATTGTAAGTGTGTTGTGAAAAGACCAAGCCCATAAGGAGAATGTGTGCAATGAAGCATAACAAAATACTGTAGAGCGTTGCCTTAACCAAAAATAAAATACCTTGCTCATGAACATGATGCTCTTTTTCAGTCTGAGAAGGATGTAAATTCCAGTCGTTTTTTTCTCTCAAGGCAAGCCCCAACGCTAACAGATGTGATTTGTTTTCCAATGCTACTCGTTTTATATTTTCAATCAATGGGTGTTGATTAATTTTTTCGATATTTTCCCATTCATCATAAAAAATAAGAAGATTCTTATCGAAGACGCTGATTTTAACGAGATTATTTTCAGTGTAGTAAAAACAAAATGTTTCTTCTGAAATAACTCCTGTTTTCTTTAAAGCACGCGCAATCGCATAGGATTCATGATCGATAGCGCGAATGATAAAATGTGACGGAACGGACGCGCATAATTGTTTTACGCGTTCAAGAGACGACATCATGATTTTCAAGTGATTGTCATTTAAGCGCTGAAAGTCGATGACCAAAGGTTGAACAAAGTCAGCAAAATGTTGTTTTAGTCCGACAAGAATTTCTGAATCGGAGCGATGGGTGTTCCAGGGTAATACTTTACAAAGCACTTCTCGTCCCGATAGCGCAATGGCAACGACGTGTGATGTGCTTGCGTCAGGATGAAATGCCCCAAATTTACCGTCGGGGAGGGGGCGAATGCCAATCAATGTTTCGGGATGATTTAAATCTAAACCAAACATACTAATCTCACTTTAATTATTGATGAAACTAAAGCGTATCACCTTTTGCACGATAGCCCCAAGATCTTTATACTGGCGTTCTCTATAAACCAGTGAGGCTTACCTTATATATGTCACGCATTCCAAGGCTTATGTCTTTTTTTGCCAGTCTCGCTTTTTCAGGGTTTATTATCGTTGCACTGGGTTACGTTTATTTAGAAAGTCAGTTACCTGATGTATCCGAATTAAAAACGATTCAACTTCAAGTCCCTCTCGACGTGTATACCAGTGACGGAAAATTAATTGGTGAGTTTGGTCCTATCCGTCGTGCGCCCGTGAGTTTTGATCAAATTCCGCCTTTATTGGTTAAAGCATTAATTGCAACAGAAGATCAGCGTTTTTATGAACATTCTGGTGTTGACTTTAGAGGGTTGGCTCGTGCAGTGATCAATCTTATTGCAACAGGAACAAAATCGGAAGGTGCGAGTACCATTACGATGCAAGTGGCACGCAATTTTTATTTGACGCGCCAAAAAACGTTCACACGAAAATTCCAAGAAATGTTGCTCGCGCTTAAAATCGATCGCGAATTACCGAAAGATAAAATTCTAGAACTATATCTGAATAAAATTTATTTCGGACAGCAGGCCTATGGTGTTGCTGCTGCTGCACAAGCATATTACGGAAAAACGCTAGATCAATTAACGTTGCCTGAAATGGCGATGTTAGCAGGATTGCCTCAAGCCCCCTCAGCAATTAACCCGATTACGAATCCTGCCGCTGCAAAAGACCGACGGGATCATGTGTTGTGGCGAATGTACGATCAAAAATATATTACAAAGGCGCAATATGAAAGTGCTGTAAATACACCGCTAGATGCAAGCTATCATGGGCGACCGGTTGAAGTGAAAGCGCCATATGTTGGTGCAATGGTTGTGCAAATGATGCAAGACACGTACGGTGACCAAGCATTTACCCAGTCTTATCGTGTTTACACGACAATAAATAGCCAATATCAAGTGTATGCTAATAATGCATTGCGAAAAGGATTGTTAGCGTTTGATCAACGTCATGGTTATCGCGGACCCGTGACTAATTTAAAAGATGTAAATAAAACACCGTTACCCGCGCTGCAAAAATATTTAAGATTAATTCCCGATGCGAATGGATTAGTGCCGGGAATTGTATTGGGCGTGGATACGTCCAAAGCAACGGTTTATTTATCGAATGGACAATCGACGGTACTTCCATGGTCAGCGATGACATGGACACGCAAAAAATCTATTGATGCAGTGGTAAAAGTTGGTGATGTGATTTGGTTAAATCCAGTTGGTACGGGTTTTCAATTAGCGCAAATTCCTGAAGCACAAGCGGCATTTGTTTCGTTGGATCCATCAACGGGTGGAATCACATCATTGGTGGGTGGATTCAGTTATCGTTTAAGTAATTTTAATCGTGTCACACAAGCGCAACGTCAACCGGGTTCAAGTTTCAAGCCGTTTTTATATTCCGCAGCCTTAAATAAAGGTTACACCTTGGCGAGTTTATTTAATGATGCGCCGTTAGCATTTTCAGATCCCAGTGCTGATGACGGTGAGTGGCGTCCCGAAAACGCTGAGCGTAATTTTAACGGCCCTACGCGTTTACGTGTTGCGTTAGCGCAGTCATTAAATCTTGTGTCGATTCGTGTTTTACAGTCCGTTGGCATTGATTACGCGACAAAATTTATTTCACAATTTGGTTTTACGCCGGCACAACTTCCACAAAATTTAACGATGGCGTTGGGATCTGCAGATGTTACACCGTTACAAATGGCAAATGGTTATGCGGTATTTGCGAACGGTGGGTATCGCGTAAATCCTTATTTGTTACAACAAGTGCAAGATGCAACAGGAAAAGTTATTTTTCAATACAAAGCACCTGCGCAGGCCGCGCCTGTTATTTCACCCGAAGTTGATTTTTTAATTGTGAATGCAATGAAAAGTGTGATCCAAAGTGGAACAGGTGGCGCGGCACGATCATTAGGTCGATTAGATTTAGCCGGAAAGACGGGCACTACAAATGGTGGTGTTGATACGTGGTTTGATGGTTTTAACAGTAATATTGTTGCGATTGCATGGTTGGGGTTTGATCAGCCTAAGCCTACCCATGAACAAGGTGCATCCGCAGCATTACCGATTTGGATCGATTTTATGAAAAATGCCCTACAAGGAGTGCCTGAAAATTCTGTGCAACAACCGACGGATATTACGATGGTCCTGATTGACCCAGCGACAGGATTATTGGCACGTTCCGGACAAGAAGATGCCATAAATGAATATTTCACAAAAGAAACGGTTCCGACGCAAACCGCTCCGGATGAATCGGGTCCTGCAGGAACGGGAAGCTCTTCAGATTCTGGCGAGCCTATTTTTTAAAGATGTACGCTCCATCACCCCGTCTATTTTTAAAATTGATGACAGGTAATTGGTTTTTGGGTAATGCGGTTGGCGAAAGTATTTTGCTTTGAATTAAAACATAATCTGCTTTTTTGGGGTTCGTCACGGCTGTGCGATCCGCGTAAAAAATCAACAAATCACTGTTTGAATAAATTATCGTATCGCTGGGTGTATTTAAATCGATCCATTGTCCTGCTTTCACTAGATACGCATTAGATGTTCCAAACGGAATAAAACTAGCTGCGGCAAGGTAAAGACAAAAGAGTATTTTTATTCCGGTTTTAGGCAATTTTTCCACCATCCCTGGTACAAATAATAAACAAGTTAATACGAGTGGAACGGTGTAACGCCAATTCATAAAAAGATTATGTAAAGAAAATGCTAATAAAACCGCTAAATTAATAAAGATATAAATAATCAGGCTGTATATGGCGGATTTATTCTGGGGTAATAATTTTGCATATATGCCATAAATTAATAAAAAACTGGATATTCCCAATGTCGTTAAGAAAGAATGCGCAAATACGCTAATTAATCCACCAATTAAGAATATTCCCGAATTATTTTGTCCTAACACGCCAATGGCTGGTTTGAGAGCATTGCTTTGTGTTTGAAAAACATTGAATAGTTCGTTCGGATTTAAATAGCTGAATAATTCAGGAATTCGACCAAAGTTTAAAAAGTGACTGAAAAGTATTATTCCACTCACGCCTAAAACAATCGTCAGTGAATACAGTTTTAAAGCCCGCATAAATTTTTGTGTAATAGAATATGCAGGAATCAAAAAAGTTAAGAGAGGCGTAGCGAGTAAAAAAACCGCACCTTCTATCCTGAATAATGTCGCTGAGAGTATGGCAATTTGCCATAAAACTGCGTAAGAGAATTTTTCGGTTTGTATATATTTTAAGTATGACCATAAGGAGAATATAAATAAAGCGTAATAGGGGATGTCCCGCAAAATATTATATCTGTCATGATTGAGTTCGGGAAATAATAAAATAATGGCTGCAGCCCAAGGTAACACTTTTGAAGTATTTTCGAGCAATTCTGACGATAATATAAAAAAAACTATTAGCATGCTGGTAAATAAGCTATTTAAAATAAATCCCGATGCTAAAAAGGATAAATGAGAGAGCGAAACAAATTCCGCAAGTATTATGGAATAAAAAGGCCAGTTGTATGTTCCAGATGCAGAATGAAATCCACCAGCTAAAAATGCTTTGGCCGTATTAATATACAATATCCCATCAGAATTAATGGGTTGGTTATATAACAGCATTAAGTAAGACAATAAAAGATTGATGAAAATAGCTAAAGGAAGTAAATAGCGTTTTTGCATTTAGGTTTTTCCTTCGATGATCATGGCGATTTGAATCGCAAAATGAAATAAATTATGTGTTTTGCAGAAATTTAATGCGTTTTGACGGTAATCGGCTAAAACATCTTCTTCGGATAATACTTTTGCTAAAATTTGATTTAAGGTTTCTTGCGAAAAGGGTTCAGGCACAATCATGCCTGCACTGGCTTTTTGAATATACGGCGCATAACCGCAATTTTGCGTGACGATAACGGGTAATCCTGCTGCCAGTGATTCCAGTAATACCATTCCTGCCGTTTCTTGGTATGCTACGTGTAACAAACAATCTGCGGTAGCATAGAAATTAACGATATCATCTCGTGTGCCCCAGTAAGTGACGCGAGGATGTGTGATTGGTTGCCCTTGCCCTATTATCCATAAGCGGGTCGAATCTTTGAGGTTATCAGGCAATGCATCAAAGGCGAGTAAAGCACGATCGACACCTTTACGTTTGAAATCAGAACCTACCATGAGAATAATTTTATCGTTTGCAGGAACATCGTGTTTCTTTCGAAATTGCTCGCGAATTTCTGTTTGGTTTAGTGGGCGGCGACGATCTTCACTTATGCCTGGAGCTAATAACGTAAAGCGTTTTTTGGGTGTTTTGTAATGTTCACGAAAGATATCAAGATGGCTGGGATTTAATAATAAAATTTGTGTTTTTGATTCGGCTGAAAATATGCTGTTTTCAAGACTAGCATAAATTCTATAGCGTGGTAGTAATTTAAATAATACAGGATGTTTTTCATGGGCTGTTTTTGCAAAACAGGGATCGCCGGCGAAATAAAAATCCAGATTTGGCATGCGATTAAAACCAATCACTCGATCAAATTTTTGTTTTTTAAGATAACGAGAAACGTGGTTGGCAAATGATTTTGCGCGACCTGCATTGGAAAATCCGAAGGGTTTAATTAAATTCACGTGAAACCCATTGGGAATTTCACCTTCCCAGCTCATAGTGAAAACATGTATTTCATGTCCTCGCGCAAGACACATTTTAGCTATTTGGAGAAAATCGCGCTCAAGTCCACCGTAGGGGTAATACCTAAACAGGCAAAAAGCGAGCTTCATCATAGGCGCAGTACTCTTGTTGACTAAAGGCATGAGGAGCGAATTCTAGCAATAATTTGACGCATAAACTCGCAGAATATTCGGGAGTTAACAATAGTTTTTCACGGATTAATTCTTCGAGTGAATATTTTTCGGGAAATTGAACGTCGTCTTGGCAAATGTAGCGTTGCATGGGTGTATCCATCATGCCCGGATCGATAGAGCCGACGTAAATATTTTTTTCCAGCAATTCTTTTTTAAGACAACCCGATATCATTGAGATTGCTGCTTTTGATGTGCAGTAAGTTGTCCAACGTGCCAGCGGCATCTTGGCACAATCAGAAGAGATGTGAAGAATGCGTGCTTCAGGATTTAATTGTGAAAATAAAAGCTGGGTGAGAAATAACGGTCCTTCGACATTGGTTGCATGTGTTTTTCGGAAATCTTTTAAACTAGTTTGATGCAAAGGAACAATTGGTGTCACTATCGCTGCGTTATGAACTAAATAGTCCAGCTGAACATCGGCCAGTTTTTTAGCGATAAATTTTCGTCCTGCCGGAGTGCTAACATCGCCACGAATGCAGGCGATATTGTCTGGATAAAACGCTTGGGTTTCGCACAGTTTTTGAAGTCGACGGCCGACGATATAGACACGAAGGTTTTTTGCCGCGAGTTGTTTTGCAATCGCTTGACCTAAACCTGTACCGCCACCTGTAATTAATGCTGTCTTTTGCATAGCTACTCAACTGAAAAAAGAGCAATCATATAATATTCTTGACCAATTCTCGACGACTGTTATGATGCCCGTTAATGAAGACAGCCAAAGAAAATCCGTACTACCAAAATCATTTTCTCATCGCGATGCCCTCGATGGAAGATCCTAACTATCATCACACGGTGATGTTTGTATGTGAACACAATGAAAATGGAGCGGTGGCTATTATTATCAATCGTCCTACGACGATTTCCTTAGCTGATGTCTTGTCTGACATGAAAATCAATGTTCAAGATGATGTTGTTCGTCATATTCCAGTGTTATTTGGTGGGCCGGTTCATCAAGAGCGAGGATTTGTGGTGCATCGTCCTCGTGGTGCGTGGCGCTCAACGTTAGTAGCGGGCGACGATATTTTTATCACAACGTCTAAAGATATTCTTGAAGCGTTGGCCATTCATCAAGGTCCGAAAGATGTATTGGTTGCGCTGGGATGTTGTGCATGGGAGCCGGGTCAGCTCGAGCAAGAAATTTTAGCAAACACATGGCTGACGATTCCTGCTGTTTCTTCCATTACGTTTGATATTCCGTTCGAGTCACGTTATTCGGATTCGCTGTCCTTATTAGGTATTAATTTAACGAACTTGTCGGATGAAGCAGGGCATGCCTAATCAAACAGTGTTAGGTTTTGATTTTGGGCTCAAAAAAATTGGTGTAGCGGTAGGCCAAACGATTACGCATTCTGCAAACCCTCTAACAACGTTATTTGCTAAAAATGGTGAACCACCGTGGGATGAAATCCAAAAATTGATTCAGCAGTGGAAGCCGATGGCATTAATTGTAGGGCGGCCATTGAATATGGACGGTTCGACGCAGCCGTTAACGGAGTTAGCGGAGCATTTTGCAAACGAATTAAAATCGCGTTATGGTTTGCCGGTTCATGAAATTGATGAGCGTCTTTCGACAGTAGAAGCGCGAGCGAATGTATTTGAAGAGGGTGGATATCGTGCGTTAAAGAAAGGGCCGGTTGATAGTGTCGCGGCCAAAATTATTTTGGAAGATTGGTTAATGGGAGATTCAAAATGAATTTTTTATATTCTCGCAGAATTAGTTTTCTTGGGTTTTTATTTTGCATGGCATTGTTGAGTTTTGCGGCCTATTTGCAAACGTATTTAGGTTTATTGCCGTGTCCGTTATGTGTTGTGCAACGGCTTATTGTATTGATTATTGGGTTTATATTCTTAATTAATTCCTTGTTTACGCCGGCCAGTATTCGCGGTAAAAAAATTAACAGTGCTATTCTAGGGGTATTTAGTTTGTTGGGCGTGTTTGTTGCTGCCCGTCACGTGTGGTTAACACTTCAACCGGTCGGTGCAGTGGCAACGTGTAGTCCGACCTTGGAATATATGTTTAAAAACATGGCGGTTACACAAACTTTGCAAATTTTGTTTTTAGGTTCTGATGATTGTGCAAAACAAACGTGGCATTTGCTGGGATTAAATATTCCGGAATGGACGTTGATCTTTTTTAGTGCGGCGACGATTTTTTCAATTGTTCGATATATCGTTGTAAAAGCCGAGAAACATCAGCTGTAAGATTTTTCTCCCCCGGCTCAAACACCGTTAAGTCTGGCCACGATCTTAGCCACACTAATTGGCGTTTGGCTAATTGTTGTGTTGCAATGGTCGCTTTTTCAATCATCGTTTTTCGATTAATCTTTTTTAGTAGATATTCCATGGTTTCTATATAGCCTACCGAACGCATGGCCGGATAATCTTTATAGGTTAATAATTTTTTAACTTCGCCGACTAGTCCGCGTTTTAGCATTTTCTGAAATCGTTTTTGAATGCGTAGTTTTAATTTTTCGCGATCGGATGGAATTAGTGCAATCGAAATAACATTATAATTATCTAAATAGCGTGTTTGCGTTTGATGGAATTCGCTTAAAGGGATTCCCGTAATTTCATACACTTCCAATGCGCGCTCAATACGTTGCATGTCATTGGGATGCAATCGTTTCGCTGTTATAGGGTCGACTTCGCTCAGTTTTTCATAGGGATTTTCTAATTCACGAATCATTTTTCGAATAGCTTGATCAGCATTCGGTAATTCAGATAAACCTTGTTGTAATGCACGAAAATACATCATTGTACCGCCAACCAATAACGGAATTTTCTTGCGTGCATGAATATCTTTAATAATTCTTACAGCATCTTTGCAAAAATTGCCAACGGAATAGGTTTGATCAGGATTTCGAATGTTGATGAGATGGTGAAATTGTTTAGGTTTTGCTGAGCCAATATCCATGCCTTTATAAATCATCGCAGAATCAACGCTGATTAATTCAAGCGGGAATTTTTTCGCGAGCTTAATGGCTAAATCAGTTTTACCAGTGGCGGTGGGACCCATTAAGCATACGACTGTTTTCATTAAAACTATCGTCCCCGTAAAAATATCTTATCTAAGTCCTGCAATGATAATTCAGTCCACGTGGGTCTGCCATGATTACATTGATTGCTGTGATCCGTGACTTCCATTTGTCGCAAAATAGCGTTCATTTCGGGAATGGTGAGTTGACGATTTGCGCGTATGGCTTGATGACAGGCCATCGTTCCTAGTAGCTCATAGATGCGTTCTTGAATGCGGTTGGTTGTTGGATGTTCTTTCAAATCAGAAGCCAGATCTTTAATTAATACGGCAATATCCGCATTTTTAAGTAATAACGGGACAGTACGAACAGAAATGGTTTCGGGTCCTATCCGTTCCACTGTAAATCCCAATGATTCAAATAGATTTTTTTGTTGATCGATAAACTCCGCGTCAGTTTCATTCACTGAGACGGCTACTGGAATTAATAAATTTTGAGTGAGAATATTTTTCGTATCAAATTGTTGTTTAAGTTTTTCATAACCAATTCGTTCATGTGCCGCATGCATATCGACTAACACTAGGCCTTTTTCGTTTTGTGCCAAAATATAAACGCCTTTAAGTTGCGCTAACGCAAAACCCAGTGCATGCGAAGGTTCGGGTGGAGGAGGGGCAGGTTGAATATGATTTGCCGTGTATTTTGCTTTGTCGATAATGCGATTTGTCGATTCCACAATAGATGGTGTGATTTCTGAAATGGTTTCTACTGTCGGAGATGAAATTAATGTTTTGTATAAATCTATTTGGGATTGTTGCGGGCGATTATTAAATGTTGGTTGGAACGTTGGTTCAGCTGTGGGAATTGCCGAGGATGTTGGCTTGGTTTCTTTTAATAATCGCTGTACCGAACGAAAAATAAAATCAAATATCATGCGGCTGTCACGAAACCGCACTTCGTTTTTGGCCGGATGTACGTTTACATCAATATTTGCGGGATCGCACTGTAAATATAAAACATAGGCAGGTTGTCGACCGCCAAATAAAACATCGTGATACGCTTGTCGAACGGCTTGTGCAATGACTTTATCGCGAACCATTCGGCCGTTTATATAAATATATTGCAAGTCAGTTTGGGAGCGTGAAAACGTGGGCAAACCAAACCATCCAGATAATTGCATGTCTTGATTTTCAGTATCCAAATATAATGACTGTTCGATAAATTCACGACCACAAATTTTCGCAATACGTTCAGCTTTGTCGTCTAAAGTTTTTGCAACAGGTAATTGTAAAATTAATTTTTGATTGTGTTTTAAATTCAAGCTAGTGTTAAAAACACTCATGCCAATGCGTCGAACCACTTCTTGGATATGGTTAAATTCGGTTTGTTCGGATTTTAAAAATTTGCGACGCGCGGGTGTGTTGTAAAAAATATCCCGTACTTCAATGGTGGTTCCTACTGGATGTGCGATAGGTGTATGTGACACTTCCGGTTCACGACCGTGAATTTCCACTTGCCAGCCATGCGATTGATCTTCTGTGCGTGACGATAGTTTAAATCGGGAAACGGAACTGATACTGGCTAAGGCTTCGCCGCGAAATCCAAAGCTTGCAATGTGTTCGAGATCATCCAGCGAACCGATTTTGCTGGTCGCGTGTCGACTTAGCGCCAAAATTAAATCATCTTTATGAATGCCGTATCCGTCATCGCGAATGCGAATTAATCCGGTGCCGCCTTGTTCGATTTCGACATCAATGCGTGTTGCGGCTGCGTCTAAACTGTTTTCGACTAATTCTTTGATAACCGACGCAGGGCGTTCAATAACTTCACCGGCAGCGATTTGATTCGCCAATTGCGGATTTAATAGCGTAATACGTTGCATAAAGATGTTCTCATTTATCTCAGAAGAAAAACGTGGGAATTATTAGGGCAATTAGAGGGACTACTCTACTTCTCTGTGTGCGGCCTTAGCGATGTTGTCCATTTCATCTAGTATAGATTGATATACTTTTTCGTAATCCTCAACTTTTTTTGTATTAATACAATTTTGGAAGTAGCCACATACCAATTGTAATCGAATTGCCCCACAGTAACTTGCGCCCCCTTTGATTTTATGTGCGATGGTGGCAATGGTTTCCCAGTCTTGGTTTTTGTGGGCTTTATTCATGGTTTGGCGTTCTTGAGGAAATTCGTTAATAAGCATTTTGAGAAGATCGATGATCATGGTGCGTGTACAGCCTAATTGTTTTTCGGCTGTTTCATAATCAATCGCATTTTCGGGTAATGAAGGTATGTCCGTACCAAGGGAGGAAGATGTTTGTATATGATTTGGGATAAAGGCTTTAAGAATATCGCGCGCTTTTTCTTTAGTTAACGGTTTAGTAATAACAGCATTCATACCAATTTGGAGGCATTTTTTTTTATTTTCTTCTTCCACATGTGAGCTGAGTGCAATAATGGGTGTTTGAGAGGAGCTGGTTTGTTCATATTGGCGAATTTGTTGAGTAACTTCGTAGCCACTGATATCCGGTAGTCCGATATCCATTAAAATAAGGTCATAGTGATTTTTTTTCGCTAACCCTAAAGCAGTGTTGCCATCTTTTGCGATGTCTACTTCACAGCTTTGTTCACAAAGCATCTCGTGCGCAACGAGAGCAGCAACAGGTTGGTCCTCCACCAGTAATATCTTATTTAAAAAATTTGAAACGGACGACGATTGGGGAAGGCGTTTTTGAGAGGATTTTTTTTGTTTCCGCGGTTTGGAATCGAGAAGTGATATTTTGTTTGGCACAAAATCTTCACATCCTAAATCGTCATTTTCTAATAAAGGTTTTTGTAGTGGGATGACGCAAGTAAAAGTGGTGCCTTGCCCAATGGTACTTTCTACATAAATTTCACCTTGAATGTCGTCCAAGAATTTTTTGGTGATGGAGAGGCCTAAGCCTGCACCTTTATATATTCCTTCGTAAGAAGGTGTAAGTCGTTTAAATTGTAGAAAAATTTCTTGTTGTTTTTCGAGAGGAATTCCGATGCCAGTATCTGTGACAATAATTTTGAGGATTAATTCACTGTTTTGAGTTTTGGCTAGAACAATCTTCAATATTACCTTTCCATCCGGTGGGGTGAAATTAAGAGCATTTCCAATCAGCTCCAACACTATACGATGAATACGGGTGGGATCCCCAATCACATAAGTAGGAATTTTTTTGTCAAAATCAAACGAAAGAGAAATGTTTTTTTGGTACGCTTTCGCTTGAGACAGTTGAATAATAGCTTCACATCGTTTCTTAAGATCAAATTTTTTCTTGATAAGAGGAATCTCGCCTGAATTTATTTTAATAATATCCAATATTTCATTGAGCAAATCGAGAAGAGCTTCTGAAGAAGAAGATAAATTATCTGCGTATTCTTTGATTTTGGGGTCTGTGCTTTGTTGCGCGATGAGGTTAGCGAATCCTGTGATACCAATCAGGGGAGTTCGGATATCATGACGCATATTTTCCAAAAATATAGTTTTAGCCTTGTTTGCATCTTCTGCTTTTTCTTTGGCTAGAACTAATTGTTGTTCAATTTTTTTACGTTCCGTAATATCAATGGAAATACCCACGATTCCGATGACTTTTCCGTTGGGATCAAATAGGGGGACTCGGCTGGTTAGGAAGTACAAGATCCGTCCATCTTTGTGATAAATGGGGGGTTCTTCCACGTTAATTTTTGGTGAGCCCGTTTTAATTACTTCTTCAGAATCTTGTTGAAAAGATTCTTTTGCTTGTGCAGACCATTTCCCAAGTCTGGACATATCATCAAATGTAAGCCCTCTAAATTGTTCACGAGAAGACAGTCCAAGCATATCTAATACGTTTTGATTGCATCCCATAGTGATACAGTGTTGATTGAGCCAATACACATTGCCTGGCATAACCGCGATTACGTTTTCGTAGTAGCGAATAATTTCATCGAGTATTTTTTCAGCAGAGATGTCGCTGGTTGTAAACTTATCTAAAATGTCGCGCTGGTGATCTGTTAGAGATTGAAAAAGAGGGTGGGTGTGAATTTGTGTCATGTTACAGTCTCGCTCCTTATTTGCATTTTTATTTATTTTGTATTTCTGCGGGTCTCAGATGATTTTGCGTTTTGTAAATGTTCTTCCAAGGAAATGGGCTTCTGGTTATGAGCAATGCGAGCGATATTTCTTCGAGCTTCAGCTAACAAGCCTTTTTTACGAATCAATTGAGCCGCTGTAGTTTTGCAGTATTCCGTAAAATAAAACACAAGTCCAGGAGGTCTATATGCGGTATACGTTAGCAAAGGATCGAAACCCGTTAAATTCAGGACTGAGCCATAGGGAGTGGTGGTCTGTTTTTTTGAATAAGCTTGGTAGCTTACTTGAATTTGTTTTTCAGACAGTGGTAGCAAAGAACATGTTTTTAAAGGTTTTTTGTCGGCTGCAGCAATCCCAATAACAGTAGAATTAGCTATTTTGAATAATTCTTCCAAATTTTCGGGGGGCTTTTCTTTTACGAGAAAATCATTCCACGCTCTAAATGCGGGAGAATTCGGCCTATTTTTGCAGAGTTTTTCTGCACACCGTTTTACAAGGGAGGATTCTTTCACTTTTTGTTCTTCGGTACTTAAGGAACCAAATTCGACTTCTTCAGTGGATAGTTGAAGAGTTTGAAAAACCAGTTCGCATAAATTATCTTTCGGTTGAGTGAAAAAATTCCCGAAAAGATTATCGAAAGGAGAGATAAACGTTAGTTCAATATCATGCGCTCTCGCGATTTGTTCTAATGTGATCTTGTGAAGGTTGGCTTCAGTATGAAGGGCACTAAAAAATTGAGTAAGGGCTTTAAGGCTTATTGCACCGCGTATAAATAACTCAATGCCAAATAAAATGTAATCCCAGGTGGGCATGTGGTAAAGGAGTTTTTTCAGGCTGTTTTTTTCCGCATATGTCGTTACGATTTCGCAGAAGCACTCAAACTGATCAATTAATGACTCAAGGTAAGGATTATTGAGCGTGTCATACGAAATAGAACTAATTTTGCCCTTAAGATGAATGTTGTGTTTGATGAGACCTATGCTTGACGAGTCCTGATCAGTTCCGATGATATTAGGACCAAATAAGCATCCTGCAGTAACAAACTGTTGAAAGCCGGAAAAACTATCTATCTCTGCTGTTTTATTGGAAGAAAGCCATGGGTATAAGTACATGCCTTTTTCTTTAAAAACAAAGGGAACAAATATTTCATCTTCTCGACGAGGATTAGAAAGAGTGGCGCGCTCATTTAATAAAAAATTGGCTTGTTGAGAGTAAGCGTTAAGTTTTTCGCATAATTCTCGAAATTTTTTCGGAGTTTTTCTGGGAGCTGCGCTAATTTCTCGAGTTCCAATTGGAATGTGGTGGGATGAAATGTCAGTAGGTTCTGCGGTTTGAGGGGTTAGTGCTAAAATTCCGAGTGAGTAAAAAAGTTGCGCATTAATCTGCACATTTTTATGAGTGATCCACTCCGGTCGTCCCGCTGTTGTTTTTTCATTTGCCATATTCGTACCTCTTTGTTACAGCTTTTTTCCACGAGTTAAAATTAAGAATCAATAAGCGAATAAAGAAAAAACTTTATAGAGGGATTGTTTTGTCATAATTATGCTGTGTTTTGTAAGCTTTTGACCCACGGTATCGTAGCACATTTCCTACAAAATCCTAAATCTGGAATACTAATTTTAGGGTCTTATCCGGCTTTTTGTTGATCATTCAAGCGAGGAGCGTGTTGCATAAGCATTTTTGCATACCTATTATAAGGAGATTCAGGGGATTATTATGAGACCAGCTAATACACTCGGGCTTCGGCATGTGGCGTTAACCGTCAAACAACTCGAAGCCTGTGTCGAATTTTACAAAGACCTTTTGGGTATGCGCATCGAATGGCAACCCGATGCAGATAACGTTTATCTTACCACGGGAAATGATAATTTGGCCCTTCATCGTGCGTCAGAAAATTTTAAGCGCGACAAAGGGCAGGTGTTGGATCACATGGGATTTATTATCAAAACGCCTGAAGAAGTGGATAAATGGTGCGAATTTCTGCGTTCTCACAATGTGACGATTAAGGCAGAGCCTCGTACGCATCGAGACGGTGCCCGCAGTTTTTATTGCGAAGATCCCGAAGGTAATATGATTCAAATGATTTATCACGCGCCATTAATATAGTTGTAGGGGCGAGGCCATGCCTCGCCCTAAGTCGGGGATTATGAAAACGTTAACTAAAGTGATAAGTGGCTGGGGACGTGTTCCTATCCAATCATGCGAATTGTTTCGCCCTGAAAAATATTCAGATTTGCATGCGTATACTTCGTCTTGTATTGCGCGAGGCCAAGGGCGAGGTTATGGCGATGCATCGCTTAATGATGAACACGCTGTTGTGTTAACAGAAAAATTAAATAGATTTATTTTTTTTGATCAAACAGCCGGAATCCTGACGGCAGAGGCCGGTGCTACTTTAAAAGATATTTTAGAGGTGATTGTTCCCGCCGGATGGTTTTTGCCGGTGACGCCGGGTACGCAGTTTGTTTCCTTGGGTGGATGTGTGGCAGCAGATGTGCACGGGAAAAATCATCATCGTGTAGGATCTTTTGGGCAACATGTCATTAATTTCAGTTTAATTTTAGCCGATGGTTCATGCATTAAGTGCAGCCCGCATGAAAATACAGATATTTTTTGGGCGACGATAGGCGGCATGGGATTGACGGGAATTATAGGCGAAGTGACGTTACAATTACTTCCCATTAAAAATCCTGTCATGTCTGTTGAACATCATGCTATTCAAGATTTAAAAGAAATGGATCTGTATAATGATGATTACTCTGTTTCGTGGCTAGATATACAGCGCGGTTCCGCCATAGTCATGACAGCGCATCATGCAGATGTTAACCCTGAAAAAAAATTAAAATCCAGTAAAGTAGGTTTTCGTCCGCCGCATTTTTTATTAAATTCTCACAGCATTAATTTATTTAATAAAATCTATTTTGAAATTCAGTCACGCAAAACTGCTTTTAACAGTCACTATGAGCCGTATTTTTATCCACTCGATGCGATCAAAGACTGGAATAAAATGTATGGTAAAAAGGGTTTTGTCCAATATCAATGCGTAGTTCCCACACTTGAAGGCATTCAAGAAATTTTAGCCATCATGCGAAAACATAATGCGGTTAGTTTTTTATCTGTGGTTAAAAAAATGGGTAAACCGAGTGGCGGATTATTATCGTTTCCGATGGAGGGAATAACGTTAGCAATGGATATTGCGTTTCAGCCCAATAAAACGCCGGATTTATTAAAAGAATTGGATGCTGTAGTGGTTGCACATCACGGACGTGTATATCTTGCCAAGGATGCGTTTTTATCAGCAGAAAATTTTAACAAGATGTATCCCGCCATAGAAAAATTTATGAACATTAAACATAAAATAGATCCTAAAAATAATTTTAACTCTAGTTTGTCTCGTCGATTAGGGATGGGGTATTAGTATGGCACGGAATATTTTAATTTTGGGTGCAACGTCTGGAATCGCGCGGGGCATTGCGGAAGCGTTTGCGAAAAAAGGCGATAATTTATATCTGGCGGCGCGAGATGAATTTGAACTAAATCGAATTTCTGTTGATATAGTGATTAAATATAACGTAAAGGTCACGCCAGTTGTATTTGATATTGAAAATTACGCTGAGTTTCCCAAAATAGATAATTTAGATGGCGTGTTATTTGCAATTGGTTATATGGGGCATGATGTCGAGAAAGTGATGAAAATAAATTTTACGGAAGCCGTAAAATTATTAAATTATTATGCGGATTATTTTGTCGTTCAAAAATCAGGCTTTATGGTAGGAATTTCTTCTGTCGCGGGTGACCGCGGCCGTCAAAGTAATTATATGTACGGTGCTGCAAAAGCAGGATTAAGTACGTATTTAGCGGGATTGCGTAATAAATTATTTAAACAAAATATTCATGTCATGACAGTTAAGCCGGGCTTTGTGGATACACAGATGACATTTGGACTGCCGGGAATGTTTTTAGTGGCTGATCCGAATAAAGTGGGCACAAAAATTGTTGCTGCAGTTGATAAAAAAACCAATGTTTTATATGTGCCATGGTTTTGGCGATATATTATGTTGATTATTAAATCGATTCCGGAGTTTATGTTTAAGCGGATGAAGCTTTAAATATCAAAAACCGTTGAACTAAGAAATTCCCCAAGAAAATCAACGAATCGCCCACCAGTTTGCTCCAGAAAATATTAAATTTCGCGACATGATAGAAAAAGCTAACAAAGGAAAACGATAAAAATAATGATGCAAGGGCAAGTAAAAGATACTGAATGGCTTCTTTTTTGGCATTGCCATTGGATTTGAAAATGAGTTTCTTGCAAAACTTAAAATTAAAAATACCCGAAAGAATTCTGGCAAATACGGTACTGGCTAAAATACTTCGCGAAAAATGGAAACCAATAAAAAATAACGAAAAATCAATTACCGCAGAAAGTACTGAAAGAACAGAATAACGCAAAAAAACAAAATAAATTTTTAGGGAATCTAATAATGGATTAAAGTGCGACGCTCTATTTTGATTAATATATACGGTTTGAATGGGAACTTGTTTGACTGTCCATTTATGCGTTGTAGCCAACATTAACATATCCATTTCGAATGCATAGCCTTCTTCTGGAAGCGCTGATACCTCTCGAATGACATCCGTTGAAAGTGCGCGAAGTCCGGTTTGTGTGTCATTCACATAAACACCGGAAAACCAACTGAACACTTTTCGTGTTAATTCATTGCCAAATCGACTGCGCCACGGAATAGACTGGCTAAATTGTCGAACGCCTAAAATTAATGCGTGATTGTCTGTGAGGGCATTGCCGACATTTAAAATATCTTGCGGTAAATGTTGTCCGTCGGCGTCTGCGGTAACAATGCCCTTTTTGTCGGAGAAATGTTCGAGAAAATATTTAAAACCCGTTTTGAGTGCAGCGCCCTTGCCCTGATTGATATCGTGGGTGAGTAATGTGATGTTGGAAGATGCTGAGAGTTTTTTAAAGACATCTTTGGATTTTTCAGTCGTTGAGCCGTCATTCACGAGAATAAATTGCTGGTTTGGCGAAAGCTGGCTGAGATCATGGATTAATTGTAGGAGCGTGTCATCCGGTTGATAGGCTGGAATGAGTATGACAAAATCCACGAATCGTTGCTCCCCAGAAAATCAAAAGGTCATTATAACGGCATGCTAGAATTAGCACACGTATTTTTCTCGTCTCTTTCCTATATTCCCTATGCGTTGTTGGTCTATGTGTGTTTGGTTTTTGCGCCCGCGTTGGCTTTCTTTCCGCGGCTTACACAAAAGCCCGTTTATTTTATAGGGATTCCCATTATTAGTTTGTTAATCAACAGCTTTTTCGCGGCAGTATTGTTTAAATTTCAGTGGTATACGCACGGCGTTGTTTTGGTGTTGAGCGTGGGGCTGACGGGAATCGCTGTGATTCGTCAGTATTTTTATTACGTTCGGCATCGGTTTGAA
>JANRJR010000015.1:0-5913 GCA_033763845.1 Gammaproteobacteria bacterium | reverse complement strand
TGCCCTCGATACAGGATGTTCATGGGGGAATGCATTAACAGCATTACGCTTAGAGGATGAGCAGCATTTTCAAGTAAGTTGCAATCGACAATTCCGTGAGGGTAAGTGATGACAAAAGCGACCACAGAAGATGACACCAACTTAGTCGAAGAAGTTTCTGAAGAAGCGGTATTAGAAGCGGAGGAAATCACTCCTGTCGACACCGAAGAGTCCATTCCTGAAGATGAAGAGGGGAGGCCTATTCGCAAGAAAGTTGCCGCTTTAAAAGCGCGTCATCGCCTCGAAGATTACTTTGAAATGAAACGCATTCAAGATGAATTGGATTATCTGGATGACGAAAAGAAACGAAAAGCAGAGCTCCTCCAAAAAGTAGCGCAGATTGAAAAACACTATGAAAAACCTGAGAAGCCCGTAAAGGAACCAAAGCCTACTAAGCAGGTTGTTGTTGAAGTTCCTGCGCCAGAGACGGTTGTTAAATCAGCAAAAGAAGCTCACCCAGCAAAATCCGCTAAAAAAGCTCCCATTGTTAAGCCTAAACGTAAAGCGGTAAAACCGAAGCCAAAGGCAAAGCCCAAAGCAAAGCCAAAAAGCAAGAAAAAAGCCAAAAAATAGTGGTATACTTGCTTTAATTTTATTAACAATTCCAATGAAGGGCTGTGTGGATGGAAGAAGAAGGCTCAGAAAACAATATCCCCTTAGTTAATGCTGACTATGATGAAAACCCTGTTCGCAATGGCATTTGCTCATGGATGTACACTTGCGCGAGTTATGTAGCTATTCCATTCGTTGCTACTGCAAATTACTTCCAAGAAAATCCAGAAGTTGTTTCAAAAGCTCTCGTGAAATATACGACGGGATTTGAGTTTGTAGCTTCAGGCTTCAATGGATGGGGAACGGGGCAAACCATTCAAGCGGTAGTTGATCAGTTTCTTGATACAGGCTCTCAGACTAAATTTTTAGGCGTTTCACTGTATATTTTAATTCCTTGCGTATCGTTATCTTATCTTGCAGGTTGGGGCGCAGCGGCTACACACAACTGTACAAATATGAACTATGCCTTATCGGGTCATAATTCTCATGCCTGTTGTAGTGGCTCAACTTCACATACCTGTACAAGTGAAAATCACACAAAAATGCCAGATAATGCTTCAAACAATCTCAGTTTTCGAAAAAAGCTTTATATTAAAGCGATACTCTTGGGTGATTATTATGATCACGTCACGAATGACCCTCCCACGATGATTGCTGAAATTCAACTTATTTGGCCATCAGCGCCACCTTTATTCAACGCTATTGCCTATCCTGCTCTCTATTTACTCTCAGGTATTTCAACCTATAGCGAGTGGATCCCGTGCAAAAAAAATGTCATAAAATATTACTATGGTGAGGAAGAAGAAGAAAAGGCAGAGACCGTGGCAAGTGGTTTTTTAACTAAATTTAACGCCGTATGGAGTGGATTAAATGCAGTGGCGAGTGCGCACAGCGGAGGGCTGCTAGTTGTTTCAGTAACAGGCGGAACACCAGTGTTTATGGGATTAACTGTCGGAGGAATTGTATTTTCCGCTGTTATTGGAACCGGCAGCGCTGCTGCAAGTACATTTACACATTTTCTGGTACAAACGGGATATGATAAACATTCAGGGTTCAGCCACTCCAGCGACACCTTAAATCGAAAGGGTCTTATTTTAGTTTATGCAACAAATGCTTTCGATTTTATTTTTCATTTATTAGATTACGCTTCTTCACCTATTCAAATAACAGACCAAGCCTTACGAAAAAATGGTGCTGCATCACACGTAAGAGCTTTTGCGATAGCTGGGATTACTGCTGCTTCAGCTATTGCCTGTATCTCGGAAGTTGGTATTTGCCAAGAAGAATCTAAACAGGGTATCGCAAAACTTTGTGCAAAATATGGTAAATTTCAAGACAGATCCTTTCTGCCAACGCGTACCTCAACAAGCACTTACGAAGAAATTGTAGATGATCCTAATTCTCAACTCGTAAAACTTATTTAAATCGATAAATTCTTGGGTAAAAAGAATAGGATTCTTCCCAAAAAGCAATTTCATGTTCCACAGAGGTTAAAAAAGTATTTATTGTTTGTTGTTCATATTTAATATCTGCAATTTCATCAAATGTTTTTATGGCTAACTCCGTTGCCTCATAAAATTCTGGTGACGCATAAGTCTCAACCCATAACTTATAAGGATGTGTTTCATTCGTTTGCGCGATAGCAGCATGTTTTCCTAATTCGCGGTACAACCAAAAACAAGGCAAAACACTCGCAATTCCTACGCTAATGGGTGAATGATTAACGTGTTCATCAAGATGAGCCAAGTATTCCGTTATGGATCCACACGGGGTCGATAATTTTTCCACTTCAAACGTTCGATGGATAAGTAATTCAGTTTCAATAGTTTCAGATGAAAATTTTGAAAAAATTGATTTATGTTCCGGCTGATCTAAGCGGTTTGCGATAATATTTAATAATCGAGCATAACCACGCAAATAAATAGCATCATTTGCCAAAAAAAATCTAAAATTATCTGAATGAAGCGTTCCATCAAATAATTCAGTATTAAAAGAATGGGATAGAACTTGTCTTAGTTGTGGTTTAGCTATTTTCGTTAATTTTTCGAACATGGTAATTTTTTTCTCGTAAAGGATAAAAATGGTCCACAGGCCCAAAGCCTTTGCCTATATTAAATTTACTACCCGATTCCAAGGCCCGCGTTAAATAATCTTTAGCTAGTTGGATAGATTTCGGCAGTTCAAATCCCTGAGCTAAATATGATGCAATGGCAGAAGAAAGAGTACAGCCAGTACCGTGAGTATTTTTAGTATTAATTTTAGGCGCGTGAAACCAATGGAATTTTTTATTGGCCGCAGTGTATAAAACATCTGATGATTGTTCAGCGTTTAAATGGCCTCCTTTTAATAAAATATTAATATTAAATTTTTCACCCAATGTTTTTGCAGCTGACTCCATTTCAACATAACTATTAATAGAAGTTTCTAATAATTTTTCTGCTTCCGGAATATTGGGCGTAATAACCGTCGCGTAAGATAGTAAATTATCTTTAAGATAATCAATAATATCGGGTTGTAATAACGCCGCGCCATTTTTGGCCACCATTACAGGATCAAGCACAACAAACCCTTTATAATTTTTTAGATATTTACCAACAATATCAATAACATCTTTATTATGTAACATGCCAATTTTAATGGCTTTGATATCTAGGTCAGAAAATACGGCGTCTAATTGCTGCTCTAAAAATAATGGCGTAAGCTCAAAAATCGCATCAACTCGTTGCGTATTTTGCGCAACTAATGCCGTAATGACCGATGCCGCATAACTTCCCGTTGCAGAAATGGTTTTAATATCTGCTTGAATCCCTGCGCCACCCGACGGATCGGTTCCCGCAATACTAAGCACACACGGGGGAGTAGATATGGGCATACAATGCCTCCAAGAAATAATTTTTAAAGTGAGCGGGAATATGAGATTTTGCGGCAGCGATTTCACCACATTGACCATAAAACCTTACTGCATGCTTTGCTGCTTCAAAGCGATTAGATTCTACTGCACGAAAAGCAGCAACAACTGAAGATAATAGACATCCCATCCCAGTCACAGTTGACATAAGGGGAGAGCCAAAATCAGAAATATCAATATTATTATTCTCAATGATGACATCAGCTTTGCCGCTAATGACTACAATACAATTATATTTTTGGGATAATAATTTTCCCGCCTCAACAGCCTGCTGACTTTCCACCGTACTATCTACGCCTTTGGTCACAACAAATAACCCAGACAACGCTAATATTTCACTGGCATTCCCACGAATAACATCAATTTTAATAGTATTTAATAATTCTTGAGCAGATTGTGTGCGATATAAACTTGCACCTACACCGACTGGGTCAAAAATAAGGGGCTTTCCATGTTGATTAGCAAACTGACCTGCAGATAGGGCTAAATTTATAAATTCAGCATTTAGGGTTCCAATATTAACAACCACTGCATGGGAAATTTTACATAAATCATCCATTTCTTCTTCGGCTAAACTCATGATGGGGGAAGCACCCAGTGAAAGTAATCCATTCGCAATAAAATCCATCGTAACCATATTGGTAATATTTAAAATTAACGGATTATGGGATTTAAGTTTTTCGAGCATGAGATTCTCCTCTTACAATTTCTTGCATTAATTGCCGAGCGGCATATTCGGGATTATAGTTAGATTCAATTGCAGAAATAACTGCTACACCTACAACACCACATTGCATAACATCAAATACATTAGAAAGAGCAATACCACCGATGGTTATAACTGGATGTATTGAGCGTGATACAAAATCTTTCAATCCATCCAATCCCCAATATTTTTCACAATTTGTTTTGGATGGCGTAGGGAAGAGTGCACTGGCAGCAACATAGTTAATACTGTTTAATTGATTAGCGGTATCAAGTTGTTCAAGATTTTCGATAGATAATCCAATAATCTTATCAGGGCCCAATATTTCTCTGGCTATTTCTGGAGAGCGATCTAATTGACCAAGGTGTACACCATCTGCGTCAACTATTTTAGCTAATTCAATATTGTCATTAATAATGAAGGGGATATTATGAGCATTAAGTAAATCTTTTAGGCATTTGGCGGCGTGAAGTTTTTCATCAAATGATTTGGTCTTGTCGCGATATTGAATAAGCGTGACGCCACCATGAATGGCATCTTGAATAAAATCTTTATCATAACGCTCTGTGACAAGACAGAGCTTGAGGTACGTCGTCATCATCACACTTCCTTCGCAGGTATTACCCAGAGCAGGTTTTAAGGGTATTTCTCAGCTTGTTACAGCACCCCTGGTGAAAAAAATAATAAAAGCTATACTAACTTTTGAGGGGAGAGCGATGCAAGCAAAAAAATGGGCAGAATTGAACAATACCATGGAAAAAATTGGCCTTTTGGAATCCGATCTGGAAGAGAAATTTATTCTGGGTTCTGGTTCAGGCGGCCAAAATCTGCATAAAACAGCTTCTACCGTCTATCTTAAGCATATTCCCACAGGAATTGAGATTAAGTGCCAAGAAACCCGCTCACGCGATGATAATCGTCTCTATGCACGACGACGCTTATGTGAGAAATTTATCGAGCAGATATTAAAAGAAAAGAGCGAGAGACAAAAAGCGATAGAAAAAAAACGGCGTCAAAAGCGTCGTCGTTCGAGAAAAGCTAAGGAAAAAATGTTAGAGAATAAAAAACAGCGCAGCAAAATTAAGTCTTTACGAAAACCACCCAAGGAATAGCATCATGGAAAATTTTATTTCTGTATTATTGTTTGCGATCTCAACAACGCTTACTCCAGGTCCGAACAATTTCATGCTAATGAATTCAGGATTAAATTACGGTTCACGTCGCAGTCTTCCCCATTTTATGGGAGTCGCATTAGGTTTTCCCTTAATGTTTATTATTTTGGCATTGGGATTTGGCGTTATTTTTCAAAAATATGTCATCATCAAACATATTTTAAAATTATTGGGTTCGGCGTATTTAATCTATCTCGCCTATAAGATCATAAACTCCAATGGCAATACAAATGACAAAGACAGCGATGCGAATCCATTTACTTTCCTACAAGCCGTATTATTTCAGTGGGTCAATCCTAAAGCGTGGCTAATGGCGGTAAGTGCTATCTCGATTTATACAGATACGTCAAATTATTATATGAGCATTCTCTATTTGAGCATTATATTTTTTGTTGTTTGTTTGCCGTGCGGAGGAGTGTGGCTGGTGATGGGAACAAAAATAAAAGATTATTTAACCACTGACACGCATCGACGCATTTTTAATTTCAGTATGGCAGCTGCATTAATCGCATCTATCGGCATGATATTTTTTGAGT